>NZ_CP096975.1:0-372500 GCF_023277365.1 Stenotrophomonas sp. NY11291 | reverse complement strand
TTCTTGTGTGGGGTGTTAAAGCAAAGTTAACCCGATTGGCTTCACAAAAGCCAATGGGCACAAGGGTTTGACGCGGTTTTCTCAGGTGTCTATGGTAACCGGCGATCAGGCCCGCGCTCCCGGGCTGCCAGGAAAAAACCGCCGATGCACAATTCCGAACAAGGCCGCGCACGCAAGCAGCGCTTCCAGGAACGCCTCCACGTCCTGCACGACAACGCCCTGCATCGGAAGCTCAGGCAACATCTTCCCGCCGCCTTCAATGAGCGCTGGACCCGCCGCCATTGGATGCACGCCAGCCTGTTCGCGACCATCGGCGCCCTGGTGGCAACGATCGTCCCGGGCTTCTCGCACACCATCGACGCCCCCTTTGCCGACAGCCATACCAGCCTGGCACTGCCGTTGCCGCCGCTGACCATGGCCCGCCAGCAGCAGGTGCCCGGTGACAGCTGGCAGGTGCTGCGCGTGGAGCGCGGCCAGACCCTGAGCGATCTGTTCGACAAGGCGGGCATCCCGGCCACCACCCTGCACCGGGTGCTGGACCACCCCGGTGCACGCGAGGCGCTGACCAAGCTCCGCCCGGGCGCCGAGATCGCCTTCGACATGCCGCTGTCCGGTGACCTGCGCAGCATCCGTTTCGACCGCGATGCCGACAACCGGGTGGAACTGAGCCTGACCGGCGACGACATCAAGGAGAAGGTGACCCAGCGCGAGACCTCCACGCGCACCGTGGTCACCAGCGGCGAGATCACCAGTTCACTGTATGCCGCGGCCCGACGCGCCGGGCTGTCGCCGTCGGCGATCGCGACGATGACCGACGACATCTTCAAGTACGACATCGACTTCTCGAAGGACCTGCAGCCGGGCGACCGCTTCAGCGTGGTGATGGATGAAACCTGGCGCGAAGGCGAGAAGGTGGACACCAGCAAGATCCTGGCGGCGACCTTCACCACCGGTGGCAAGACCTATTCCGGCTTCCGCTTCGACCGCAACGGCAAGTCCGAGTACTACGACATCAACGGCCGTTCGCTGAAGAAGAGCTTCATCCGCATGCCGATCCCGTTCGCGCGGCTGAGCTCGACTTTCGGCGCGCGCAAGCACCCGGTGCTGGGCAAGATGCGCATGCACAAGGGCGTGGACTACGCTGCGCGCACCGGCACCCCGATCATGGCCGCCGGCGATGCCCGCGTGCAGTTCGCCGGCGTGCAGCGCGGCTACGGCAACGTCGTGATCCTCGACCACGGCCGCGGCCACACCACCCTGTACGGGCACATGTCGCGCTTTGCGAACATCAAGACCGGCCAGCGCGTGGCCCAGGGCACGGTGATCGGCTATGTCGGCTCGACCGGCCTGGCCACCGGCCCGCATCTGCACTACGAATTCCGCGTCAACGGCGAGCACCGCAATCCGCTGACCGTGACCATGCCGCCGCCGGAGCCGCTGAAGGGCGCCGAGCTGGTCGCCTTCCGCGCGCAGACCGCACCGGCGATGGCCCGCATCCAGGGCATGGAGAAGCTGATCTACGCCGACGCCAGCCCGGCACCGACCAGCCGCGACGAGGCCGCCCCCGAGGTGGCCAGCGCCAAGGACAAGCAGGCGACCGGCCGCAAGCGCGGCTGAACCCCTGCGTTGACGAAGAAGGACGCGGCAGCACAAGCTTGCCGCGTCCTTTTTTTATGCCCGCCATGAACACGACTGCCGACGCTGACGTCCCCCTGTACCTTGGCCTGATGTCGGGCACCAGCGCCGACGGCATCGATGCCGCGCTGGTGCAGTTCCCCGCTGGCGGAGGCTGCCGCTTCGTGCACGGGCTGACCGCCCGCTGGGAGCCTGTGCTGCGTGCGCGGCTGGTGGCGCTGGGCGAAGGCGGACCGCTGGACTCGCTGGAGGAGCTGGGCGAGCTGGACGCCCGGATCGCGATCAACTTCGCCGAAGCCGCCAATCAACTGCTGGCCGAGGCCGGCGTGGACCGCAGCCAGGTCCGCGCGATCGGCTCGCACGGCCAGACCGTGCGCCATCGCCCGCTGGCCACCCCCGCCTTCACCGTGCAGCTGGGCGATGGCAACCGCATCGCCGAGCTGACCGGGATCACCACGGTATCCGACTTCCGCCGCCGTGACGTGGCCGCCGGGGGCCATGGTGCGCCGCTGATGCCGGCCTTCCACCTGGGCATGCTGGGCGCCGCCGATGAGGACCGTGCGGTGCTGAACCTGGGCGGCATCGCCAACCTGACCCTGATCCCGCGCGAAGGCGCAGTGCGCGGCTTCGATACCGGCCCGGCCAACGCGCTGATGGATGCCTGGTGCCAGCGCCATACCGGCCGCACCTTCGATGCCGATGGTGCGTACGCTGCCAGTGGCGCGGTAGACGAGGGCCTGCTGGCCGGCTGGCGCTCGGACCCGTGGTTCGCGCTGCCACCGCCGAAGAGCACCGGCCGTGAGCAGTTCCACCTGGCCTGGGCCGAGGTGCACATGGGCGAAGGCCAATACGCTGCCGCCGATGTGCAGGCCACCCTGCTGGAGCTGACCGTGGCAACCGTGGCCGATGCGCTGCTGGCGCAGCAGCCACAGACCCGGCGCCTGCTGGTCTGTGGTGGCGGCGTACGCAACCGGCAGCTGATGAAACGGCTGGCGGCGCGGCTGCCGGGGGTGCAGGTGGAATCCAGCGCGGTGCACGGGCTGGACCCGGAGTACGTGGAGGCCATGGGCTTTGCGTGGCTGGCGCAGCGGACGATGGACGGGCTGGCCGGCAACCTGCCGAGCGTGACCGGGGCCAAGGGGCCGCGGATCCTCGGGGCGATTCACCTGGCGTGAGGTGGCGTCATCCACGCATGGCGTGGATCTACCGGGCAGCCGAGCGTGGGCTCGGCTCTACAGCATTGCGGCGCGGCCGCTAATCGAAGCCCTGCCCTGCGGGCAAGGCCTGCAGGGCGGCGATGGCGTCGGAGAGCGCGTCCACTTCGGGATCACCGAAGCCGGAGCGGACCTCCAGTTCACTGCTGAACAGGCCCTGCTCCAGCAAAGCGGCGCAGGTCTGTTCGTGGGTCCAGCCGCGGGCGACCGCGACGCGTTTGATGCGTTCCAGCAGCAGCGGGTCCAGGTCCCGCAGCACAACGTCGGCCATGCTCGCTTCCCCGTTCGCAAGGCACCGCCCCCTCGGCGCGTCGGGGCGATGATCCCGCAGACCGGACGGGCAGGCAATCAGGTCGAGCTGGAGGCCTGGCGACGGCGCTGCTGCAGGATCAGCAGGGCGCAGAGGATCACCACCGGGATCGCCACCAGCGCGGTACCGACGAAGAACAGCGCGTAGCCTTCCAGCAGCGTCCGGCCCTGTGCGAGCGTCTGTACCGACCACCCCGAGAGCCCCTTGAGCGCCTTGCCGGGCATCGCGTAGAACGAACTCAGCAGCGCGTACTGGGTTGCGGTGTATCCGATGCTGGTCAGGCTGGACATATAGGCGATCAGCGCCGTACCGGCGAAACCGCTGGCGAAGTTGTCGATGGCCATGGCCACAGCAAAATGGGTCGTGTCTGGGCCCGAATAGGCCAGCCAGGCAAATGCCAGGTTGGAGGCCGGCCCCAGCACGGCACCCACCATCAGCGCCGCCAGCACCCCCCAGCGAACCGAGACCAGGCCCGCCGCAGCAATGCCGACGAAGGTCGCGACCAGGCCCACCGAGCCACGCACGGCGCCCACGGTGTCCTCGTCCAGGCCGAGATCGACATAGAAGGGGTTGGCCATCGGCCCCATGACGAAGTCGGCCATGCGATAAACGCTGATGGCCACCAGGATCAGGATCGCGCCGCTGCGATGCTCGCGGACGAAGGCGATGAACGGCCCCGCCACGGCGTCGAACAGGCCGCGCGGCGTCCACAGGGAGGTCGCCTGTGCCTGCACGGCAGCCACTTCCCGCGCGGGTTCACGGGCCATGACCACGGCTACCACGCCAAGCGCCATCAGCACGGCCATGATCTCGTAGGAGACCTGCCAGCCAACACGGGCCGCGATGATCAGGATCAGCGCATCGGTGACCAGCAAGGCAGTGCGGTAGCCCAATGCCGAGGATGAGGTCAGCAGGCCAAGCTGCTCGCTGTTGTCAGCACTTTCAATGCGCCAGGCATCGATGACGATGTCCTGGGTGGCCGAAGCAAACGCCACGATCACGGCCATTACGCCGAACACGACGATGTGCTGCCAGGCGATGCCCAGGAACTGGATCTGGCCGCCCTTGGGCTGGACCAGCGCCATGCCGACAAGGCCCACCACTACGACCAGCTGCGACAGCAGCATCCAGCCGCGGCGGCGGCCGAAACGACCGAACAGAGGCACGTCGGTCTTGTCGACGATCGGCGCCCACAGGAACTTCATGGTGTAGGCCAGCCCGACCCATGACAGGAAACCGATCGTGCTCAGCTCGATGCCTTCCTTGCGCATCCAGAAGCCGAGCGTGTTGCCCACCAGATAGATGGGCAGGCCCGAACTGAAACCGAGCAGCAGCATCGCCAGCACCTTGCGCTGGCTCAGGTTGGAAACCACCTGCTGCCACGGTCGGCGCGGCTTGGCGGCCTCGGTCACAGGTCGTAGTCCACGGTGAACGGGGCGTGGTCGGAGAAGCGCTCGTCGCGGTAGATCGAACAACTACGCAGTTTGTCGCGCAGGCCCGGAGTGATGAACTGGTAGTCGATACGCCAACCGACGTTGTTCGCACGGGCGGCGCCGCGGTTGCTCCACCAGGTGTAATCCTCGCCGGTGGGGTTGAGCAGGCGGTAGGCATCGGCCCAGCCACGGCCGGCGGCGACATCGGTGGCCTGGCCGTGGTCGGCGCACAGGGCGTTGAGCCAGTCGCGCTCCTCCGGCAGGCAGCCGGAATTCTTCTGGTTGGACTTCCAGTTCTTGATGTCCAGCGCCGAACGCACGATGTTCCAGTCGCCGCACAGCACGTAGTCGCGGCCGCTGCGCGCCCACTCCTCCAGGATCGGCCGCAGCCATTCCATCACTTCGAACTTGAAGCCCTGGCGCAGGTCGCCCGAGCTGCCGGACGGGATGTAGAAGGAGACCACGCTGAGGTTGCCGTAGCGCGCCTCGATGTAGCGGCCTTCGTCGTCGAACGGCGCCCAGCCCAGCGAGGTGATGACCTGATCCGGCTCGCGCTTGCTGTAGATCGCCACGCCGCTGTAGCCCTTCTTGGTGATGGCGTCGCGATAGAAGCAGTGGTGCCCGTCTGGACGGAACATCGGGTCGGTCAGCTGGTCTTCCTGGGCCTTGGTCTCCTGGATGCACAGGACGTCGGCGTCCTGGGCACGGAACCAGTCGAGGAAGCCCTTGGTCGCGGCGGAACGGATGCCATTGGCGTTGAAACTGATGATGCGCATGCAAGGGACCTACGACAGGAAACCGGGCAAGCATACCGGTTGCCCGCGGGGCTGCGCAGTCTGCCCGGCCAGGCCGCGACGCCCTTCACACGGGTCCGGACGAGCGCGAAACGCCCAGCTGGATTAGGATTTATGCTCCAAATGAAGATGAATCGAGTTTTGATGAGCGACCACCGCCACCGTTTCCTGCAGCTGGCCCTGACCGCCGACGCCCTGCGCTTCGGCCAGTTCACCCTCAAGTCCGGCCGGCTGAGCCCCTATTTCTTCAACGCCGGTCGTTTCGACTCCGGTTCGCTGCTGTCGCAGCTTGGCGCCTGCTACGCCGATGCCATCGATGCCACCGGAATCAAGTACGACGTGGTGTTCGGCCCGGCCTACAAGGGCATCCCGCTGGCCACCGCGATGGCCTGTGAGCTGGCCCAGCGTGGCCGCGACCTGCCGCTGTCGTTCAACCGCAAGGAAGCCAAGGACCATGGCGAAGGCGGCCAGCTGATCGGCGCCGACATGAATGGCAAGCGCGTGCTGATCGTCGACGACGTGATCACCGCCGGTACCGCGATCCGCGAAGCGCTGGGCATCATTCGCGCTGCCGGTGGCACCCCGGCCGGCATCGTGGTGGCGCTTGACCGCCAGGAGATCGCTTCGGAAACCGATCGCCGTTCGGCGGCGCAGTCGGTGGCCGAGGAGGCCGGCATTCCGGTGATCGCCGTGGCATCGCTGGCCGATCTGCTTGATTTCGCCTCCGGCAACCCGGAACTTGTGGGCTACCGGCAGCCGCTGGAAGCCTACCGGGCCCAGTACGGCGTCCGTTCGATCCGCTGACCGACCAGGGGAAAGGTCATGTCCCGAGTTCCTGCTGTTCTCTTTGCCGGCCTGCTGCTGGCCATGCCGTTCACGCTGCCGGCGCAGTCGCGGGGTGGCGACAAGGTGGAGAAGAAGCTGTACTGCTGGAACGAGGGCAAGGAGCGGATCTGCAGTGATTCGCTGCCGGCCGATGCGGTCAACCATGCCCGCGAGGAATTCAACGCGAAAAGTGGCCTGCGCAATGCGCAGGTCCAGCGCGCGTTGACCGACGAAGAGCGTGCCGCCGCCAGCACGGTGGCCGCGCAGCAGCAGCTGGATCTGATGGCCGAGCAGACCCGCCAGCGCACCGAGCAGGCGATGCTGACCACCTATGGCAGCGAGGACGACCTGCGCCGGGTGTTCGCCGAGCGCCAGGAAGTGCTGGACAACAACTTGAAGACGGCCGAGTACAACGTCACCAGCCTGCGTGAGTCGCTGGTGGCCCTGCTGTCGGCCGCCGGTGATCGCGAACTGGCCGGCGCCAAGGTGGCCGACAAGCAGGCCGAGGCGATCCGCCAGCGGCACGTGCAGCTGCAGGCGCAGCAGCGCCTGCAGGCCGGGTTCCTGCAGCAGCAGCAGGCGTTGAAGGCCGAAATTGAAAGCACCCTGCAGCGCTATCGCGAGCTGAAGGGCGTGGCACCGGCTGCCCCGGCGGGCTGACGACGCTCCTGCCGCCGGGCATGGCCCGGCGCTACCCGTGGCCTGGTTACGGCCTGGCCCACGAAATTTATGCACTCTTTACGCGTCGGCCCGGTCCGGCGCGTAGTGCGTTTATGGGCGGCAGGACGACGATGACGACCTGAGGTGGAGGGGTTCCACCAGGACGCTATTGCAATGTCCCCCTGGCTGTCGTTGTTGTGTGGCGTGCTGGTGCTGGTCGCCGCCGCCTATCTTCTTTATGTCGTGCTGCGGCCCGAGTCGTTCTGAGCGGAGCCGGCCATGACTGAGATGCTTGTGATTATTGCCGCCAGCCTGCTGCTGGCGTGGCCGCTGGGCCTGTACCTGGCCCGCGTGATGCGTGGCACGCCGATGAAGGTCGACGTGCTGTTCCACTGGATCGAGAAGCCGCTGTACAGGGTGTTCGGCGTCGATCCATCGCGCTCGATGTCCTGGCGCGGCTACGTGCTGGCCTTCGTACTGAGCAACGTGGTGGTCGCGGTACTGACCCAGGCGGTGTTCATGACCCAGGCCTGGCTGCCGCTGAATCCGGATCAGATCCCGAACATGCGCTGGGACACCGCGCTGCACACGATGATCTCGTTCCTGACCAACACCAACCAGCAGCACTATTCGGGCCAGGCGCAGCTGTCCTACCTCTCGCAGATGACCGGCATCACCGGCCTGCAGGTGGTGACGCCGATGATGGGCCTGGCGCTGGCGGTGGCCACGCTGCGCGCGTTGTTCTCGCGTGCGCCGCAGACTGCGGCGGCCACCGGCAGCGGCGATGACCGCCAGGTGGCGGTAGGCAACTACTACGTGGACGTGGTGCGCCTGTGCGTGCGCTTCCTGCTGCCGCTGTGCCTGGTGTGGACGCTGGTGCTGACCAGCCAGGGCGTGCCATCGACGATGGCCAGTGGCCCACAGGCCACACCGATCGATGCCAGTGCCGGCATGGCCGTACAGAAGCTGCCGTTGGGCCCGGTGGCGGCAATGGTCGCGGCCAAGCAGCTGGGTGCCAACGGTGGCGGCTGGTACGGCCCGAACAGCAGCTTCCCGCTGGAGAACCCGACCCCGCTGTCGAACGCGCTGGAGATCGTCGGCATCCTGCTGGTGCCGATGGCGGTGATCTTCATGATCGGCGCGTTCACCGGCCGGCGCCGCTTCGGCGCCCTGGTGTTCAGTTGCATGCTGGGCATGTCGCTGCTGTCCACCGGCGCGATGATGTGGAGCGAAGGGCATAGCGCCAGCGCCGCCACGCCGTTGCTGATGGAAGGCAAAGAGGTGCGCTTCGGTGCCGACGGCACTGCGCTGTGGGCGGCGGTGACCACCCAGGTCTCGAACGGCTCGGTCAACGGCATGCACGATTCGCTGGCGCCGCTCAGTGGCGGCATCGCGATGGTCAACATGCTGGTCAGCGCGATCTGGGGCGGCATCGGTTGTGGCCTGCAGCAGTTCATCGTGTACCTGCTGCTGGGCGTGTTCCTGGCCGGGTTGATGACCGGGCGCACGCCGGAACTGTTCGGCCGCAAGCTGGAGACGCCACAGGTCCGCCTGTTGGCCCTGCTGGTGCTGCTGCAGCCGATCACCCTGCTGGTGTTCACCGCGATCACCCTGGCCGTACCCGGCCTGGCGGGCACGTCCAACCCTGGCTTCCATGGCATCAGCCAGGTCTTCTACGAATACGTCTCGGCCTATGCCAACAACGGTTCGGGCTTCGAAGGGCTGGGTGACGCCACGCTGTGGTGGAACCTGAGCTGCTCGCTGGTGCTGCTGCTGGGCCGCTTCCCACTGCTGATCATCCCGCTGGTGGTGGCCGCACAGCTGGCCGCCAAGCGCCAGGCGCCGGAGTCTGCCGGCAGCCTGCAGATCGAAACGCCGACCTTCGCCCTGACCCTGGTCTCGGTGATCGTCATCCTGACCGTGCTGCAGTTCATGCCGGCGCTGGTACTCGGCCCGATTGCCGACCACCTGAGCCTGGGACTGCACTGAGGACACCCCCATGAGTAGTCATGCAAGTTCAACCCGTACTTCCCATGCGCCGCGCCCTGCCCTGCTCGATGCCGCCGGCCTGCGCCGTGCGCTGATCGAGGCGGTGCGCAAGCTGTCGCCGATGCATCTGGTGCGCAGCCCGGTGATGGCGGTGGTGATGGCCGGCACGATCGTGGCAGCGATCGTCACCCTGACCGGCAATGCACCGCTGGGCTTCGGCCTGGCGGTGACCGCGATCCTGCTGGTGACCGTGCTGTTCGGCAACTTCGCCGAGGCCGTGGCCGAAGCCCGCGGCCGTGGCCAGGCCGCCTCGCTGCGCCGTGCCCGCCAGGATCTGGTGGCGCGCCGGCTGGCTGCGCCGCAGCCGGGCGCGGCCGAAACCCAGGTACCCGCCGCCGAACTGCGCCCGGGCGACCATGTGATCGTCAGTGCCGGTGAGCTGGTGCCGGCCGACGGCGAGATCGTGCAGGGCCTGGCCACCATCAACGAAGCGGCGGTGACCGGCGAATCGGCACCGGTGCTGCGCGAGGCTGGCACCGACCGTTCCGGTGTGATCGGCGGCACCAAGGTGCTGTCCGACCAGATCATCGTGCGGGTGACCGCCGAGCCGGGCCACAGCTTCCTGGACCGGATGATTGCCCTGGTGGAGGGTGCCAACCGCCAGAAGACCCCGAACGAGATCGCGCTGACCCTGCTGCTGGCGGCGATGACGCTGACCTTCCTGGTGGTGGTGGCGACGCTGCCTGCGATCGGCGCCTCCGTGGGCGTCAAGGTCGACCCGCTGTTGCTGATCGCGCTGCTGGTGTGCCTGATCCCGACCACCATCGGCGGGCTGCTGCCGGCCATCGGCATCGCCGGCATGAACCGTGCGCTGGCCGCCAATGTGCTGGCCAAGTCGGGCAAGGCGGTGGAGGTGGCCGGCGACGTCGACGTGCTGCTGCTGGACAAGACCGGCACCATCACCTACGGCGACCGCCAGGCCAGCCACTTCCATCCGTTGGCCGGTATCGATGCCAGCCAGCTGCGTGAAGCGGCGCTGCTGTCTTCGCTGGCCGACCCGACCCCGGAAGGCAAGTCGATCGTGCGCCTGGCGCGCGAACAGGGCTGCGCCACCGCCGAACCGGACCATGCCGACTACCTGGCCTTCACTGCCCAGACCCGCATGTCCGGCGTGGACCTGGAACATGGGCGGCAGATCCGCAAGGGTGCCGCCGATGCGATCCGTGCCCACGTGCAGGTGCTGGGCGGCAACGTGCCGGCCGAGCTGGCCGGTCGTGTCGAGCAGGTCGCGCGCAACGGCGCCACCCCGCTGGTGGTGGCCGAGGGCCGCCACGTGCTGGGCGTGATCGAGCTGTCGGACGTGGTCAAGCACGGCATGCGCGAGAAGTTCGCGCAGCTGCGGGCGATGGGCATCCGCACGGTGATGATCACCGGTGACAACCCGCTGACCGCCGCCGCCATCGCTGCCGAGGCCGGTGTGGACGACTACATCGCCGAAGCGCGGCCGGAAGACAAGCTGGCGCGCATCCGCCAGGAGCAGGCCGGTGGCCGCCTGGTGGCGATGGTCGGCGACGGTACCAACGACGCCCCGGCGCTGGCCCAGGCCGACATCGGCCTGGCGATGAACTCCGGCACGCAGGCGGCGAAAGAGGCCGGCAACATGGTCGACCTGGATTCGGACCCGGCCAAGCTGCTGGCGGTGGTGGAAGTGGGCAAGCAGCAGCTGATCACCCGCGGCGCGCTGACCACCTTCTCGCTGGCCAACGACGTCTCCAAGTACTTCGCGATCCTGCCGGCGCTGTTCGCCGCCGCGGTGCCGACCATGGCCGCACTGAACGTGATGCAGCTGTCGAGCCCGCGCAACGCGGTGCTGGCAGCACTGATCTTCAACGCCCTGGTGATTCCCGCCCTGATTCCGCTCGCCCTGCGTGGCGTGCGCTTCCGCCCGGCCACCGCAACGGCGCTGCTGCGCCGGAACATGCTGGTGTACGGCCTCGGCGGCGTGCTGCTGCCGTTCGCGGCAATCAAGGCGATCGACCTCCTTCTTGTCCTGGTATTCGGCGCATGAACCGTACTGTTTCCACTTCGTCTTCCCTTCCGCGCGAACAGAAGGCCGAGGCCCGCGTGGCCAGCCTGCAGGATGGCGCAAGCTGGCGCCCGGCGATCGGCCTGGGCCTGGCCACCCTGCTGCTGGCCGGCGCGGTCTACGCCGGCATCGCCACCGGCTTCGCCGGCCTGGCCTACCCGACCCAGGCCGAGGGCAGCCTGCTGCGCGATGGCAACGGCCAGGTACGCGGCTCGGCATGGCTGTCGCAGCCGTTCACCGGTGACGGCTACTTCCAGGCGCGCCCGTCGGCCGCCAACTACGACCCGATGGCCGCGGCCGGTTCCAACATGGCGCGCAGCAACCCGGCACTGGCCGAGCGCGTGGCTGCCAGCACGGCTGCGGTAGCCGCACGCGAAGGTGTCGCGCCGGCGCAGGTGCCTGCGGATCTGGTCACCCAGTCCGCAGGCGGCCTGGATCCGCAGCTGTCGCCGGCGGCGGCTCAGCTGCAGGTGGCACGCGTAGCGCGTGCCCGTGGCCTGCCGGTGGCGCGCGTACAAGCGCTGGTGCAGGCGCATACCGAAGGCCGCCAGTGGGGCCTGTTCGGCCAGCCGCGGGTGAACGTGGTGACGCTGAACTTCGCGCTGGACCACGCGGCCAAGGCGCCGTGATGCCGGCCTGCACCGGCTGCGCGCACAATGGCGGGCATGACAGCGGCACCCATGACTGATGCGCGTACCCGCCAGGCCGATGCCCTGGTCGAAGGCCTGCAACGCGAAGCCGGCGGCAAGCTGACCGTGTTCCTCGGCGCGGCGCCGGGCGTGGGCAAGACCTACACCATGCTGACCCGCGCGCAGGAACAGCTGCGCCGCGGCGTTGACCTGGTGGTCGGGCTGGTGGAAACCCACGGCCGCGCCGATACCCAGGCGCTGCTGGAGGGCCTGCCGCAGCTGTCGCTGAAAGCGGTGGCCTACCACGGCCACACCCTGCAGGAGATGGACCTGGATGCCGTGCTCGCGCGGCACCCAGCGCTGGTACTGGTGGATGAACTGGCCCATCGCAACGCGCCGGGCAGCCGCCATGAGCGCCGCTGGCAGGACGTGATGGAGCTGCTGGACGCCGGCATTGACGTCTGGACCACGGTCAACATCCAGCATCTGGAAAGCCTCAACGATGTGGTGATGCGCATCACCGGCGTACGCGTCAGCGAGACCGTGCCGGACGGTGTGCTCGACCGACTGCACGACATCGTGCTGGTGGACCTGCCGCCGCGCGAACTGATCGCGCGCCTGCAGCAGGGCAAGGTCTATGTGCCCGAACAGGCCGCACAGGCACTGCAGGCGTTCTTCTCACCGGCCAACCTGACCGCGCTGCGCGAACTGGCGATGCAGGAGGCCGCCGACCGCGTCGACAGCAGCCTGCGCGAAACCCGCGCCGCGCGTGGCGAAGGCAATCTGCCCCTGCGTCGCGGCGTTCTGGTGGCCATTGATGGCGGCGGCCAGAGCGAATACCTGGTGCGCGTGGCGCGGCGCATCGCAGAGCGCCGTGACGCGCCGTGGACGGTAGTGACCGTGCAGGGCCGGCGCCAGGACGAGGCGACCCGGCGCGAGATCGATGCGGCCTTTGCGCTGGCAAGGCGCCTGGGCGGCGACGCCGAACTGCTGCATGGATCGAGCATCGCCGATGCCCTGCTCGACCATGCCGCACACAACGGCGTGTCGACCCTGGTGCTGGGCCGGACCCGCGAACGTCCACTGGCACGGATGTTCAACCGCACCCTGACCCAGCAGCTGATCCAGCGTGGCGCGCATTACGAGATCACCATCATCAGCACACCGCAGGCACGCGCACGCTCGCGCCGCGAGAGCCTGCTGCCGCCAATGCGCGGTATCAGTCATGAACCGGCACAAGCCCTGATCGCTACCGCGCTGGCCTGTGCGGTGGCGTGGCTGGCCGAACACTGGGTGGGCATGGCCGACCTGTCGATGGTGTTCATCGTCGCGGTGGTGCTGGTGGCGGCGCGCACCCGCGCCAGCGTGGCGGTGATGGCGGCGATCCTGTGCTTCCTGGCCTACAACTTCCTGTTCATCGCGCCACGCTTCACCTTCGCCATCGGCGCGCGCCAGGGCGTGATCACCGTGTTCCTGTTCCTGGCCGCCGCGCTGGTGGCCGGACGCCTGGCCTCGCGCCTGCGCATGCAGGTGATCGCGCTGCGTGCCGCCAACCGCCATGCGCGTGCGCGCCAGCAGTTGGGCCGCCAGCTGGCCAGTGCCGCCGGCAACGGAGAGGTGGCGCAGGCGGGTCGGCATGCACTGGAACAGGCCATGGACGTGCCGGCGTGGCTGCGGATCGGCGCCGATACCGCAACCGGTGGCCGCAGCCAGCCTGGCGATACCGATCTGGCCGCCGCCGACTGGGCGCTGCGCCACGGCCAGCCCAGCGGCCGCTTCACCGACACTCTGGCCGGCGCGCAATGGTGGTTCCTGCCGCTGCTGGATGGCGAAGACCGCGCGATCGGCGTGGCCGGCCTGTACCTGCCCGGCGCGCAGGCGCGCCTGCTGCCCGAGCAGCGGCAGCTGGCCGAAGCGATGGTGGATGACATCGCGCAGGCCGCGCTGCGCACGCGGCTGGTGGCCGAACTGGAACAGGCCCACGTCAGCAACGAGACCGAGCGATTGCGCTCGGCCCTGCTCTCTTCGGTATCGCACGATCTGCGCTCGCCGCTGGCGGCGATGATCGGTTCGGCCGACAGCCTGGCCAGCTACGGTACGGCGATGGATACAGCCGATCGCCGTGCCCTGCTGGACACCATCCTGGTCGAGGGCGAACGGCTGGACCGCTACATCCAGAACCTGCTGGACATGACCCGCCTCGGCCACGAAGGATTGAAGATCAACCGCGACTGGATCGGCGTGGACGAACTGATCGGCTCGGCGGCGCGGCGCCTGCAGCGCTACCAGCCCAAGGTACGGCTGGAGCTGGATATTCCCTCCACGCTGGCGCCGATCTGGGTGCACCCGGCGCTGGTCGAGCAGGCCGTGTTCAATGTGATGGAAAACGCGGCCAAGTTCTCGCCGCCCGATGCCGCCGTGCAGGTGCAGGCGCGCGAGCTGGACGGCCAGCTGCGCATCGACGTGATCGATGCCGGCCCCGGCATTCCCGATGACGAGCGTGCGCGCATCTTCGACATGTTCTACAGCGTCGAGCGCGGCGACCGCGGCCGCCACGGCACCGGCCTGGGCCTGACCATCTGCCAGGGCATGATCGGCGCGCATGGCGGCAGCGTGCAGGCGCTGCCCGGACGCGACGGTCGCGGTACCCTGATCCGCATCACCCTGCCCCTGCTCAAGCCAGCCTCCCACGATGAGCCCGACCCCGATTGATGCCAGCGTGCCGGCCGCGCGCGTGCTGGTGATCGATGATGAAACCCAGATCCGCCGGTTCCTGGATATCAGCCTGCGCGCGCAGGGCTACCAGGTACGGCAGGCCGCGACCGGCCAGGAAGGCCTGGAGATGGCCGCCAGCGAAGACATGGACCTGGTGATCCTGGACATCGGCCTGCCGGACATGGAAGGCCACGAGGTGCTGGAGCAGCTGCGGCAATGGAGCCAGGTGCCGGTGATCATGCTGACCGTTCGCGCCGGCGAAACCGAGAAGGTGCGGGCGCTGGACAACGGCGCCAACGACTACGTGACCAAACCCTTCGGTACCCAGGAGCTGATGGCGCGGGTACGGGCGCTGCTGCGCACGCGCAGCGTGCCCAGCGACGGCACCCCGCCGGTGTTCGACGATGGCCATCTGCATGTGGACCTGGTGCGCCGTGAAGTGGCACTCGATGGTGAACCGGTGGCGCTGACCCGCAAGGAATACGCGCTGCTGTCGCTGCTGCTGCGCAATGCCGGGCGCGTGGTGACCCAGCCGCAGATCCTGCAGGAGATCTGGGGGCCGACCCACCAGCACGACACCCATTACCTGCGCATCCTGGTCGGCAAGCTGCGGCACAAGCTGGGTGATTCGGCGCTGGATTCGCGCTACCTGTTCACCGAACCGGGCGTGGGATTGCGGTTCAAGGGGTGAGGGTGTGTCGACCAAGGTCGACACCCACCAAAGCGAATTCGGAAGAACATCCACGCATGGCGTGGATCTACTGTGTCGACCAAGGTCGACACCTACCAACAGCTCCAGGACATTGTCAGGGGTGGGGCGGTGTCGGAGTGCGGGGTGTCAGCCGCATGGATGCGGCTGCCAAGCTTACAGGGACGTACTTGCTGCGTCCCCGCACTCCGACACCGCCCCGCCATCCCACGGATAGCCGGCCTTTGACGTTGACGTTGATTCGGCGGGTGCCGGGCGCAGCCCGGCCCCACCTCAGAACCCCAGTGGGGTCTCGCCCAGCACCGGTTGCAGCTGGCTGCGGAACAGCGCCTGGATGCGTTCCAGTGCCGCCTCGTCGTTGCCCTCGAAGCGCAGCACCAGCACCGGCGTCGTATTGGAGGCACGCACCAGGCCCCAGCCATCGGGGAAGTCCACACGCAGGCCGTCGATGGTCGACAGGCGGCCGCCCACATACGGGTTGTCCGGTGACTGCGCCGCCGCCACCAGCATCGCCACCAGCGCATGTGGCGTACCGTCGGCCACCGGCACCTTCAGTTCCGGCGTGGCCACCATCTCCGGCAGCTCTGCCAGTACCTCATCCGGGGTCTCCTCGCGCTGGGCCAGGATCTCCAGCAGGCGCGCCGCCGCATACAGGCCATCGTCGAAACCGAACCAGCGCTCCTTGAAGAAGAAGTGGCCGCTCATCTCGCCGGCCAGCTCGGCGTCGGTCTCGCGCATCTTCGCCTTCATCAGCGAATGCCCGGTCTTCCACATCAGCGGGCTGCCACCATTGCGCAGCACGTGGTCGGACAGCTTGCCGGTGCACTTCACGTCGTAGATCACCATCGCGCCGGGGTTGCGCATCAGCACATCGGCGGCAAACAGCATCAGCAGGCGGTCGGCATAGATGATCCTGCCTTCGCCGGTGACCACGCCCAGCCGGTCGCCATCGCCATCGAAGGCGACACCGAGGTCGGCGCCGAAGCGCTTGACCGTCTGCACCAGGTCTTCCAGGTTGGCCGGTTCGCTCGGGTCGGGATGATGGTTGGGGAAGGTACCGTCGACATCGCAGTACAGCGGAATGACTTCAGCACCGATCGCTTCCAGCAGCTGCGGTGCGAGCGCACCGGCGACGCCGTTGCCGGCATCGGCCACGACCTTCAACGGGCGGTCCAGCTGCACGTCGTCGGCGATGCGCTGGATGTAGTCGGCACTGACATCGCGCTGCTGGTAATCGCCCGGCTCGGCGGCCTGTACCAGGCGGCCTTCGATGATGCGCTGGTAGAGATCGGTGATGGCATCGCCGGACAGCGTCTCGCCGCCGATGACCACCTTGAAGCCGTTGTACTCGGGCGGGTTATGACTGCCGGTGACCGCCACGCAGGTGCCGGTGCGCAGATGGAAGGCGGCGTAGTACACGACCGGGGTCGGTGCCAGGCCGATGTCGATCACCGCGCAACCGGCGCGCCTCAGGCCCTCGGCCAACCCTGCGGCCAGTTCCGGGCCGGACAGGCGGCCGTCGCGGCCGATCACCACCTCGCGCAGGCCCTGCTCCAGTGCCACGGTACCGATGGCCTGGCCGATCAGCGCCGCCGTCTTCGGCGTCAGTTGGCTGCCCACCACGCCGCGGATGTCGTAGGCGCGGAAGATACCGGCCGCCAGTTCCTCGGCCGGAACCGGCGGCGGGGGCGGCGGTGCACTTTCAGTTGTGCTGGCCTCGGCCACCGGCGGCGGCGCCATCTGCAGGCTCTCGCTCAGGGTCGGGCCATGATCCGCTTCCGCCACGGCCGCGCGGCGCGGCAGCGGCAGCGTCTTGGGCAGGCGGCCGCGACCCACCACCAGCAGCACGGCGATGAACGCCAGCAGCAGCGCAACGATGGCGCTGGCCAGCGAACCCAGGCCCAGCGGACCGGGTTCGACATTGGGTACCGCGGCCACCAGCCGCAACGGCGTACCCGGAATTGGCCGCGCCAATGCTTCGGCACTTTCGGCCAGGCTGGCATCGCCCTGGGCGACGAGGTCATGCGCGCCCTGGCGCAGGCCAAGGAAACCGGCCGATGGCGCACTCACCTGGTCCAGCGGCGAGGTCAGTCGCAGCAACGGCTGGCGCACGTAGAGCACTGCCGGGCCCAGGCTGCCCAGCGGCACCGGTGCCGCCAGGCCAAGACGATTGCCACCCCCATCGCGGACCACGCGCAGGCTGGGGCCGGTCTCGGCCAATGCGGCTTCCAGCAGCGCCAACCGGGCATAGCCGAAGGTCGCCGGGTCGGCGTAGGCGTTGGCCAGATCGGCGGTCAGTACTTCGGCGTGCTCGACGCCGGTCCAGCTCTCGCGGACCGCGAGTGCCGCCGCAGCGGCATCGCCGGCCTGCAGCGCCTGCTGCACGCGCTCGTTCTTCAGCTGCTGCTGCAGCTGCTTCAGCTGGCCGGCAGCGGCCTCCTGCAGGCCTTGCACAGCCTGGTCACGCGCAGCTTCCAGCGCCTGGCCGTTGGCCTCCTGGCGCCATTGCTGCACCGCGCTCCATCCGAACCAGCCAGCCAGCAGGACCAGCAGCACCCCCAGTAGTGGCGCACTGCGTCCCAACGACCGTCCCCGCTGTCCTTCCCCGATGCCGCTCATCGATGTCCCCTGTCAACGCACCCCGGTATGGCCGAATCCACCCGTTCCCCGCACGCTGTCGGTGAAAGTATCCACCACCTGCAGGCTGACGCGGGCAATCGGCACGACCACCAGCTGCGCGATGCGATCGCCCGGCTCGATGGTGAAGGCCTCGCGGCCACGGTTCCAGACGCTGATCAGCAGCGGGCCCTGGTAATCGGCGTCGATCAGGCCGGTGCCGTTGCCGAGCACGATGCCGTGGCGGTGACCCAGCCCGGAACGCGGCAGGATCACCGCGCACAGGTGCGGATCGGCGATATGGATGGCCAGGCCGCTGGGCACCAGCGCGGTGTCGCCCGGCTGCAGGGTCAGCGCGGTATCCAGCGCCGCGCGCAGGTCCATGCCGGCGCTGGCTTCGGTGGCGTAGGCCGGCAGCGGCCAGCTGTCGCCGAAGCGCGGATCGAGCAGCTTGACCTGCAGCGGTTGGGAAGTGAAAGCCTGGGTCATGCCTGGAGTCTCCGCGCGATCAGCGCCAGCAGTTGTTCGGCCAGCTCGCGCTTGGAGGTGGCCGGGAATACCTGTTCACCGTCCTGCCAGAAGGCAGTGGCGGCGTTGTTGTCGCTCTCGAAACCGCCGCCGCTGATGCCGACCTGATTGGCGATCACCAGGTCCAGGCGCTTGTCGACCAGCTTGCCGCGTGCGTACTTCTCCACGTCGTGGGTTTCGGCGGCAAAGCCGACCACCAGCTTCAGCGACTGCGTCTGCGCGGCGACTTCGGCCAGGATGTCCGGCGTGCGCACCAGCTCGATCACCAGCGACTGGCTGTCGGCGGTCTTCTTCAGCTTCTGCGCAGCCACTTGGCGCGGAGTGTAGTCGGACACCGCGGCGGCACCGATATAGATGTCGGCCGGCAGCGACTTCAGCACGGCATCGCGCATCTGCGCGGCCGAGCGCACGTCCACGCGCTGCACGCCGGGCGGCGTCGGCAGCTGCACCGGGCCGCTGACCAGCACCACCTGGGCGCCCATCGTCGCGGCGGCCGCGGCCAGGGCAAAGCCCATCTTGCCGCTGCTGCGGTTGCCGACGTAGCGCACCGGATCGATGTCTTCATAGGTCGGGCCAGCGCTGATCAGCAGGCGCAGGCCCTGCAGCGCGCGGGTTTCCGGTGCGGCAGCCGCCGCCGTGGTACTGCCATTGGCGGCCAGCGCGGCGACGATGTCGCCGGGCTCGGCCAGACGACCGGGACCGGATTCGCCCTCGGCCAGCGGACCGTCGACCGGGCCGATCACCTGCGCGCCGCGCTGGCGCAGCAGGGCGATGTTCGCCTGGGTGGCCGGATGCAGCCACATGCGGTGGTTCATCGCCGGGCAGATCGTCAACGGCGCGGTGCTGGCCAGGCACAACGTGCTGACCAGGTCATCGGCATGGCCCTGCGCCAGCCGGGCCAGCAGATCGGCGGTCCCCGGGGCGACCACGATGCGGTCGGCCCAGCGGGCCAGTTCGATGTGACCCATGGCCTGTTCGGCGGCGCTGTCCCACAGCGTGGTGCGGGTCGGCTGCCCGGACAGGGCCTGGAAACTGAGCGGAGTGACGAACTGCTGGGCACCGGCGGTCATCGCCACCTGCACCTGGGCACCGGCGTCGCGCAGGCGCCGCACCAGTTCCAGCGCCTTGTACGCCGCGATCCCGCCTCCGACACACAACAGCAGTTTCTGACCTTCCAGCGCGCGCGCCGGCGCGGGGGAAGCGTTGGGGGAGTCAGCCACCTGGAATTCCTGTGCAAACGAGGGCGCTAGCTTACCCGATGGTCGGTAATGTCCCGGTGCAGGGCGCACATAGCGGGCGGCTATCAGCAGATGGAATCCGCCTGCGTTGACCCGGGATTCACCCGGTAACAGTTTCGGACCTTTCCTATACCCCTACGTCTCTGTGCTTTTGCAGAATCAGGCATTGGCTGCCGCCCGCCGTGGCCTGTTCGACCTTCGAGGAGCCTCGTGCATCCACGCATCATCATCGCCGACGACCATCCCGTGGTCCTGCATGGCATCCGTGTCGTGCTGCAGACCCACCTGATGGACATCGTCGGCAGTGCGCGTGACGGCGCCCAGCTGCTGGAGCTGGTGGACCAGCACGACTGCGATGCGGTGCTGACCGACCTCTCGATGCCGGGTGCCGGCCCGGACGGTCCGGAGCTGATCGACGCGCTGCGCATGCGCCGCCCTGGCCTGCCGGTGGTGGTGCTGACCGGCGCCCGTCATCCCGGCCTGCTGGACGGACTGCTGCGGGAGGGCATCAGTGGCCTGGTCGACAAGTGCGCCGATTTCGCCGAACTGCCCCAGGCGCTGAACGCCGCGATGGCGGGGCAGGTATTCGTCTCCCAGCAGCTGCGCCACCACCTGCAGGCACGCGACCTGCTGTTTCCGCGCGAGCCGGCGCCGCTGTCGGCACGCGAGCAGGAAGTGCTGGAGCTGCTGGCGGCCGGTCTCAACGTGAACCAGGTCGCCGAGCGCTGTGGGCGCAGCCCGAAGACCATCAGCCGGCAGAAGGCCGAAGCCAAGCGCAAGCTGGGCCTGCAGAACAACCAGGAACTGTTCGACTACCTGCAGACCCGGCGCGACTGAGGCATCGACCGACCCGGGCCCGCGGCAAGCCCCGATGGGAGATGCCGCCGAAGCTGGCGATGATGCAGGCATGCCCATCCACGACTGGCCCGAACAGGAACGCCCCCGCGAGAAGCTGATCGCGCGCGGGCCCACGGCACTTTCCGACGCCGAGCTGCTGGCCCTGTTTCTCGGCTCCGGGTTCGGTGGCCGCGATGCCGTGCAGACCGCGCGCGACCTGCTGCAGGCGCATGGCCCGTTACGGGTGCTGCTCGATCGCCCCGCACGGGAGCTGGCGCGCCTGCCCGGGCTGGGTCCGGCGCGCAGCTGTACCCTGGTTGCTGGGCTGGAACTGGCCCACCGCTACCTGGCCGCCGAGCTGGAACACGGCGAAGCGGTCGGCAACAACCCGGCCGCGGTCGGACGCTATCTGCAGCACCGCCTGCGGGGGCAGGCACGGGAGATCTTCATGGCCCTGTTCCTGGACAATCGCCACCGCCTGATCGCCTGCGAGGAACTGTTCCACGGCACCATCAACGCCGCACCGGTCTACCCCCGCGAAGTGGTGCGGCGCGCCCTGCTGCACAACGCGGCGGCGGTGATCCTCAGCCACAACCACCCTTCCGGCGACCCGGAACCCTCCAGCGCCGATACCCGCATCACCGAAGAACTGCAGCAGGCGCTGGCGATGGTGGACGTGCGCCTGCTGGACCACTTCGTGGTGGGCGAGGGCCGTCCCGTTTCATTTGCTGAACGGGGCCTTCTGTCCGCGCCCCAGCCGCGCCTGTTCGGCTGAGCACGGCCCCTTCAGGCGCCATCGGCCGCCCCCACAGGCATGTTCTGGTCAGCGTGGGCTCGGGTATCTGCGCTAAAATGGGCGATTCCGCCGCTCATTCTCACAGCAGGCCTCGTGAAAAATCTCCTCCGCGCCCTGATCAGCCAAGGCATCGAAGCCTTGCGCGCCAATGGCACCCTGCCCGCCGACTCCCTGCCGCCGGACTTCGTGGTCGAGCGCCCGAAGACCCGCGACCACGGCGACTTCGCCACCAACGCCGCGATGCTGCTGGCCAAGGCCGCGCGCAGCAATCCGCGCGCACTGGCACAGGCATTGGTCGAGGCGCTGCCGCACAGCGAGGACGTCAGCAAGGTCGAGATCGCCGGCCCCGGCTTCATCAACTTCCACCTGGCCCCGGCCGCGTACCAGCGCGAAGCCGCCTCGGTCATCAAGGAAGCCCACGACTACGGCCGCAATCTGTCCGGCAATGGCCGCACGGTGGGCGTGGAGTACGTGTCGGCCAACCCGACCGGCCCGCTGCATGTCGGCCATGGCCGCGCGGCGGCGATCGGCGACTGCGTGGCACGTGTGCTCGACGCCAACGGCTGGAACGCCAAGCGTGAGTTCTACTACAACGACGCCGGCGTGCAGATCGAGAACCTGGCGCTGTCCACCCAGGCGCGGATCAAGGGCATCGCGCCGGACCAGGACGGCTGGCCGGAAGGTGGCTACCGCGGCGAATACATCGCCGACGTCGCCCGCGCCTACATGGCCGGCGCCAGCGTCGACCTGGAAGGCAGCACCGTGGTCGGCGCCAAGGACCCGGACGACATGCAGGCGATCCGCCGGTTTGCGGTGGCCTACCTGCGCAACGAGCAGAACCTGGACCTGGCCGCGTTCGGCGTCGACTTCGACATCTATTTCCTGGAAAGCTCGCTGTACGCCGACGGCAAGGTAGCCGAAGCGGTGGCCAAGCTGCAGGCGTCGGGCCATACCTATGAAGAAGGTGGCGCGCTGTGGCTGCGCAGCACCGACTTCGGTGACGACAAGGACCGCGTGATGCGCAAGTCCGACGGCACCTTCACCTACTTCGTGCCGGACGTGGCCTACCACCTGTCCAAGTGGCAGCGCGGCTACGAGCGCGCGATCACCGAACTGGGTGCCGACCACCACGGCTCGCTGGCGCGCGTGCGCGCCGGCCTGCAGGCGATGGAAGTGGGCATTCCGCAGGGCTGGCCGGAATACGTGCTGCACCAGATGGTCACCGTCATGCGCGGCGGCGAGGAAGTGAAGCTGTCCAAGCGTGCCGGCAGCTACTTCACCCTGCGCGACCTGATCGAGGAAGCCGGCCGTGATGCCACCCGCTGGTTCCTGATCGCGCGCAAGCCCGATTCGCAGCTGACCTTCGACATCGACCTGGCCCGCCAGCAGAGCAACGACAACCCGGTGTTCTACGTGCAGTACGCGCACGCCCGCGTCTGCAGCCTGCTGCGCCAGGCGCAGGAGAAGGGCCTGGTGTACGAACAGGGCAACGGCCTGGCCAACCTCGGCCGCCTGGCCGACGACGCTTCGCTGCTGCTGATGAACGAGATCTCGCGGTACCCGGAAGTGGTGGAGGCGGCCGGCGTGGCGCTGGAACCGCATCTGGTGGCGCAGTACCTGCGTGAATTGGCGCACGCGTTCCACACGTGGTATCACGGGACGCCGGTGCTGGTGGATGACGCCGCCGACCGCAACGCCAAGCTGAGCCTGGCCTGCGCCGCGCGCCAGGTGCTGGCCAACGGCCTCGAACTCCTGGGCGTCAGCGCCCCGGAAAAAATGTAAGCATCAGGAGACGCAGTACACATGGCAGCACGACGCGGCAAAAACCAGGCACGACGCAACAGCAGCAGCCAGGGAACACCCGGATGGGTGTGGCTGGTCGCTGGCGTGGCGATTGCAGCCGTGGTGTTCCTGGCGGCGCCGAACCTGTTCAAGGGCGAAGGCGATGGCTTCCTTCGCGCCGGTCCGCAGCCGAACCCGAACGCGCAGCCGGCCCCGGTCGCGGATGCCGACAGCGATGTTGGCGCCCAGCCGGCCGCGCAGCCGGCCACGCCGAAGCCGGCGGAACCGGAGAAGCCGGCCGCCACCCAGTACGACTTCTACACCCTGCTGCCGGGCAAGGAAGTTGAAATGTCCGACGCCGAACTGGCCGCCAGCGCGCGTGCCGAAGACCAGCGCCGGGCCAAGGCCGAAGCGCAGCGCGCGCAGGCGGCTTTGGAAGGCAAGCCGGTTCCGGCCGCCGCCGCTGCACCGGCACCGACAGCAACCGCCAGCGTGGCCAGCACCGCACCGGTAACCGCCACCAGCCGTCCGCTGCCGGCACCGCTGAGCGAACGCCCGGCTGCGGCAACGCCTCCGGCCAGCACGCCGACGGCGTCGACCAGCGCCGCCGCCGCCACTCCGGCAGCGCGCGCGGAAACCCCGCCGACCGCGGCCAGTACCCCGGCCGCTGCTGCACCGGCCGCCGCCGACAACGCCCGCTACATCCTGCAGGCGGGTGCGTTCGGTGCCTCCGGCGATGCCGAAGCGACCAAGGCCAAGCTGGCGATGATGGGCCTGGCGGCACGCGTGGAATCGGCGCAGATCAACGGCAAGACCGTGTACCGCGTGCGCATGGGGCCGTATGGCAGTGCCGGCGAGTTGTCCGAAGCCAAGCAGAAGCTGGATGGCACCGGCCTGCAGGCGATGGCGATCAAGGCGCAGTAAGCCTGCCGCCGTGAACGAAAAAGCCGGGCATTGCCCGGCTTTTTTTGTTTCTGTGGAGTCGAGCCATGCTCGGCTGAATCCAGACGAAGCCGAGCATAGGCTCGGCTCTACAGGACCCGCGACGCAGGTCAGCCTTCGCGGGCGACCTGGAAACCGGCGAAGGACTGGCTGACCGGCATCAGTTCAAGGCGATTGATGTTCAGGTGCGGCGGCAGGCTGGCCACCCAGAAGATCTGTTCGGCGATGTCTTCAGCGGTCATCGGGTTGGCGCCGGTATAGAGCTTGTCCGACGCTGCCTGGTCGCCATGGGTACGCACCACCGTGAACTCGGTTTCGGCCATGCCCGGCTCGATCGTGGTCACGCGCACGCCGGTGCCATGCAGGTCCGAACGCAGTCCCAGCGAGAACTGGCTGACGAAGGCCTTGGTGCCACCGTAGGCGTTGCCGCCGGGGTACGGGTAGACGCCGGCCACCGAGGAAATGTTGATGATCGCGCCCTTGCGCTCCACCAGCTGCGGCAGCAGGCGGTGGGTCAGGGTCACCAGCGCGGTGATGTTGGTGTCGATCATCGTGGTCCAGTCCGACAGCTTGGCGCTCTGTGCCGGCGCGGTGCCCTGCGCCAAGCCGGCATTGTTGACCAGCAGATCGATCTCGCCGAAGGCCGGCGGCAGTGCCAGCAACGCGGCTTCCATCGCCACCGGATCGCGGATGTCGAAGGCAGCCGCGTGCACCACGTCCTTGCCGTAGCGCTCGACCAGCGGCTGCAGGCGTTCTCCGCGGCGGCCGGTGGCGATCACCTTCCAGCCCGCCTGGGCGAAGCGGTGGACGGCGGCGGCGCCGAAGCCGGACGTGGCGCCGGTAATCAGGACAGTGCGGGTCATCAGGCAACTCCAGGGGGAAAAACCAGACCCCCATTCTGGCACCGTCGGCGGGGGGTTGCGTTGCCTGATCGGCCGGATCCGGCCCCTCCTGCCGGGGTGACCGGTACAATTGGGCCATGATCAACAACGATGTCCTGCGCAGCGTGCGCTACTCCCTGGATCTGGGCGACCACCACGTGGTGACCTTGTGCCAGATGGCCGACCCGGCCTTCGCCGTGGATCCCGAGCAGGTGAAGGCCTGGCTGCGCCGCGAGGACGAAGCCGGTTTCGAGGCGATGAGCGACAGCGCGCTGGCCCACTTCCTCGACGGACTGATCGTGCACCTGCGCGGTCGCGACGAGAGCCAGCCGCAGCGCGCGGTGGAAACCCGCATCGACAACAACCTGGTGCTGAAGAAGCTGCGCGTGGCGTTCCAGCTGCGCGACGTCGATCTGATGGAGATCTTCGCCAGCGCCGGTTTCAACGTGTCCAAGTCGGAAGTGGGCGCGCTGTTCCGCCAGCCCGGCCACACCAATTACCGCCGTTGCCTGGACCAGATGCTGCGCAACTTCCTCAAGGGCCTGAGCCTGCGCCTGCGCGGCTGAGCACGGCCTCGACGAACGCCCGCGCCGCCGGTGTCGGCAGCCGCTGCCAGACCAGGTGCACGCGGCGGGTCGGGGTCGGCTGCAGCGGAATCCGCACCACGCCTTCAAAGCCTTCGGCGATCAATGCCGGCACGATGCCGACCGCCAGCCCATGGCGGACGAAGCGCTCGACCAGCTCCATCAGATTGACCTCGAAGCGCACCGTGTGCGGCAGGTCGGCGGCAGCGAACGCATCGTCGGTCTGCCGCCGCGCACCGGTGCCGCGCGGGAAGTCGACCAGCGCCTCGTCCTGCAGTTCGGTCAATGGCAGCCGCTTGCGCCGGGCCAGGCGGTGCGACGGCGCCAGCACCGCCACCAGGTCTTCTTCCTGCAGCATCTGGTGGCAGACCCCGTCCAGGCCGGCCGAGGGTGACAACCCGACCAGCGCCACATCCAGGTCGCGCGACTGCACCTGCGCGATCAGGTCCTCGCTCTTGTCGACCCGCAGCTGGAACTCCACCTGCGGATGCGCCTGCTGGAAGGCAGCCAGCATCGCCACCACATCGATGCCGGTCAGCGAGGAGATCTGCCCGATCGCCAGCAGACCACGCACCTCGCCACTGACCGCGGCCACGTCGGCGCGCAGGTGGCGCAGGCTGACCAGCACCTGGCGTGCGTGCACCAGCAGCGCCTCACCCGCTGCCGTCGCCCGCACCTGTCGCGGCAGGCGCTCGAACAGGGGCGTGCCCAGTTCCTGCTCCAGGTAGGCAATCTGGTGGCTCAACGCGGACTGCACCACATGGCAGCGTTCGGCGGCGCGGGTGAAATTGCCCTCTTCGGCCAGGGCGACGGCAAACTCGAGCTGCTTGAGATTCATCCAACTATCTCGTTTCCAGATGGCATGGATGATGATGATTCATTTCCATCATGGCCGCAGCAGGCGGACACTGTGCACCCCGCTTTGTGGAATACCGCGTGAGTCCGTCCCTCCCCCCTCTGCACCGCTGGCAGGTGCTGCTGATGTCAGTGGCTACCGGCGTGGCCGTGGCCAGCAACTACTATGCGCAGCCGCTGCTGCACACCATTGCCGATGCCTTCGGTGTGCCGTTCGGCCAGGTTGGCATGGTGGTCACTGCCGCACAGCTGAGCTATGCCGCCGGACTGATCCTGCTGGTGCCGCTGGGAGACCTGTTCGAACGCCGTCGCCTGATCGTGGTAATGAGCCTGCTGTCGGCGGGCGGGTTGGTGATCAGTGCCTGTGCGCCGTCGCTGGCCTGGCTGCTGGTGGGCACCGCGATCACCGGCCTGTTCTCGGTGGTGGCCCAGGTGCTGGTGCCGTTCGCCGCTACGCTGGCCGCGCCGGAACATCGCGGTCGCGTGGTCGGCACGTTGATGAGTGGCCTGCTGCTGGGCATCCTGCTGGCACGTACCGTGGCCGGCCTGCTTTCCAGCCTGGGCGACTGGCGTCTGGTGTACGCGATCGCCGCCGGCACCCTGGTACTGACCGCGCTGGCACTGCAGCGCGGCCTGCCGCGCTTCCACCACAGCGCCGGCCTTGGCTACTTCGCGTTGCTGCGCTCGATCGGTGTGCTGTTCGTACAGGAACCCGTGCTGCGCCAGCGCACGCTGCTTGGCGCCTGCAGCTTCGCCATGTTCGCGATCTTCTGGACGCCACTGGCGTTCCTGCTGGCACAACCGCCCTACGCCTACAGCGACGCCACCATCGGCCTGTTCGGACTGGTCGGCGCCGCCGGCACGCTGGCGGCTGGCCTGGCCGGCCGCATGTCCGACCGCGGGCAGACCGGCCGCGCCACCGCCATCGCGCTGGCGCTGTTGCTGCTCTCGTGGCTGCCGCTGGGGCTGTCGGCACACTCGCTGCTGGCGCTGCTGGTCGGCGTAGTGGTGCTGGACCTGGCCGCGCAGCTGCTGCACGTCAGCAACCAGAACCTGATCTATGCGCTGCAACCAGCCGCACGCAACCGCCTCAATGCAGGCTACATGACCGGCTACTTCATCGGCGGTTCGCTGGGTTCGCTGTTGTCGGCGCAGGTCTACCAGCGCTTCGGCTGGACCGGCGTCTGCGTGGCCGGTGCCACGGTGGCCGTGCTGGCCCTGCTGCTGTGGCTGCCCGGCGCGCTGCGTGCGCGCCAGGCGGTGTCGTCGAACTAGAAGCTGCCCTGCAGCGCCAGCTCCCAACGCCCCCCGGCATTGCCCGGGAACAGGCGCTTGGCCGCGCTGTCAGTGTCATGCACGGTGGCACGCAGCTCCCATGCCTGGGTCAGCGAGGCGATGGCACTGAGCTGGCCATGCAGGTAATCCGGACCCTGCGCGGTGGCCAGCCAATACTGGCCCACCGCCGCCTCCAGGCGGAACCGCTCGTGCAGCGGTACCCGCACGCCCAACTGGGCATAGGTGCCGCGATGGCCGCCGGCCAATGCATCGCTGGAATGGGCGACCTGCAACCAGGCGCGCTGCTTCCAGGTCACGGTGGTATTGAGTTCGGTCCAGTCCAGCGCGCGGCCGGTGCCCGGGTACATATAGCGGGTCAGGTTGGCATCCAGCGTCCAGTCCGGGGCCAGCGCACCGGACCAGCCCGCCACCAGGTCGAACTCGCTGCGCGCGCCGTTGTCCGGCTTGAACGAAACGTTGGAGCCCCACACGCTGGCGTACCAACCCGATGGGATCGAAACCTTCGCGCCCGCCTGCACCGCCGGGTCGCCGTCGCTCTGCGAGCTGCCACGCCACACGTAGTCACTGGTCAACGCCGCACTGCCACTGACCTGTACCTGTGCCTGCGCGCTGCCGATCCCGAGCAGCCCTGCCAGGGCGGCCACCACCGCCGCCATCATCCCCTTGCTGTTCACTGCACTGTGTTCCTCGTCGAAGGCGGTCACGCCGCCGGGAACGCAGTGTCGAGGCGGTGGCCGTAACGGATCGAGGGTGCTGCCGGGCCCGTGGCGCAAATTCGGCGTAAATCCCGTGGATCGGGGCCACATGCCAGCAGCGCGGTATCATGGCGCCCTGTTTCCAGGAACCAACCGCGTGGACGCCATCCTGACCCCGGTATCGATCGGCGAGCTGATCGACAAGATCACCATTCTCGAGATCAAGGCCGAGCGCATCGACGATGCAGCCAAGCTGAGCAACGTGCGCACCGAGCTGGACGGCCTGCTGCCGTTGCTGCAGCAGCAGCTGCAGGCACAGCCGGCGCTGGCCGCGTTGAAGCAGCAGCTGAAGGCGATCAACGAGCGCATGTGGGACATCCAGGACCAGCTGCGCGACAAGGAAGCGGCCCAGGTGTTCGACGATGCCTTCATCCAGCTGGCACGCGGTGTCTATGGCACCAATGGCGAGCGCGTGCAGGTGAAGAACGAGATCAACCGCGTGGCCGGTTCGGCGCTGGTGGAAGAGAAACAGTACCAGGGCGAGTAAGCCCGCTCATCCGCATTCGAGCAGGTGCCGGATGCGGAACAGCTCACCATCGCTGTGGATGCCCAGCTTCTCGTAGGCGGTCCGCTTCTGCGTGCTGACCGTACTGGCCGTGCGCCCGAAGCGCCGCGCCACCTCCCCGGTGGTGCAGCCCTGCAGGACCAGCCGGAGCACCTCGCGCTCGCGTCGGCTCAAGGGCGTGAGCACCGGCGCCGGTGTGCGCCGCATGCGCGATCGGCTCAACTGCGTGCGCAACTCCGGGGGCACGAAGCGGCCGCCACGCGCCAGTACGTCAACTGCGCGCCGCAGCATCTCCGGCGTGGTTCCCTTGGACAGAAAGCCGCGCGCGCCGGCCTGCATCGCCATGGTCACCGTGCTGGCATTGCAGTGCGCAGACAGCACCAGCACCGGCAGCAGCGGCCAGCGCCGCGACAACAGCCGCAACAGGGCCAGGCCCTGTTCGGGTCCGCACGGCGCCAGCAGGTCGATCAGCAACAGGTCGATGCCATCCGGCTGGCGCTGCAGCAGATCGAGCAGATCACCTTCGCGGGTGAAGCTGCCACAGACCTGCACGCCACCGTGCTGGCAAAGCACCACCTCCACCCCCAGGCGCAGCACGGGATGCGGCGCCAGCATTGCCAGGCGGCGGGGCCGATCGAGGGGCCGATCGAGGGGCAGAGCGGGAACGGCAGGCGGCATCACATGGATCCGACGGTACGAAGTGCCCACCGTAGGCCCGCGCCGGGAGCAGCGGAATCCAATTTATTGCAACGCAGCAGTGGCCCCGGAATATGCTCAGCTGCGGTTTCGGGTCGTCAAAACGCAACAGGCCCGGCATAAGCCGGGCCTGTCGAGGCATCGTCAGCGCGCAGGCGCGCCGAGGTAGCTATTACCAGCTGAAACGCGGGCCGACGGTGTATTCCTTGTCGCCGTCGCGGTTCATCTTCAGCTCGCCATTGATGCCCCAGTTCTGGTTCAGCTTGACCTGGCCACCCAGGCGACCGTACCACTGGCCTTCCGGATTGATGCCGTGCTTCTTCGAGAAATCTTCGTAGCCGACCATGCCGTAGACTTCGGCGTGGGCACCGAAGGCGGTGCGGATACCCGCTTCAGCGCTGTAGCCGTTGAAGTCCAGGCCGTGCTTCTGGTCGCGCTTCTGGTAAGCAACGCGGGCAACGAAGTCGGTGGTCGGGGCGATTTCAACGTTGTAGCCGGCGCCGATCTTCCACTGGTCCAGCTTGATGTTGGTGTGGTCGATTTCCTGGCGGCTGTACTCACCGAAAGCGTGGAAGTTCGGCAGGAAGCCGTACGAACCCTTCACGCCCCAGCCGTCGGCCTTGAACGCGTCGATATCGGTCTTGGCGTAGTCGGCTTCGGCGTAGTTGTACGACAGGTTCTCAGCAGCCGAGGCGGTGAACGGCAGGGCAGCGGCCAGGGCCAGAGCAATCAGCGAATTCTTCATGGGGGTACACCTTTTACTTTCTTATGGTGTGCAGCAGCGCCAGGGCGCCATCGCATCGGGAATTTAAATTCTCCGTTATTCGCCACAACGCTCCCTGAAAACAGCGTTCTTCGCATTGCTGAATTTTTTGGCTTGATTCAGGCTGTCTCTGGCATACGCGCGCGGCGCGCGTGCATTTGTGGTTCGTCACCGACTGCAACAGGAGGTTGCCTTGCACGTTTCCGATCCGCTGCTGATGCCTGTTCGCGCCGCCCTCCTGGCCTGCGCTTCCCTGTTTCCGATCCATGCTGCGCACGCGCTGCAGGCGGCTGACTACCAGCGCGCCGAACGCGTGCATGACAGTCATCTGCGCGGTGCGCTGCGCAATGCATCGGTCCTGCCCCAGTGGCTGGCCGATGGGCGCTTCTGGTACGAACGCGAAGACACACAGGGCCGGCGCCAGGCGATACTGGTCGATCCAATCCAGGCTACGCGCCAGATCCTGTTCGAACCCGATGCGCTGGACGCCGCAGTTGCACCTCTGGGTGCCAGCGGGCCACGCCTGCGCTTGAACAACGTGCAGGTACTGGATGATGGCCTGCGCCTGCAGTTCAACGGCGAGGCGGAGATCAACTGCCAATGGCCACGCCTGCAGTGCACGGCCGCACAACAGGCGTTGCCGCCGGCTGATGCACTGCCGTCGCCCGGCGGTGATGCCTGGCTGCAGGTACGCGACCACAACCTGTGGCTGCAGCGCTCTGGAGCGGCGCCGCAGCGACTGACCCAGGGCGGTGAAGCTGGGCATGGCTATGGCGTACTGCCGGACTTCACCCTGCGCGGCATTCCACGCCGTCTGGGCCGGATGCCGGCACGACCGTTTGCGGTGAGCTGGTCACCCGATGGCCGTTACGCAGCCGGCATCCGCTACGACGAGCGCGCGCTGCAGGACTATCCCTATCTGGAAAGCAGCCCGACCCACAGCGCGCGGCCGCGCGTGCATACCGTGAAGCTGGGGGTACTGGGCGATGCACAGCAGGTATGCGACAGCCTGTATGTGATCGATATCCCCAGCGGCAGGCAGCATGACATCGCGCTGCCCGAGGGCTGGAACACGCTCAGTGAGGCCGGCATCCTGGGTTGGGACGGCGATCGGTTGTATGCCGTGATCGCGCACTTCGGCACGCCGCGCAGGCTGCGCCTGGTGGAGATCGATGCCAACAGCGGTGCATTGCGCACGGTTGTGGAAGAAGCCAGCGACACTCGCCTCCAGCTCAACGTGTATTCCTACAACCGGCCAGCGGTGGCCATCCTGCCCGGGCAGGACACCGCCGTGTGGTTCTCGCAGCGCGATGGCTGGGGCCATCTGTACCGGGTGCGCCTGTCCGATGGCAAGGTGCTGCGCCAGCTCACCCGCGGCAAATGGGTGGTGCGCGACCTGCTGGGTGTGGACGCTGCGGGTGGCTGGGCGTACTTCAGCGCCGGTGGCGTCGACGGTGGCGACCCCTACGTGCGCGGCCTGTACCGGGTATCGCTGCAGGGCGGTCCGATCCAGCGCCTGGCCGCCGATGGCAACGACCACATGGCCGATGCCGGTACCGGCGCGCTGTTCGGGGGGCGCGCTCCCCAGGCGCTGTCGCCTGGCGGTGGGTATCTGGTGGATACCGTTTCCCGTCTCGACCAGCCACCACGCACCGTGCTGCGGGCCAGCGATGACGGACGTGAAGTGATGGTGCTGGAAACAGCCGATGACAGCGCGATCGTTGCTGCCGGCTGGCGCGCACCACGGCGCGAACGGCTGCTGGCCGCCGATGGACGCACGCCGATCTTCGCCACCGTCTACCTGCCCCGCGACTATCGCGATGATGGCAGCTTCCCGGTGATCGACGCGATGTACGGTGGTTCCTTCATCAGCAATGCGCCGGTGACCTACGCCGAGGCGGTGTCTGCCCTGAATCCGGTATCCCGCGCCAGCCTGGCCGAACTCGGCTTCATGGTGGTCAGCATCGATGCGCGCGGCACCGGTGGCCGCAACAAGGCGTTCCATGACAGCAGCTTCCTGCGCGCCGCCGATGTGCAGCTGGATGACCATGTGGCTGCGCTGCGCCAGCTGGGCGAACGCTACCCGGGCATCGACCTGGAGCGGGTCGGCATCTACGGGCATTCGTTCGGCGGCTATAGTGCAGCGCGCGCCCTGCTGCGCTATCCCACGTTCTACAAGGTGGGCGTGGCCTCGGCTGGCAGCCACAATTTCCAGGGTATGTACGGCGGCGCCCTGCACGGCATGGACCGGCTGTTCGGTGGGGTGCTGCCGGCCACGCCCACTGCCGAAGGCGTGCCGGCGCCCTTTGCCGGGCTCGACAATGCGGCACTGGCCGGCAACCTGCGCGGGCATCTGCTGCTGGTCTATGGCGAACTGGACGAGAACGCGCCACCGGCGCTGACCCTGCAGCTGGCCGCCGCCCTGAACAAGGCCCAGCGCAGCTACGACCTGCTGTACCTGGCCCGGCAGGACCACGAACTGTTCCGCAACGACGCCACCTACACGCACCGCATGTGGGACTACTTCGTGCGCCACCTGGCCGGCCAGCAGCCACCGGATACGGTGCTGGCGCCGCTGCCCGGTGGCCCGGGCTGAACAGGCGCACACAGGGTGTCGATCCACGACGCCCTGGTTCGTCGGGTACTTGAAGGCCGTGCATGCGGCACGGTCCATCCGGAGGCAGGCAATGAGCTACATCGATGGTTTCGTCCTGGCGGTGCCCACCGCCAACAAGGAGAAGTTCCTCGCCCACGCACGCACAGGAGATCCCGTTTTCATCGAATACGGCGCGCTGCGCGTGGTCGAGTGCTGGGGCGATGACGTGCCGCACGGCAAGACCACCGACTTCTTCGGCGCAGTGAAAGCCACCCCGGACGAGACGGTGGTGTTTTCCTGGATCGAATGGCCGGACAAGCCGACCCGCGACGCCGGCATGAAGAAGATGATGGAAGACCCGCGGTTTGATCCTGCGAAGAATCCGATGCCGTTCGACGGCGCGCGGATGATCTACGGCGGCTTCGTGCCGCTCTACGAGCTGACGCGCTGAACCGGGCGGACGTGCTCAGCGCGCGTCCGTTTCATCGCTGGCAGACGCATGGCCGGCGCCCAGAGCGGCGCTGGCGCCGAGGCCGACACCCCCCATGCCAGCGCCCATTCCGCCACCGCCACCTCCTCCACCCGCACGACCGCCCTTGGCATCGCCCTCGTTGCGGCCCTTGCCGCCGCCACTGGCGCCACCCGGCCGGGTCGGCCCCTGCGGCGGTATCTGCAGGTCGGCCGGAATCGGCGCCAGATCCAGCGCTTCGCGCACGAAGTCGCGCAGCGAGACCACCAGTTCGTGGGTATGTACCGGCCGCCCCTGTGCCAGTTCATTGGCGGCACGCGCGGCCAGCCGCACCTGTTCGTCGGTGCCCAGCAGCAGGATGTCCGACAACGCCGCTTCAACGGCATCACGGATGCGGCGCGCGCGATCCGAACGGGGCTCGGCGATGCCCTCGGCATCCTCGCGCTGGCGCAGGTCACGGCGATGGCTGGGATCCACACCCAGTTCGCCGGTGAACGAACCGCCCAGGGTCTTGTAGGCCGCCATCAGCGTGCGCAGCCGTTCGTTGATCTGCCGGTTCTCGCGCTCGCGGCGCTGTTGCAGGGTCTGCATCACCAGCAGGCGGATGCCCACGCCCAGCAGGGTGATCAGGACCAGGCCGACCAAGGTGGACAGCACGCCCTGCCAGGAACTGAAGTCGATACCACGCATGCCCGGGGCTCCGGCGGGAACAACCTGCATCTTGCCCCAGACCGCGTCCCAGAAACGCGAAAGGCCCCACCACCCCGGGGGTGGCAGGGCCTTCGGTCACGGCGCGATTACTTGCGCTTGGCGACCTTGCGCACGGCCTTCCTGGCCGGAGCCTTCTTGGCGGCGACCTTCTTCAGCGGCGCAGCCTTCTTGGCGACCGTCTTGCGGGTGACGGCAACCTTCTTGCCAACTGCCTTCTTGGCAACGGCGGTCTTCTTGCCGACAACCTTCTTGGCAGCGGCGGTCTTCTTGCCGACGGCCTTCTTGGCGACAGCAGCCTTCTTGCCCACAACCTTCTTGGCGGCAGCGGTCTTCCTGGTGGCGACCTTCTTGGTGGCGGCAACCTTCTTGCCGACAACCTTCTTCGCAGCCACGGCCTTCTTGCCAGCGACCTTCTTGGCGGCGACGGTCTTCTTGGCCACGGCCTTCTTGGCGGTAGCGACCTTCTTGCCGACAACCTTCTTGGCGGCCGCGGTCTTCTTGGCAACGGTCTTCTTCGCGACGGCAGCCTTCTTGGTGGCGGCCTTCTTCACGGTGGCGACCTTCTTGCCGGCAGCCTTGGTGGCGGCCTTGGTGGTCTTCTTGGCAGCAGCGGCCTTCTTGGTCATAGCCTTGCCTGCAGCTGCCTTCTTCTTGGCCACTTCCTTCTTCAGGGCAGCGGCTTCGGCCTTGGCGTTCTTCTTGGCGGCTTCCAGCTTCTTCTTGGCGTTGGCAACAGTCTTGCCGACCGACTTGGCAGCCTTCTCGGCCTTCTTGGCAACGGTCTTCTCGACCTTGGCCACGGCCTTCTTGGCCTTGGCAACGCGGGTACCGGCAGCCTTGGTGGCGCGCTTGACGGTCTTCTTGACCGACTTCACTGCGTCTTCGGCAGCGTGGGCGATGGTCTCGCCAACGTTGGTGGCGGTTTCTTTGACGTTCTCGACGGCGTCGGTCACGACCGACACACCATTACCGTTGCTCATGTTGCCCTCCTGGGGGCCTTAAGTATCAAAACGGGGCGATGCTATACCGACATTGACGATCGTGGAACGGGGCGCGCGCGCGCAATCGCATCTGATGCGACGGCAATGGTGTAGCCGGGCGCCCTCGCGAGCACAGTGGGTTGACAGGAAACCCCTTTTTTTCAGTGCTGCGCCGCACGATCCGGGTAGCGGCAGGTGCTGCCTGCGTGCACCAGTCCGAATACAGCGAAAGGCGTGCGATATGGCGCATCGCGGCACCAGGATGCGCAGAACTGCGCAAGTATCGGCCTGTATCCACATGCGCTTCGGCAGACGTCGGCACGTTGAGAAGCACGCCCTATGCTGTCGGTACCGCCCCACAGATGGCGATGCCGACCCACGTTCCGGGCGCCGGTTTTCATGGCGCATTTATCCAGATCGCGACACACTCATTCAGCTTGTTTTACCGTAGGGCCGAACCGCCCCCACCCACGCCAGCGAACCGACTCCCATGCGACCGCTTCCCACCCTGCTCACGCTCGCAATCGCCGCCGCCTTCGGTGGCTTCGTTGCCACCGGCATCAATGCCCACCTGGACAACCGTGCCGATGCCGCGCCGCTGCCAGCGGTGCTGCCGACCACGGCGGCATTGCCCGCCTCGGTAACCGGACAGGCGGTGCCGTCGCTGGCACCGATGCTGGAGAAGGCCATGCCGGCAGTGGTCAGCGTCAACACCAAGCAGGTGGTGCGCGTGCGCAACCCCTTCTTCAACGACCCGTTCTTCCGCCGCCTGTTCCCGGACATCCCGCAGGAACGCATCAACGAATCGCTGGGCTCGGGCGTGATCATCGACGCCAAGGAGGGCCTGGTACTGACCAACCACCATGTCATCGACAACGCCGATGACGTACAGGTGACACTGGCCGACGGGCGCACGGTCAAGGCCGAATTCCTCGGTTCGGACCGCGATACCGACATCGCGCTGATCCGCATTCCGGCGCAGAACCTGACCGACATCAAGCTCGGCAACAGCGACCAGCTGCGCGTGGGCGACTTCGTGGTGGCCATCGGCAATCCGTTCGGCTTCAGCCAGACGGTCACCTCGGGCATCGTCTCGGCGGTGGGCCGCAGCGGTATCCGCGGGCTGGGCTACCAGAACTTCATCCAGACCGATGCGTCGATCAACCCGGGCAACTCGGGTGGCGCACTGGTCGATCTGCAGGGCCAGCTGGTCGGCATCAATACCGCCAGCTTCAACCCGCAGGGCAGCATGGCCGGCAACATCGGCCTGGGCCTGGCGATTCCCTCCAACCTGGCACGCAGCGTGGTCGACCAGCTGGTCAAGCACGGTGTGGTGGTGCGCGGCACGCTGGGCGTGGAAAGCCAGAACCTGACCGCGCAGATCGCGCAGGGCCTGGGCCTGGGCGAAACCCGTGGCGCACTGATCACGCGCGTGCTGGCCGGTTCGGCCGCCGCCGCAGCCGGGCTGAAGCCGGGCGACGTGGTGGTCTCGGCCAACGGCCAACGTGTAGACAGCGCCGAAGCCCTGCACAACGTGGAAGGCCTGGCCGCGGTCGGCAGCGCATTGACGCTGGACGTGCGCCGCGAGGGCAAGCCGCTGCAGATCAAGGCAACGTTGAAGGAACAGGCGCGCGCGGTCACCGGCGAGAGCCTGGACCCGCGCCTGACCGGGGCCACCTTCGTCGACCTGCCCGAGTCATTGCGCCAGTCCGGTGTCGGCGGCGTGCTGGTCAGCGAGGTCAAGCGCGGCAGCCGCGCGGCCAGCAACGGCCTGCAGCAGGGCGACATCATCACCGATGCCACGGTGGGCGAATTCGCCGACCTGGCCAGCTGGCGCGCCAACTTCCAGCAGCGCCCGCCGACCCTGGTGATACGCGTGCTGCGCAACAATGGCCAGCAGCAGGGCCAGCTCGTGATGCGCTGATCGCCCTGCCGTAACACCCCCTATACCCCGGCAATGCTATTGCTGTCAGTCCAGGTCGGCACCGCCGACACCCGTTCCCCCATCGCAACAGGAGTGATTCGATGAGCCCCACCAATACCGAGAACCTGAAGGAACACCTGGGTGAAGCCGGTTCCCACCTGAAGCAGGCCGCGTCGGCCGCCGGCGGTGCAATCAAGGGTGCAACCGGCGCAGCGACCGACGAGCTTCGCATCGGCAAGGCCAACGTCAAGGCTGAACTGTCCGACAGCGCACTGTCCGGCCTGGCCGCCGCCGAGTTCGGTGGTGCCGCCGCCAAGGAGCAGGTGGATGCGCTGATGGACAAGGGCAAGGACCTGATCGACAGCGCCGCGGAGCTGATCCGTGAACGTCCGCTGGCCTCGTTCGGTGTTGCCTTCGCTGCCGGCTGGATCATCGCCAAGCTGGCCCGCGGCAGCAGCGACAAGTAAGCCGCGGCGTGAGCGAAGACAACGCGCAAGCCCCTGATCCAGCGGCCACCCCGCCGCTGGATGAGAGCATCCGCCAGGTCGGTGCGGCCGGTCGTGCCGCTGCCGATTCGGCCAAGCACACGCTGCGCTCGCTGCGCCGGTTGGCCTCGGCCGACTTCGCGATGGCACGCAGTGCGTTCGGTCGTGCACTGGCCTGGGCCGGCGTGGCGATCGTGTTCGGTGCCTCGGCCTGGCTGCTGATGGCCGCCACCCTCATCGCCCTGCTGCAGAGCTGGGGCCTGAGCTGGCTGCAGGCCCTGCTGATCACCTCGCTGCTGAGCCTGGCCGTCACCGGTTATGCGATCTGGCGGGTGTCCTACTTCTTCCACCACACCGGCATGCACGCTACCCGGCGCCAGCTGTCACGCCTGGGCCTGTTCGACGAACCCAGCGAAGACGATCCCGATGCCGAGGTGCAGCTGCCCGAGGGCAAGCCATGAAGTTCGGCGCGCTGCAACGGCGGGTGAAACGCTGCGAACAGGTGGTGACCGTGCGTCTGGGCGAGACCCAGGACCACTGGTCCACGCTCAGCGACGTCTGGCGAAAAGGCTGGTCGCCGCTGCGCATCGTGGTGGTCGGACTGGCCGGTGGCTTCATCGCCGGCAAGCTGGAAGTGCCGGGCAAGGTCAACGGTGCCCGCTGGCTGCAGATGGTGGGCTCGGTCTCGAACCTGTTCGCCAGTGCACAGGCGGCGTTCGCCACGGCGATGGCGGCGCAGGCCGCAGCCACCGCCGACGACGCGGCCGAAGAAGCCGACGAGGCCAGCGAACAGGCACAGGCGGCGGCCTCCGCTGCCGAAGCACGGCCGGCACCGGCACCACGCTCCGTGCCGGAGCCAGGACCGGAACCGGACCTGCGCGGACCGCGTCCGGCCGAAGCGGCCACCGAGCTGTCCGAACGTTGAACCATGGAATCCGCCGCGCCGATCGCGGCCGGCGGATAATGCGCTCCCCTTCCCGGTTGGTGCGTCGATGAGCGAGTCCCTCCTGTCCCCGTCACCGGCCGGCCCCGAACAGCCCGACGTTCCGCTGCCGCCCGCATCGCGCCCGCGCGGACCGATGTCGCTGGTGGTGCTGGCCACCCTGGCGGTGGGCTACACCCTGTGGGCGGCACAGGACATCATCCTGCCGGTGCTGCTGGCGATGTTCTTCGCGCTGGTCGGCAATCCGATCCTGCGCCTGCTGCAGAAGCTGTGGATTCCACGCGCACTCGGCGCACTGCTGATCCTCGGCGCCGGCCTGGGCGTGACCGGTTCGCTGGCGGTGCAGCTGATCGGCCCGGCCATGGAATGGGCGCAGGAAGCACCGCAGCAGCTGCGCAAGGTCGCCCGCCAGGTGCAGGACCTGACCAAACCGGTGCAGCAGGCCAACCAGGCGGCGGAAAACTTCGCCCGCGTGGCCGGTGGTGACAGCAACCACAAGGTGCAGGTGATCCGCACCCAGATGGACGACCCCTATCGCATGCTGACCCGCGCGCCGCGGCTGGCCGCCTCGGTGCTGGCGGTGGTGCTGCTCACGCTGTTCTTCATGATCTATGGGCAGAGCCTGCAGCGCGCGGCCATCGCCCTGTTCCCGAACCGCCAGCAGCAGCGATTCACCAGTGACATCCTGCGCTCGATCGAGCGCGAGGTTTCGCGCTATGTGCTGACCATCAGCGTGATCAACACGCTGGTGGGCCTGGTGTTCGCTGGCGTGCTGATGCTGCTCGGCATCGGCCTGCAGGAGGCGTTGCTGTGGGGCACGGTGGCCGCACTGCTGAATTTCGCCCCCTACGTGGGCCCGCTGATCGGCGTGGCGCTGATGCTGCTGATGGGCTTCGTCGAGTTCCGCGACCCACTGCAGGCCCTGCTGCCGGCCGCCGCCTACCTGGGCCTGCACACCCTGGAAGGGCAGATGGTGACCCCGATCGTGCTGGGCCGTCGCATGAAGCTGTCGCCACTGGTACTGATCCTGGCGCTGATGGTGTTCGGCTGGGCCTGGGGCATGATCGGGCTGCTGCTGGCGGTGCCGTTGCTGGTATGCATCAAGCTGGTGCTGGCACGCCTGGACGGCATGCAGGGCTGGGCACGGCTGCTGGAATAACGGCATCAGTAAATGAAGGACGCCGATGGCGGAACCCGAAACAGGAATGAAGTGGCAGACTATGGCCCCCTTTTCGGATGGATCCGTTCGGATGATCTCTTTCGCCACCCGTTGCGTTGCCCTGGCCTGCCTTGCCGCTCCCGCGCTCGCCGCTGCACCCCCGACTGCCGACCAGGCACGCACCCAGCTTGCCGACGCGGTGACCTGCAAGCGGCACCTCACGCCCAAGCAGTTCGACGCCATGGCCCGGCTGCTGGCACCGGCCCCGGCGCGGGCGCAGAACGGCGAATCCAGCGGCGAGTTCCGGTTGACCACGCCGCTGATGGTGCTGGGCCAGCCCGTGAACCGTCTGCAGTCGTATGACGGCGACAGCGGCGAGGACGGCATCGACAGTTTCACTGCGTACTTCAGCTCAGCGAGCGTCGAACAGATCGCGGCACTGGCGAAGATGTCCGACCCGGTGGCGAGCACCTATACGAAGGAAGTGGGCCGGCACAACCTCGACGTGCAGCAGTTCGACGGCCAGACCACCATCGCCTGCTCGTACAACCTGCGCTGACCCCGTCCTGCCCCAGCGCCCCCCGCCCGCCGCGCCGCATGAAAGCCCGCGCGGGCAGGGGTAGAATGGCGGGGTGAATTTCCCCGTCCAAGCCATCACCCTCGACCTTGACGACACGCTGTGGCCGTTCGCTCCGATCGGCGCCCGCATCGACCTGGTCCTGCACGAGTGGATGCGTGAAAACAGCCCCGCCACGGCCGAGATGTATCCGGTGGCGGCAATGCGCGAACTGCGCGAGCGCCTGTACCACGCCCATCCGCACCTTCATCACGACCTGAGCGCACTGCGCCGGCTGACCCTGCACGAAGCGCTGCACACCAGTGGCGCCAGCCTGGATCTGCTGGAGCCGGCGTATGAAGTGTTCTTCGCCGCGCGCAATCAGGTCGAGTGCTACCCCGATGCGATCGACGCGCTGGCGCGGATTGCCGCGCGGGTACCGGTCGCAGCGCTGAGCAACGGCAATGCCGATCTGGAGCGGATCGGCCTGGCCCATCATTTCGCCTTCCAGCTGGGCGCGCGCGAACACGGCGCGGCCAAGCCGGAGGCGAGCATCTTCCACGCCGCCTGCACCCGACTGGGTGTTGCGCCGGCACAGGTACTGCACGTCGGCGACCACGCCGAAATGGATGTGGCCGGGGCGATCGCCGCCGGCCTGCGCGGCTGCTGGATCAACCGCGACGCAGCCACCTGGACCCATCCGCAGCTGCAGCCGGACCTGCAGTTCGACACCCTCACCGGCCTGGCCGACTGGTTGGACGCCAACCTCGACGCTGCCGCACCCCGGAGTACCTGACGCATGAGCGAGATCACTGGTTTCACTGCCGACACCGCCGCAGCACTGCCGCTATATGTGCTGGACCGCGAGCAGTTCGCGGCCTGGAAGGACGGCCAGCCGGCTGCCACCCAGGCATGGCTGGCGTCGCAGGGCTTCACCGCCGGTGCCTTCACCACGGCGTTGCTGCCCGGCACCGATGGCCTGGCCGGAGCGGTGATCGGTGTCGGTGATCGTGCCGATGCCTACAGCTATTCGCATGCCCCGCATGCCCTGCCGGAAGGCAGCGTGTGGCAGCTGGCCAGCGAACTGCCGGCCGCCGAACTGGCGCTGCTGCAGCTGGGCTGGGGCCTGGGCAGCTACCGCTTCGACCGCTATCGCAAGCGCCACCGTGCGCCGGCGCGCCTGGTGGCCGAGCCGACCGGCGAAGTGGCTGACCTGATCGCCGCCAGCCTGCGCGTGCGTGACTGGGTCAACACGCCGACCGAAGACATGGGCCCGCAGCAGCTGGAAGACGCCGCACGCGCCCTGGCCGATGCGCATGGCGCGCAGGTCGAGGCGATCACCGGCGATGACCTGCTGAAGCAGAACTTCCCGGCGATCCACGCGGTGGGCCGCGCATCGCATCGCGCGCCGCGCCTGGTGGTGCTGCGCTGGGGCAAGGACACCGATCCGGCACTGGTGCTGGTCGGCAAGGGCGTGTGCTTCGATACCGGCGGCCTGGACATCAAGCCGGCCGACGGCATGCGCAACATGAAGAAGGACATGGGCGGCGCCGCGCACGCACTGGCCCTGGCCGGCCTGGTGATGGCACGCGGGCTGCCGGTACGGCTGACCCTGCTGGTGCCGGCGGTGGAAAACGCGATCGGTCCGGACGCCTTCCGCCCGGGCGAAGTGATCGCCACCCGCAAGGGCCTGAGCGTGGAGATCGACAACACCGACGCCGAAGGCCGCGTGATCCTCTGCGATGCCCTGACCTTCGCCAGCGAGCAGAAACCCGACCTGGTGCTGGACTTTGCCACCCTCACCGGCGCCGCGCGCATCGCGCTGGGCCCGGATCTGCCGGCGCTCTTCAGCAATGACGACAACGTGGCGCAGCAGTGGCTGCAGGCCGGTGATGCGACCCGCGACCCGGTCTGGCGCATGCCGCTGTGGCGCCCCTACCTGCGTTACCTGACCAGCGGCATCGCCGATCTGGCCAACGCCGGCTCGCGCATGGCCGGCTCGGTCACCGCCGCGCTGTACCTGGAGCGCTTCCTGGAAGACGGCCAGCGCTGGGCGCATCTGGATGTGTATGCCTGGAACGACGGTGAGCGCCCGGGCCGTCCGGCCGGTGGCGAAGCGCTGGCGCTGCGCTCGGCGTGGGCGATGCTGAAGGCGCGTTACAGCTGATCGGGCGGGTGCCGACCTTGGTCGGCACGCCGTCCCGGCAATCTTGACGAAAATTTGAATACCGGGCCTGGAAGGGTTCTGCGAGGATGTGTGGGTCGACCACCCACACGTTCCGTGAAGGCAGGACTCCGACCATGTCGCTCTTCCGCTACACCCGCGCTGGCCAGACGCCGGGCGCACCACGCAAACATTCGCCGCTGCCCTGGATCGCACTGATCGCGCTCATTCTGGGTGCGGTCGCGCTGGCCTTCGCCTGGCTGGCCGGATGGATCGGCGACCGCCTGACCGCGCAACGCTTCACCGACACCATCGAGGCCACCGGCCCGGCCCATCCAGGCTTCCGACGCGCGCACAGCAAGGGCGTCTGCGTGAACGGCTGGTTCGAACCGAGCGCGCAGGCCCCTACCCTGTCCAGCGCCCGCGTGTTCTCGCAGCGCCGCGTACCGGTGATGGGCCGCCTGTCGATCGGCGGCGGCGACCCCTACGGCGCCGACAACACCGCACGCGTGCGCAGCCTGGCGGTGCAGATGGTCAGCGATGACGGCCAGGAATGGCGGATGGCGATGAACAGCTTCCCGTTCTTCGCCGTGCCCGATGCCGAGGCGTTCTACGCGCAGACACGCGCCTCCATTCCGGACCCCGCCACCGGCAAGCCCGACCCGCAGAAGATGGCTGCAGTGCTGGCGAAGTACCCCAGTGCACAGGCGTTCCAGCAGTGGGCCAAGACGGCACCGTGGACCAGCAGCTGGGCCGACACCACCTTCAACAGCGTCAACAGCTTCTGGTTCACCAACGCGCAGGGCCAGAAGCGTGCCGTGCGCTGGCGCTGGCAGCCACAGGCGCCGGTGGTGGAGATGGATGCGGAAACGCGCAAGCAGGCCAGTGTCGATTTCCTCAGCCAGGAACTGCAGCAGCGCCTGGCCAGCGGCCCGGTACGCTGGAACCTGGTCGTGACCACCGCCGAGCCCGGTGATGCCATTGATGATCCGTCGGTGCCGTGGCCCGAGTCGCGTGATCAGGTGGTGGCCGGCGTACTCAGCCTGGACCGCATGCAGTCGCAGGAACAAGGTGCGTGCGGCCAGATCAACTTCGATCCGCTGATCCTGCCCAGTGGCGTGCGCGGCAGTGATGATCCGATCCTGGCCGCCCGCTCGGCGGTGTATTCGCAGTCCTTCAACCGTCGCGAACGCGAGCGCGCCAGCGGCAATGTCGAGCAACCGAAGGAGGCCGCACGATGAACACCGGCAACGGCCACTTCAACCTGCTGGCGCGGGTGCTGCACTGGTCCATGGCGCTGATGATCATCGCCATGCTGTTCGTCGGCGTGACCATGGTCGCCTCGTTGCATCTGCGGCCGATGCTGATCGATCTGCACCGCCCACTGGGCATCGCCATCGGCGTACTGGTGCTGCTGCGCCTGTACAACCGCCTGCGCCACCGCCCGCCGCCGCTGCCTTCCGACCTGCCCGCCTGGCAGGTGCTGGCAGCAAAGGCCTCGCACTGGATGTTGTACGCGCTGATGCTGGCGATGCCGCTGATCGGCTGGGCGATGCTGTCGGCCGGCGGCTACCCGATCGTGCTGTGGGGTGGCCTGCACCTGCCGCCGATCGTGCCGCACACTCCGGCGCTGTATGCCGCGTTGCGCAATGCGCACAGCCTGCTGGCGTATGTGTTGTTCGCCACGGTGCTGATGCACGTGGGTGCGGCGCTGTTCCACCTGTGGGTGCGGCGCGATGGCGTGTTCCAGGCGATGGCGCGCGGGAAGGATTGATCGGGTTCGCCGGGCGTTCCCGGCGGATCGTTTCCGCGACTGCGGTGGGGTGTCACTTTTCTTTTCGCGCGAAAAGAAAAGTAACCAAAAGAAACGCGCCGCCAGAGCGCGAGCCGGTGCTGCGCACCGGTGCCCTGTGCTTCTCGGTGAATCAGGGGACGGCGCCGAACTCGCTACGCTCAAACACCGGCGCCTCTTCGCCCCTGATTCCCCTGCGATGCTCGGCTCGCTCAAGGCGGACCCAACATCAAGAGCGACAGCTGCACCCAGTAGATCCACGCCATGCGTGGATGCTGTTGCCGTTGATCTTGACCTTCCAGTCCGCCTTGAGCGAGCCGAGCACCGCAGGTCCGGCGAGGGCGAAGAGGCGCGGGTGTCTGAGCGCAGCGAGTTCCCGCGTCGTCCCTCGACGGACCGAGGAGCGCAGGGCACCGGCGTGCGAAGCACGCCGGCTCGCGGCCGGCGGAGCGTTTCTTTGGTTACTTTCTTTGCGCGCAAAGAAAGTGACACCCCTCCGCAGGCGCGGGAATGATCCGCCGGGCATCGCCCGACGCTACCAGTGTGTCGGCGCACGCCGCTACAACCACCCCTTCTGCCGCGCCAGCCGGTACGCCTCGATCCGGTTGGCCACACCCAGCTTGCCGATGCACTCGGACAGGTAATTGCGCACCGTGCCGTGCGACAACCCCAGCTGCTCGGCGATCTCGCTGGCGGTACGGCCTTCGCCGGCCAGCCGCAGCACGCGGCGCTCGCGGTCGGTCAGTGGGTCGGCCTGCGACCAGGCATCGAGTGCCAGTTGCGGGTCGATCGCACGGATACCCTGCTTCACCTTGCGCAGTGCATCGGCCAGGTTCTCCGCCGGTGCGTCCTTCAACAAGTACCCCAGCACGCCCGCTTCCAGCGCGCGGCGCAGGAAACCGGCGCGGGCGAAGGTGGTCACGATCACCACCTTGATCGGCAGTTCATGGCGGGCGATGCGCTGTGCCAGCTCCAGCCCGGACAGGCCCGGCATCTCGATGTCGGTCACCAGGATGTCCGGCTGCAGCTGCTGCAGCATGCGCCAGGCAGCCTCACCGTCGGCGGCGCTGCCCAGCACCTCGATATCCGGCTCCAGGCTCAGCAGTGCCGACAACGCGCCACGCACCATCGCCTGGTCTTCGGCCAGCAGGATGCGGATCATGCAGCACCATCCTGAGCCAGTGACGCTGGCGACAGCGGCGTGGTCGCGGCCACCAGTGGCACGCGCACGGTCACTACCGTGCCCTCTCCGCGCGGCGACTGCAGTGACAACTGTCCACCCAGCGCCATCGCCCGTTCGCGCATGCCGCACAATCCATTGCCTTCGGCCTGTACGCCGCCACGGCCATCGTCGCGGATCTGCATCGCCAGCATTCGTCCTTCCAGCATGAATTCCACCCGCGCCTGCGTCGCCTGCGCGTGGCGCACGATATTGGTTGCCGCCTCGCGCAGCACCAGCGCCAGTCCGCGCTCCACGTCCACCGGCATCGGCGGTGGAGGCGCGTACTGCAGGTGCACCTGCTGGCATTCCAGCAGCAGGCGCGCCGAGGCCAGTTCGCCGGCCAGGTCACTGGCACGGATGCCGGTGACCGCACTGCGTACCTGGGCCAGCGCTTCGCGGGCGATGTCCTCGGCTTCGCCGATCTCCTGCCGCGCACGGGCATCGCCACGGTCGTGCAGCTTGCGCGCCAGCTCCAGCTTCAACGTGATCAAAGACAGGGTATGGCCGAGCAGATCATGCAGATCGCGGCCGATGCGCTCGCGCTCGGCGGTGGTGGCCAGCCGCCGTACTTCCTCCTGCGAAAGCTGCAATGCGGCATCCTTTTCCTTGTTCACCGTCTCCACGTTTACCACCATGCCGATGATGAACGACACCGCCGGCACCCAGACCAGGCTCTGCCACGGGTAGTGCGCAAGGTAGGCCACCAGGTAGAACACCGCGTTGAGCACGGCCAGCAGCAACAGATAACGCCACCAGCTGCTGCGACCGCAGACCCGCAGCATCACGCAGCCGAAAATGAAGTAGCTGATGCCCGATGGGTACCAGGGCACCAGCACGATCGCCAGCGCGGTCATCGCCAGTGCATAGCGGGGCGCATGGTGCCGCGGCGACAGCAGCAGGCGCGCATACAACAGCAGGAACAACGGATAGCTGGCCAGGGTGAACCACAGCCAGCGCAGCGTGTACCCCCCTGAAAACAGCGGCGTCATGAACACCCACACCGTCCACAGCAGGTGGATGGCATCGGCCCAGGCCGGCTTGCCGCGGCGCAGGTTGTCGGCCACCGCCGAATCCGGTGCGGGGCGCAGCAGGGAGGCAAGCCAGCTCGGTGGCACGGGAGGATCCAGGCGGGGACGATCGCTGCCGATCATGCCAGTTCAGCCGATCCGGCGCAGGCGGCGCCGTGCCAGCAGCAACGCCACGAGGGTCACCGCCAGCAGCACCAGCAGATGGCCTGCCATGCTGCCCACCGACGGCAGCCCGACCACCGGCAGCGCCAGCTGCGCCAGATGCCAGGTCGGCCACAGCGGTGCCATCATCGAAAACATCTTGGGCAGCGCCGACAGCGGTAGCCACAGGCCCGACAGCAACGCCAGCGGCAGGTAGACCAGGTTGACCATCGCCGGCGCTGCGCTGGCACTGACATGGCTGCCGATCAGCAGGCCGATCGCCCCCAGCGGCAGCGCCGCCAGGCCCGCCACCGCCAGCAGCTGCAGCACCTGCAGGGCGTGCAGCTGCACACCCCCCAGCACAGATGCCACGCCGATCAACAACGAGGCCACCAGCAGCGCGAACAGCATGGCCATCGCAAGTCGCGCCAGCAGCGGCGCCGCCGGCGGCATCGGCAGCGCCCGCTTGAGCGTAAGCAGCCCGCCTTCTCGGTCCAGCGCCAGCTGCACGCCGAAGCCGAACAGCGCCGGGGCCATCGCGCCGAACACGCAGTAGGTGGCCAACAGGTACAGCGGTGCGTGGCCACGGCCCAACAGCACGCCGAACAGCAGGTAGAAAAGCACCGGGAACAGCAGCGAAGGTACGGCAAAGGCGGGCGTACGCCAGGCGCGGCGCAGTTCGGCCACCAGCTCAGCGCGGTACGGACGCAGGGCTTGGCGCCAGGCAGATGCCTGCGCCGGTGCGGTACCGGTGCGGGTCATCGTGTTCATGCGGCCTCCCGGGTCAGGTCGAGGAAGGCGTCGGCCAGCGCCGCGCCCTGTACTTCCAGCTCACGCAACTGCGCGTCGGCCGCCAGCAGGCGTGCCACCACCGGCTCGGCCGGGCTCGCCAGCAACTGCAGATGCTCGCCGTCGCGCTGCACCTGCTGCACGCCCGCCCAGTGCTGCACGTCCTCGACAGCCAGCGCGCTGCGGCAGCGGATGCGGCGCGGCCGGTCGGCCAGGCGCAGCTCGGCCAAGGGTGCGTCGGCCAGTACCCGGCCGCCTTCCAGCACCACGACGCGCTGCGCCAGCGCCTCGGCCTCTTCCAGATAGTGTGTCGTAAGCAGCACGCCGCAGCCTTCGGCCACCAACTGCCGCACCGCCTGCCACATCGCCTGCCGCGCCTGGATGTCCAGCCCGGTGGTGGGCTCGTCCAGAAACAGCACCCGCGGGCGGCCGCACAGCGCGATGGCGAACTGCACGGCGCGCTGCTGGCCGCCGGACAGCTGGCCGTAGCGGCGGCGCGCCAGCGCCTGCAGTCCGGCGCGCTGCAGTACCTCCGGCAACGGCATCGGGTCGGGGTAACAGGCACTGGCCTGGGCCACCAGCTCGTCCACCTGCAGCATCGGCGGCAGGTTCGTGCTCTGCAGCATCACGCCCAGGCCCAATCGGCTGGCCCGCTGCTGCGGGTCGCCACCGAGCAGCTCGACCAGGCCGGCATCGGCGCGACGCTGGCCCAACAGCACGCTGATCGCGGTACTCTTGCCGGCACCGTTGCGGCCCAGCAATGCCAGCACCTGGCCAGCGCGGACCTGCAGGTCGATGCCATGCAGGGCGGTATGGTCGCGGTAGCGCACCTGCACCTGCTGCAGGCGGGCCAGCGACGGGGCGATCAGATCCATGGGCGGTACCGGTAGCGGGGACGTTGCCATCCTGTACCGGCGTGGTCACATTTCGCAGTTGCCGCCGTCAGTGTCATCGGGTGACAGCTGTCACTGCCGTCATCGCCGTACCTGCCTTCATGCTGTGCCGCACGCTCCACCGCCGGAACCGCCGCCGTCTGCCCTTCCGGCCACACCCGCCCGAACGCCTGTGATGGAACGAATGAACGCTTCTGCCGAGCTGTTGAAGGAACTCCGTATCGACCGCAAATCGCCCCCGCCGGCCTCCGGTGGTGGCAGCAACGGCGGTGGTCGCCGTTGGTTGTGGATCGCGATCATCGTGGCCGTGCTGCTGATCGCCGCCGCCGTCGCCTTCCTGTTCGGCCGTGCGCCGGCCGTGGAGGTGGAAACCGCGCCCGCCGTGGCCATCCAGCAGGGCAATGCCAGCAGTTCGGTGCTCGACGCCAGCGGCTACGTGGTCGCCCGCCGCATGGCCACGGTCTCGGCCAAGATCACCGGCAAGGTGCGCGAGGTGATGATCGAGGAGGGCATGCGCGTGGAACAGGGCCAGATCATGGCCACGCTGGACCCGATTGATGCCGACGCCCAGCGCAGCCTGTATGCCTCGCAGCTTCAGGCCGCACGCAGCCAGGTGGCCGGGCTGGAGGCGCAGCAGAAGCAGGCCACCGCCGAAGCCAGCCGCCTGCAGGCACTCGTCGGCCAGCAGCTGGTATCGCGCTCACAGTACGACCAGGCCGTGGCACAGCGCGACAGCCTGCGTGCGCAGCTGGAGACCGCCCAGCGCAACGTCAAGGTCGCCAACGACCAGCTGGCCATCGCCGATCTGGGCGTGGACAACAACATCGTGCGCGCGCCGTTCTCCGGGGTGGTCACCGCCAAGGCCGCGCAGCCCGGCGAAATCGTTTCGCCGCTGTCGGCAGGCGGTGGCTTCACCCGTACCGGCATCGGCACCATCGTCGACATGGACTCGCTGGAGATCGAAGTCGAGGTGGGCGAGGCCTTCATCGGCCGCGTGCAGCCGAAGATGCCGGTGGAAGCCACGCTCAACGCCTATCCGGAGTGGAAGATTCCGGGCGAGGTGATCGCCATCATCCCCACCGCCGACCGCGGCAAGGCCACGGTGAAGGTGCGCGTGGCGCTGAAAGTGAAGGACCCACGCATCGTGCCGGAGATGGGCGTGCGGGTCAGCTTCCTGGAACAGGCCCAGCCGCAGGCCGCCGCCAAGCCGCAGGGTGTGCGCGTGCCGGGCGGCGCCGTGGTGCAGCGCGAGGGCGCATCGGTGGCCTTCGTGCTGGGTGACGAAAACCGGGTACAGCAGCGCAAGGTCGAGGCCGGCCAGGCGATGGGCAAGGACCGCCAGATCCTCAAGGGCGTGAGTGCAGGTGAATCGGTGGTGGTGAACCCGCCGGACACCCTGCGCGATGGCGCCAAGGTGCAACAGAAACAAGCGCAGTAACGGCCTGGCGCCCATGGGCGCCGCCGGCAACACCGCTCGACGCACGCCCGCAGCCACCGCAGGTGCGCTTCCCCGTTTCCCGCCTTCCGTGGAGAACAACCCATGTCGACCCTGGTTTCACTGCGCAACATCACCAATACCTACCAGCGTGGCCCCGAGAAAGTGCAGGTGCTGCACGGCATCGACCTGGACATCGCCAGCGGCGACTTCGTCGCGCTGATGGGCCCGTCCGGTTCGGGCAAGACCACCCTGCTCAACCTGATCGGTGGGCTGGACAACCCCAGTGGCGGCGAGATCAGCATCGAGGGCGAGCGCATCGACCAGATGAGCGGCGCCCAGCTGTCCACCTGGCGCAGCCACCACGTCGGCTTCGTGTTCCAGTTCTACAACCTGATGCCGATGCTGACCGCGCAGAAGAACGTGGAGCTGCCGCTGCTGCTGACCCACCTCAGCGCGGCGCAGCGCAAGCGCAATGCCGAGATCGCGCTGACCCTGGTCGGCCTGGCCGACCGCCGCAGCCATCGCCCCAACGAACTGTCCGGCGGCCAGCAGCAGCGCGTGGCGATCGCCCGCGCGATCGTCTCCGACCCGACATTCCTGATCTGCGACGAACCGACCGGCGACCTCGACCGCCAGTCCGCCGAAGAGATCCTGGGCCTGCTGCAGCAGCTCAACCGCGAACACGGCAAGACCATCATCATGGTCACCCATGACCCGAAGGCCGCCGAGTACGCCACGCACACGGTGCACCTGGACAAGGGCGAGCTGGCCGACGCGCCGCTGGCCCACTGACGGAGGCCACGGCGATGAAATACTTCTCGTTGGTGTGGGCGCAGCTGTTCCGCAGCCGCACGCGCACCTTGTTGACCCTGCTGTCGGTGGTGGCCGCGTTCCTGCTGTTCGGCATGCTCGACTCGGTGCGCGTGGCGTTCTCGTCCGGCGGCAGCGTGGAAGGCGCCAACCGCCTGGTGGTGGCCTCGCGGCTGTCGATCACCCAGTCGCTGCCGATCCGCCTTGAAACCCAGATCCGCCAGGTGGCCGGCGTACGCGACGTGGCCTATGGCATGTGGTTCGGCGGCATCTACCAGGACCCGAAGAACTTCTTCCCGAACTTCTCGGTGTCGCCCAACTACTTCGATGTCTACCGCGAACTGCAGATCGATCCGGCGCAGCTGGAAGACTGGAAGCAGACCCGCACCGGTGCGATCGTCGGCGAAACCCTGGCCAAGCAGTTCGGCTGGAAGATCGGCGACACCATCCCGCTGCAGGCCACGATCTTCCCGCGTGGCGGCAGCAACGACTGGCCGCTGGAGCTGAAGGGCATCTACCGCTCCAAGGACCGTGCGCTGGCCGCCAATGAAGAACGCCAGCTGATGATGAACTGGAAGTACTTCGATGAATCCAACGACTACATCAAGAACCAGGTGAGCTGGTACACGGTGACGCTGGACAACCCGGACCACTCCTCGCGGGTGGCTCAGGCAATCGACGCGATCTCGGCCAACTCCGACCACGAGACCAAGACCCAGACCGAATCGGCGTTCCAGCAGGCCTTCGTCAAGCAGTTCGCCGACATCGGCATGATCGTCACTTCGATCATGGGCGCGGTGTTCTTCACCCTGCTGCTGTTGACCGGCAACACCATGGCACAGGCGGTGCGCGAGCGCGTGCCGGAACTGGCCACGCTGAAAACGCTGGGCTTCAAGGACAGCACCGTGCTGACCCTGGTGATGGTGGAGTCGGTGCTGCTGATCGGCCTCGGCGGGCTAATCGGCATGGGCCTGGCCGCGCTGATCCTGCCGGCGATCGGGCCGAAAAGCATGGGCATGCTGCCGCCGCACGTGCCGACGCCGACCTGGCTGATGGGGCTGGGCCTGATCGTGGTGATCGGCATCATCGTCGGCCTGTTGCCGGCGCTGCGTGCCAAGCGCCTGAAGATCGTCGACGCACTGGCCGGCCGCTGAGGAGAACACCGACATGTTCAAGAGCAAACTCAAGAAGTGGCTGGGCAACGGCGTGACGATGCTGCTGCTGGTGATCGGCCTGGTGCTGTGGATCAGCCTGCCGTGGATCGGCGTGCTGGCCGTGGCCGTGCTGGTGGCCCTGTGGCTTCTGCTGACCCGTGGCGGCCGGCTGGCACTGGCCGCCACCCGCATCGGCGTGGCCAGCCTGCCGCAGCGCTGGGGCGCGTCCTCGGTGATCGTGGTCGGCATCGCCGGCGTGGTCGGCGTGCTGGTGGCGATGCTGGCGATGGGCGAAGGCTTCCAGGCCACGCTCAACAACACCGGCGATGACACCACCGCCATCGTGCTGCGCGGTGGCTCGCAGGCCGAGACCAACTCGGTCATCACCCGCGAGCAGGTTCCCACGCTGTCCACCCTGCCCGGCATCACCCGCGATGCCGAAGGTCGGCCGCTGCTGTCACCAGAGCTGTCGCAGGTGGTCAACCTGGTGTCAAAGTCCGATGGCACCGACGTCAACGCGCAGTTCCGCGGCGTCGGCCCGCAGGCGTGGGCGGTGCACGACAAGGTCAAGATCGTCGAAGGCCGCACGTTCGCCACTGGCCTGCGCGAGATCGTGGTCGGCCAGGGCGCCAAGGGCCAGTTCCGCGATCTGGATGTGGGCAGGACGCTGACCCTGGGCAACCAGACCTGGACCGTGGTGGGCGTCTTCGCCACCGGCGATGCACATGATTCGGAACTGTGGACCGACGCCGATACGCTGGCCACCACCTACCAGCGCAGTGCGTGGCAGTCGATCAGCGTGCGCACCGATGGCAAGGCCGGCTTCGAGCAGTTCAAGGCCGCCGTCGCCGCTGATCCACGCCTGAAGCTGGACGTGGAAACCACCCGTGTCTACTACAGCAAGCAGGGCGGTGGGCTGACCAAGCTGATCGACATCCTCGGCAAGGTAATCGGCACGATCATGGCGGTCGGTACGGTGTTCGGCGCGCTCAACACCATGTATGCGGCCGTGGCCACGCGTGCGCGCGAGATCGCCACCATGCGCGCGATCGGCTTCCGGGGCCTGCCGGTGGTGACCGCGGTGATGCTGGAGACGATGCTGCTGGCGCTGCTGGGTGGCCTGCTCGGCTGTGCGGTGGCATGGCTGCTGTTCAATGGCTACAGCGTGTCCACCATCGGCAGCAACTTCAGCGCGGTGGTGTTCAAGTTCCATGTGTCGCCGGAACTGCTGTGGACGGGTTTGAAATGGGCGCTGGGCATCGGCCTGGTCGGCGGCCTGTTCCCGGCGCTGCGCGCGGCCCGGTTGCCGATCACCACGGCGCTGCGCGAAACCTGAGCATTTCTCAGCGATAGATTGCGCATCCTGCAGAGGGACGGAGCCAAGGCTCCGTCCCTTTTTGTTTGCCCATCATCCACGCATGGCGCGGATGGGTGCCTGCGCACACGCGCTGCTACAGATCGGCGGAAATCCGCCGCTATCGATGCCTCTGCCCATCGCGCATGCAACGTGCGTGACGCTGCGCACGTCGCATCTGTGGATTGTTGGTTGCGATTCATCTTCGCGCACATTCAGCGGCATGGCGACAAACAGTTACGAATGGAAACACTCTAGAATCCCGGCCCCCACGTTGGTTTGCAGCACCCCACGCGCCCACAGAACGGACGCTTGTTTTCCTGAAACACGAGATGTCACGGATGTCCCTGAAAACCACTCCGCTGCGCAACGCGATCGTCATCGCGCTGGCCGCCAGCTGCACCACCCCCGCCTTCGCACAGAGCGCCGGCGATACCCCGACCAACCTCGACCGCATCGAGATCACCGGCTCGCGCATCCGCCAGGCCAGCGTCGAGACCGCACAGCCGGTCGTCGCGCTCAGCCGCGCCGAGATCGAGAAGAAGGGCTACATCAACGTCGCCGACATCCTGCAGGACGTCACCGCCGCCGGTGCTCCGAGCCTGAGCCGCTCGTCGTCGCTGAGTTCTTCGCGCGACTTCGGCGGCACGTACGTCAGCCTGCGCAACCTCGGCCCGGAACGCAGCCTGGTGCTGATCGACGGCCGCCGCATGGGCGTCAGCGCTGGTGGCTACTCCGACCTGGCTTCGATTCCGTCCGCCATCGTCGAGCGCGTGGAAGTGCTGACCGACGGCGCATCCGCGCTGTACGGCTCGGACGCCATCGCCGGTGTGGTCAACATCATCACCCGCAAGAACTTCGACGGTGGCGAAGCCAGCGTCTACGTCGGCCAGTACGGTGAAGGCGACGGCCAGAAGCGCTCCTACAGCGCCACCTTCGGCAAGACCTTCGACCGCGGCTGGTTCAGCGTCGGCGCCGAGCGCACCAAGGAAGACGAGATCCTCGGCAGCGAGCGCGAGTTCAGCCGTTACCCGGGTGGCCCACGCCACGCCGATGACGTCGACGCGCTGAGCCCGACCACCCAGTGGGGCACCGTCACCGTCGGCGGCAAGCCGCTGACCGTGGGCCCGGGCGGTGATCCGAGCCAAGCTGGCAACTTCCACACCCCGGACCCGGCTGATGGTGCCAACGCCAAGACCAACATGAGCCTGCTGAGCGGTCTGGAGCGCACCTCGGTGTTCGCCAACGGTGGTTTCTCGATCACCGACAACCTGCGCATCGTGGCCGACGCGCTGTACAGCAAGCGCGAGTCGACCAAGCACCTGGCCGGCTACCCGTACTCGGTATCGGCCGCACAGGCCCGCAATGGCACCCGTGCTGCCCTGTCCAAGGACAGCACCTTCAACAAGTGGGGCCAGGACGTCCTGTTCTCGCACCGCACTGAAGAACTTCCGCGCGGCACCGAGAACAACCTGGATACCAAGCGCGCCAGCATCGGCCTGGAAGGCAGCTTCGAAACCGGTTCGCGTTACTGGGACTGGAACGTCAGCTACATGTACAACCGCAATGAAGGCGAGCGCATCGGTACCGGCAGCATGTACCAGCCGCACGTCGACCTGGCGGTCGGCCCGTCCTTCATGGATGGCACCGTGGCACGCTGTGGCACCCCGGGTGCGGTGATCGCCGGCTGCGTGCCGTGGAACCCGGCCGCGCCGATGGGCTATGTGGGCCCGGGCTCGCTGGGCAACCAGGACGTGCAGGACTACCTGTTCACCCGCTTCGTGGACAAGATGAAGAGCACCACCAAGGTGGCCAGCGCCAACATCTCCGGCTCGCTGTTCACTCTGCCTGCCGGTGACATCATGGGTGCGATGGGCTTCGAGCACCGAAGCGAAGAGGCCAGCTACACCCCGGACCTGATGGTGCAAAAGGGCCAGATCGCCGGCACCACCGGCCAGCCGACCCGTGGCGATTACTCGCTCAACGAGGTCTACCTGGAAATGCAGGTGCCGCTGCTGGCCGACATGCCGTTCGCGCGTGAACTGTCGCTGGACCTGGCCGGTCGTTACACCGACTACAACACCTTCGGTTCGACCACCAACAGCAAGTTCGGCCTGAAGTGGAAGCCGATCGACAGCCTGCTGGTGCGCGCGACCTACGGTACCGGCTTCCGTGCACCCACCGTGGACGATCTCTACGGCGGCGCCGTGTCCAGCCGCGATTCGTTCACCGATCCGTGCGATACGAAGTTCGGCATCGCCGCCAGCAGCCCGACCGTGGCAGCACGCTGCAAGGCGCTGAATGTGCCCGCCAACTTCCGTCAGCAGACCGGTACGGACGGCAACCTTGCCAACCGCCCGGGCCAGCAGGCCACCTCCGATTTCAACTCGGGTTCCAACCCGGAACTGAAGCCGGAAACCGCCAAGACCTGGACCGTCGGCCTGGTCTACAGCCCGGAATTCGTGCAGGGCCTGGACGTCAGCCTGGACTGGTGGAAGATCCGCATCAACAACGCCATCGTCGGCGAGTCGGCCACCGACATCCTCAACCAGTGCTACGTGCAGGGTGTGGATTCGGCCTGCGGTCGCTTCACCCGTTCCACCGCTGCGGCCACCCGTGGCCAGGTCTCGGCGCTGGATCGTTCGCTGGTCAATGCTGGCTATCGCGAAACCGCCGGCTATGACATCGGCGTGCGTTACCGCCTGCCGGAAACCGCGTACGGCAAGTTCGCCATCAACTGGAACACCACCTACACCGACTACCTGGAGCAGCGCAACGACAGCGCCGCTACCACGCCGGTGGAGCAGAAGACCGGCTGGCAGGGCAACTTCCGCGTGCGTTCGACCTTCAACCTGGATTGGCAATACGGCGATCTGGGCATCGGCTGGACCGCCCGCTACTACTCGGGCATGAAGGAAGCCTGCTCGTATGACCTGGCCGGTGGCCCGGACTGCAACATGGCCGGCTTCGTCTCGCCGTACACCGATGCGCAGCCGAGCCGCAAGGTGGGCTCCAACACCTTCCACGACCTGCAGGTGCGTTACAGCCTGCCGTGGGACGGCACCGTGTCGCTGGGCGTGAACAACGTCTTCGACCACCAGGGTCCGATCATGTACAGCCAGCCGAACAGCAGCTTCACCTACTACGGTGGCTTCGACATCGGTCGTTTCATGTACATGAAGTACCAGCAGCGCTTCTAAGCCTGCAACCGCGTTCCCGCCACCGCCATCTCTCTCCTGGCGGTGGATGGAAGCAGAACGGCGCCCCTCGGGGCGCCGTTCTTTTTTTGCGGAAAGCGTGGCCGGATCCCGGCGCCGCTACCGCTTGCGCATCGTGCGGATGTTGTCGCCGACGAACAGCACCAGGCCGGCCCAGATCGCCGCGAAGCCGATCGCCTTGGCGGTATCGAACGCTTCGTGGAAGAAAAACACGCCCAGCAGCAACTGCAGGCTCGGCGCGATGTACTGCAGGATGCCGACCAGCGACAGCGGAATGCGCTTCACGCCGTAAGCGAAGCCGATCAGCGGCACGGCCGTCACCGCACCGCCAAAGATCAGCAGCAGGTCGTTGTGCCAGCCCCAGCCATGGAAGAACGCGCCGCCATGGCCGTTCTCGGCCCAGATCGCGAACGCCAGCGCCGGCAGGAACAGGTACATGCTCTCCACGCCCAGCCCGGCCACCGGATCGACCGAAACCAGCTTGCGCAGCAGCCCATACAGGCCGAACGAACAGGCCAGGCCCAACGCGATCCACGGTGGCGTGCCCGCATCGATGGTCAGCCAGGCCACACCCACCGCCGCCATCGCCACCGCCACCCACTGCAGGCGGCGCAGGCGCTCCTTCAGTACCAGCACGCCCAGCAGCACGTTCACCAGCGGGTTGATGAAGTAACCCAGGCTGGTTTCGATCACATGGCCGGCGTTGACCGCCCAGATGTACAGGCCCCAGTTGAACGCGATGGTCAGGCTCGACACCAGCAGGATCGGCAGCGCGCGCGGCTGTGCGGCGATCTTCTGCCACCAGCCCAGGCGCGAACTGAGCAGCAGCCAGCCCAGCACCAGCACGGTGCTCCAGATGATGCGGTGGGCGATGATCTGGAACGAGGGGACCTCGTTGAGCAGGTGCCAGTACACCGGCACCAACCCCCAGATCACGAAGGTGGACGCAGTGACCAGCAGGCCCCGGCGTTGTTCTTTCTCGTCCATGCTCATTTCTTTCGTGTCCTTGCCATTGTCAGCACCACCACACCCAGAAGAATCACCGCCATGGCGAGGAAGTCCCGCCATCCAAAGCGTTCACCATTCAATGCAGCGCCCAGCAGCACGGCAATCACCGGATTGACGTACGCATAGCTGCCCGCCAGCGCCGGGCGCACGTTCTGCAGCAGCCATACGTAGGCGGTGAACGCGACGATGGAACCGAACACGCACAGGTAGGCCATCGCCAGCAGGCCACCGATATCGGGCAGCGTGGTGGGGCGTTCGCCCACGGCCAGGCCGATCAGCACCAGCAGCACGCCGCCGCAGATCATCTGCCCGGCAGCGGTCATGAACGGGCCCGGCAGGTCCAGGCCACGTGACCACACCGAACCGAACGCCCAGCCAATCGGTGCAATCAGCAGCAGCACCAGCCCGGTTGGCGAGGCGGTCAGGCTGCTGCCGGCATTGAGCCAGACCACGCCGACAAAGCCGACCGCGATGCCCAGCCATTCACCCTTGCTGGCATGTTGGCCACGCAGCGCCGAGAACAGCGCCATCCACAGCGGCACCGAGGCCACTGCGGTGGCGGCCAGTCCCGAAGACACCTCACGCTCGGCCAGCACCACCATGCCGTTGCCCAGCACCAGCATGGTCACGCCCATCACCACCAGGTTGCGCCACTGCCGCAGGGTCGGGTTCGGCATCGTCCAGAACAGGCGCAAGGCCAGGAACATCAGGCCACCGGCAATGATGAACCGGCTGCCGGAGACCATCGTCAGCGGCAGCGCGCCGCCGTGCAGGGCCTTGGCGATGCCCAGATAGGTCGAGCCCCAGACCACGTAGACCAGCAGCAATGCCAGCGCGACAAGGCCACCCCGGGGGGCAGCCGCAGACGAAGAAGGGGGAGCCGACATGACACACCAGGGAGCCGGGGGAAGGCGGATTCTAGGACGTTTTGAGTATGGTCCGGCACCCCGGACGGTGGCACGCTGTCATCCATCCATGCACCCTGCTCTGGTCTGCTACCCCGTGTTGACGGCCGATGCAGTACCAAGAGGGCTGCCCGGCCGCGCCGCCCCAAGGCTGGGCGCCGTTTTCCCTGCGCACGGACGCGCCGCATCGAGGATTCCCACCCAGATGAGCACCACGTCCCAACCTGCCGTACCCGCAAACGACCGCGCTGCCCTGCGGCGGTCGATCTCCAACACCCTCAAAGGCTCCGCCGGCAACCTGGTGGAGTGGTATGACGTCTACGTGTACTCGGTGTTCGCCGTGTACTTCGAATCGCAGTTCTTCTCGCCGGACGACAAGAACTCCACCCTGTACGTGTGGGCGATCTTCGCCGCGACCTTCTTGATGCGCCCGATCGGTGCCTGGTTCTTCGGCCGCTTCGCCGACCGTCACGGCCGCCGCCTGGCGCTGACGGTCTCGGTCACGCTGATGGCGCTGTGCTCGTTCCTCATCGCCATCACCCCCACCGCCGCCAGCATCGGTATCTGGGCCGCGGTCATCCTGCTGTTCGCGCGCCTGCTGCAGGGCTTCGCCACCGGTGGCGAGTACGGCGCCAGCGCCACCTACATGTCCGAGGCGGCCATTCCCGGCCGACGCGGTTTCCTGTCCTCCTTCCACTACGTCACCCTGGTTGGCGGCCATGTGCTGGCCCAGCTGACCCTGCTGCTGATGCTGACCTTCTGGGGCAAGCCGGAGATCTCCGAGTGGGGCTGGCGCATCGCCTTCGGCATCGGTGGCATCGCCGCGGTGGTGGTGTTCTGGCTGCGGCGGGGCATGGACGAGTCGCTGTCGGAGTCGTCCATCGAAGCCGCACGCGAAGGCAAGGCACAGAAGTCCGGTTCGATGTACGAGCTGTTCGTGCACCAGTGGCGGCCGCTGCTGCTGTGCTTCCTGATCACCGCCGGTGGCACCGTGGCCTTCTACACCTACTCGGTGAACGGCCCGAAGATGATCCAGAGCGCCTTCGCCGGCAACGACCCGATGACCGGCACCCTGATCAACCTGGGCGTGCTGGCGTTCCTGATGGTGCTGCAGCCGGTCGGCGGCTGGCTGTCGGACATCATCGGCCGCAAGACCCTGCTGGTGTTCTTCGGCGTCGGCGGCGTGCTGTACAGCTGGTACCTGATCACCCAGCTGCCGCACCAGCATGACGCCACCCTGGCCTTCCTGACCCTGGCCATGGCCTTCGTCATCCTCACCGGCTACACCTCCATCAACGCGGTGGTGAAGGCCGAGCTGTTCCCCACCCACGTGCGTGCACTGGGCGTGGGCCTGGGTTACGCGCTGGCCAACTCGCTGTTCGGTGGCACCGCCCCGCTGCTGTACCAGGGCGCGCTGAAGACCGGCCATGTCGACTGGTTCGCTATCTACGTAACCGCCACGATCGCGGTATCGTTGGTGGTCTATGTGTTCTTCCTTACCAACAAGGGCCCGAACTGGCTCGACGGCACCCGCACGTAAGCGCGTTGCCGTAATTGCGGCCACCGGTGCACTGCCGGTGGCCGCTGCGTCTCCCGCCACGCCACTGATGTGGATCGCGGCGACGCTGGCCGCAACCACGGCACTGGCCTGGCTGCTGCGCCGCCCCAACGCACAGGCCGCATGGCCACGCATCGGGTTCGGGATCGCCCTGCTGGTGTTCTGCGGCGCGCTGGCGCTGCAGCTGGCGGTGGACCTGGGCAGCGGCCACAGCTCGCTGCAACTGCGCCTGCACCGCGGCATCAACGCAGGATCACCGGTTGGCCTGCGTACGATGGTGGCGTGCTATCTGGCCGCGCTCGCGGCCAGTGGCTGGGGCGCATGGACGCTGTTGCGCCGGCGCTGATGAGCGCGCGATCGTGCCGGCCGCTGGCCGGCAACTCCACATTCTTTCCGAAGGTTCACGAGGTTGCCGGCCAGCGGCCGGCACTACCTCAGCGGCGGGCGGCTTCGCTCTTGTCGCGCGCGCTGCGGAACTCCGATTCCTTTTCCCACGTCGGCCAGCGGCGGCTGTTGGCCAGCTCGGCACCCAGGTCGTAGACCAGCAGGGTATCGGCGGCGTGGCCGCTCGGATCCCAGCTCGGGGTCCAGGCATCGCAGGCCTGGTGGTAGCAGTCGGCGAAGTACTTCTCGCGCAGCGCGCGGCCGGCTTCAACACCGCCGTCCAGCTTGTCCAGGCCCGGGCCGATGGTGATCGCCGGCACGCCCAGGCGGGCGAAGGCGAAGTGGTCGGCGCGGTAGAAGAAGCCCGCTTCCAGGTTCGGGTCCGGGCTGTAGCTGCGGCCGCGGGCCTTGGCCACGCGTTCCAGATCGCCTTCCAGCGACACCCGGCCCTTGCCCCACGAAGCGATGTCACGGGTCGGGCCATCCGGGCTGAACATTTCGATGTTCAGCACTGCAGCGGTCTTGTCCAGCGGCGCCAGCGGATGCGTGGCGTAGTAGCTGGCGCCCAGCAGGCCCTTCTCTTCAGCGGTCAGTGCCACGAAGTACAGCGTGCGCTGCGGCTGCGGGCCGGCGGCGAACACGCGGCCCAGTTCCAGCACCGTGGCCACGCCAGTGGCGTTGTCGATCGCACCACGGCGGATGCGATCGCCCTTGGCATCGGCCTGGCCGATACCGAACGCATCCCAGTGCGCGGAGAAGATCACCGCCTCGTCGCCATGCTCGCCGCCGGGCAGCTTGGCCACCACGTTGCGGGTCACCACCTGCTCGCGCTTGAGTGCGAAGTCCACGCTCAGCTTCGCGTTATCCAGCGCCACCGGACGGAAGTCGGCGCGCATCGCCTTGCGCTTCTCGGCGTCGAAGTCCAGGCCCGCGTCGGCGAAGATCGCCTCAGCCAGCTCGCGCTGCATCCAGCCGCGCAGCGGTGTGTGCTGCGCCATGGCTTCAGCCTGGCTGCGCTCGATGTCGAACAGCGGCGAGGTGCCCGAGCTCTTCACCGTGGCCCAACCATAGGCAGCCGGCGCAGTCTCGTGCACGATCAGCACGCCCTCGGCGCCACGGCGTGCGGCTTCCTCGAACTTGTAGGTCCAGCGGCCGTAGTAGGTCACTGCCTTGCCGTCGAACGCGCCCGGCGCATCGGCTTCGAAATCCGCGTCATTGATCAGCATGACGGCGATCTTGCCGTGCAGGTCCACGTCCTTGTAGTCATTCCACTGGCGTTCCGGCGCGTCGATGCCGTAACCGACGAACACCAGCGGCGCGTTCTTGATCTGCACGCGCTTGCGCGGCTGCAGGCTCTGCAGGGTCACGTCCACGCCGTTGGCCAGCGCGCGCTTGCCCTGCTTCAGCGACAGGCTGGCCTTGGCCGGCCCATCAAGCTGCGCGCGCACCAGCGGCACCGGCTGCACCCAGCTGCCATCCACACCACCCGGCTGCAGGCCATAGCTGCGGAACTGCTCGATCAGGTACTGCACCGTGCGTTCTTCGCCTTCGGTCGCCGGCGCGCGGCCCTCGAATTCATCCGACGCCAGCACACGCACGTGGCGCGACAGTGCCTGCGGATCGATGCCGCCACCGGGAAGGTCATTGGCCGCATGGGCCAGGCCACCGACGAACAGGCAGGACGACAGCAGCAACACGCGCATCGGATTCACGGCAGTACCACGGCTAGCTTGGAAGTCACCAGAGTGTAACGTGGTCGTGACATCACGGCGCGGCTTGGGGCGGCGTCACCCGCGCATGGCGTAGATCTACCTGCTGATGCGATCCAGCCAGCAGGCCAGGCCCTGCGCATTGAGTTCGATGTCCATCGCCAGCACCGCAGTCACCGCCGCATCGTCCAGCGCACAGCCATGCAGCTGTGCACGTTCCAGGTACAGCGCCTGCAGTGCAGCCAGCAGGCAGCGGTGACGGTCCGGCCGGCCATCGCACTGGCGGCCGATGGCGGCCATCGCATCGATCTGCTCGAACAGGTCGTCGGCCAGTTTCTCCACCTGTTCCACACGACCGTAGTGGGTCAGGTACATCGCCTGCGGGCCGTAGCCCAGCATGCGCTGGATCGAGGCCTTCATCGCTTCCGGGTCGAACTGTACCGGCGACGACGTCGGGAAGATGAAGGCACCTTGCGCGCTGTCCAGCTCGCGGTAGGAGATGCCGAAGGTATCGCCTGTGAACCAGCTGCGGCTGCGCGCATCCCACACGCAGTAGTGGTGCAGCGCGTGGCCCGGCGTGTGCAGCAGTACCAGCTCGCGGCCGGCCAGGTCGATGTGGTGGCCGTCCTCGGCCACCACCACGCGGTGTTCGGCAATCGCCTCGATGCGGCCATAGCTGCGTGCGATCTCTTCGGCGCCGTACACCGCCGTCGCACCGGCAATCAGCCGGGTCGGGTCGATCATGTGCGGCGCACCGCGCGGGTGCAGCACCGCCTTTGCGTTCGGCAGCTGCTGCATCAGCAAGCCTGCGCCGCCGGCGTGGTCCAGGTGCACGTGCGTGAGCAGCAGCCAATCCACCGCTTCCACGCCCAGGCCGGCGTCCGCCAGCGCCTGCAGCATCGCCGGCACCGACAGCCCGGTACCGCAGTCGACGAAGGCCGCGCGACCGTTTTCAACGATCAGGTAGGCCGCGTCGAAGTCGGGACGCTGGAAGCCGGTATCGATGGTGTGGATGCTGGGGTCGGCGGTCATCGGCACGCACCTGGCAGGATCGGGAACGGACCCCCATGGTAGGCGCGCAGGCGGCCCGGGTTCGATGCGGCTTTGGTCGGGTAGTGCCGACCGCTGGCCGGCACTACCGGTCCAACCAGCGTGGCCGCAGCAGCAACGCCAGCACCAGCACCGCCAGGAACGCGCCGTAGGCATACAGCACCGCCAGCACCTGTGGCCAGATGGGTCCGGCGCCGGGCTGCACCACGCCGATGCGGTAGCCCCACAGCATCGACACGATGCTCAGGGCGAAGGCCAGCGCCAGGGTGGTGCTGTCGAACAGGCGCCGCCGCGGGGTACGCGGCTGGCGCGGGAACAGCCAGTACAGGCTGCCCAGCAGCAGGAACCAGGGCAGGAACAGCAGCAGCGACAACCAGGCCATCGCAGACTCCATGTCATCGCGCCGGAGGCGCGCGGACATCATGCCACGGGCGCTGTGCCACGGTCGTGCCGGCGGAGTGCTTCCCTGTAGAGCCGAGCCCATGCTCGGCTGCTTTGCAGCCCAGCCGAGCATGGGCTCGGCTCTACAGAGGCGGAGCAAAGTCGAGCATGGCTCGACTCTACAAAGGGCAGGCAGGCCCGGCGATCAGGTCCCTTCGCGCAGCACGGCCAGCGCGGCCAGCACGGCGTCCACTTCGGCTTCCAGCTTGAACAGTTCGCTCTGCAGCTGGTCGCCCTGCTCGGCCTGCTTGATCACCGCGATCAGCTGGCCGGCATCACGCGGCGAATCGAAGCCTTCGCTCTGGATCAGCAGCGTGCCGTCACCGGCGGTCAGCTTGAAGTAGAAGCGGCCGTCCTTCTCGCGGTACTGCTTGAACAGCGGCGGTGCCACGCGGGCCACGCCGGCATCCTCGCTGGCGATGTCGCCGGCGCTGGACAGGTCACGCAGGCCCACCGCGTGGCGCAGCTCTTCCAGCAGCGGTACCGCCAGCTGCTCGCGCAGCTGCTGGCCACGGCGCTTGAGCAACGCTTCGATTTTCTCCGGCTCGGCCATCAGCGCGTTGTAGCGCTCGCGCAGCGGCGACAGCTCGCTGTCGATGCGCTCGAACAGCTGCTGCTTGGCATCACCCCAGCTGATGCCGGCGGCGAACGCCTTGGCGAATTCGGCGGTCTGTTCCGGGGTGGCGAAGGCCTGGTACATCTGGAACAGCGCCGAGCCCTCGGTGTCCTTCGGCTCGCCCGGTGCGCGCGAGTCAGTCAGGATCGAGAACACCAGCTTCTTCAGCTCCTCGCGCGGCACGAACAGCGGAATGGTGTTGTGGTAGCTCTTGCTCATCTTGCGGCCATCCAGGCCCGCCAGCGTCGCCACCTGCTCGTCGATCACCACGTCCGGCAGCGGGAAATACTCCTTGCCGTACACGTGGTTGAAGCGCTGGGCGAAATCGCGCGCCATCTCGATGTGCTGGATCTGGTCACGGCCCACCGGTACCTGGTTGGCCTTGAAGATCAGGATGTCGGCAGCCATCAGCACCGGGTACATGAACAGGCCGGCGCTGACGCCTGCATCCTCGTCCACGCCTTCCTCGCGGTTCTTGTCCACCGCCGCCTTGTAGGCGTGCGCGCGGTTGAGGATGCCCTTGCTGGCGATGGCGGTCAGGAACCACATAAGCTCGGTGGTCTCGCGGATGTCGCTCTGGCGGTAGAACCACACGTGTTCCGGGTCCAGGCCGCAGGCCAGCCAGCTGGCCGCGATCTCCAGGGTCGCGCGCTGGGTGCGCTGCGGGTCCTGGGACTTGATCAGGCTGTGCAGGTCGGCCAGGAAGAAGAAGCTCTCGATCCCCGGCGCGCGGCTGGCCGCGATGGCCGGACGGATGGCGCCAACGTAGTTGCCCAGGTGGGGCGTGCCGGAGGGGGTGATGCCGGTAAGGACTCGGGTCGTCATGACTGCGTGGGGTAACCTTCGATGAACGGGGCCAGTTTACCTTGCACGCCACCAACCCCGTCAGGGCCCGCGGCGCGTTCATTCACGCAACCCCGCTGGAGATGCCCGATGAAACGCCTGCTGCCCCTGCTGCTGATCCTGCCCCTGGCCGGCTTCCGCCCGGCTCCCATGCCGCCGCCGGTGTACGAGGGCGGCCCCGTGCGCATGTCCCTGGTCGACCGCGACCGCGGTACCGAATTGCGCAGCTACCCTGCCGAGGGCCAGCGCTGGGTGGCCGGCGAGCGCGGCCACCGCTACGCCGTGCGCCTGTACAACGACAGCCCGCGCCGGGTGCTGGTGGTGCTGTCGGTGGACGGCGTCAACGCCATCTCCGGCGAGGATGCCGATCCCTCGCAGACCGGCTACGTGCTCAACCCCGGCCAGCGCGCCGACATCACCGGCTGGCGCAAGAGCCAGGACGAAGTGGCGCAGTTCGTGTTCAGCAGCCCCAGCGGCAGCTATGCCAGCCGCACCGGCCGCCCGGACAACATCGGCGTGGTGGGCGTGGCCGTGTTCGAGGAAGCGCGCCGCTGGCGCCCCGAACCGATCCTGCGCCGTGGCCTGCCGCTGCCGGCCCCGGCCGCGCAAGCCGAGGCTGCCGCTGATGCCAGTGCCAGCCGCATCGAGGGCTATGCCAGCAAGTCGCAGGCCCCTGCGCTGGGCACCGGCCACGGCGCTCGCGAACAGTCGTCGGTACGCGATACCAACTTCGAACGCGCCAGCCGCAGCCCCGCCCAAGTCCTGCAGCTGCGCTACGACAGCGCCCGCAACCTGCGCGCACGCGGCATCCTGGTGGATTCACCCTCGCGCCTGCCGCGCGAGCCCCAGGCCTTCCCCAACCGCTACGTGCCGGACCCGCCGGCGCGCTGATCCTCCCGCCCAGACAACACAACGCCCGCAACCTCTCGGTGCGGGCGTTGTGTTGTGAGGGAAACCGAAGCGCTTACTTGTAGTCCGGGTAGTCCTTGCTGACGCTGTCCTGGAACTCACGGACTTCCTTCTCGGCGCGGTCCTTGGCCCAGCCATAACGTTCCTGCAGGCGACCGGCCAGATACTCGGCATTGCCCTCGGCCACATCGAAATCGTCGTTGGTCAGATCGCCCCACTTGGCCTGGGCCTTGCCCTTCAGCTGCGACCACTTGCCGGAAATGATGTCTTTGTTCATTGCTGGGAATCCTTGGCTGCAACGGCGTTCTTACCGTGGCTCCAGCTTCGCGCAGCAGCTGTTGGGTACCGGTCAACCGACCATGAAAACACTGCTCACTTGCTTGAATGGTTCACTACGCTTCGACATCACGCAGTGAAAAGCACGCACAAAAAAGGCCGGGGATGTCCCCGGCCCTTTCTCTTTCCGTTTCGTGCAGGGCTCAACGGCCCTTGGCGGTGTCTTCAACCTTTTCGCCCGCCTTCTGCACATCCTTGCCGGCACCGGCAATGGTGTTGCAACCGGCCAGCAGGGCCACCGAGAACATCGACAACAGCATCAGGGCAACTACGCGCTTCATGGGCTTCTCCTTGGGTTCGCCGCTATACCGCTTCATTCGCGGATGGGATTCTTTCGCTCGGCGGGAGGGCACCAATGCCCACTGCCGCCGCGTGAAGTGCAATCTGGCGGCAGGGGCGTGGAGCGGGTGTGAACGGTTCGGCAATCCGTTCAGCAGGGGCGGTCAGCCGCGCATCAGGGTGGACTTGCCGAACAGGCTTTCCACCAGGTCCACGGCCAGTTCGGCGGTGGCATTCTGCTTGTCCAGCAAGGGGTTGAGCTCAACGATGTCCAGCGACCCCATGCGCCCGGTGTCGGCGATCATTTCCATCACCAGCTGAGCCTCACGGTAGTTCACCCCGCCCGGCACGGTGGTGCCCACGCCCGGTGCGATGCTGGGGTCGAGGAAGTCCACATCGAAGCTGACATGCAGGTGGGTGTTCTCGTCGATACCGGCCAGCGCCGCCTCCACGGTGCGCTTCATGCCGTTCTCGTCGATGTAGCGCATGTCATAGACATCCACCTTGTGGGTCTTGATCAGGCGCTTTTCTTCCGGGTCCACCGAGCGGATACCGATCTGGTGCATCTGCGACGGGGTGATCGCCGGTGCGCTGCCGCCGAGGTGGGTCAACGCGTCCGGGCCGAGGCCGCACAGGCAGGCCACCGGCATGCCGTGGATGTTGCCCGAGGGGGTGACATCGCTGGTGTTGAAATCGGAATGCGCATCCAGCCACAGCACGCGCAGGGTCTTGCCCTGCTCGCGGCACCAGCGCGCCACCGCAGTGATCGAACCGATGCCCAGGCAGTGGTCGCCACCGAGCATGATCGGCATGCGGCCGGCCTGCAGTTCGGCGTAGCTGGCTTCCATCAGCGCGTGGTTCCACGCCACCACTTCATCCAGGTGGCGATAGCCTTCCACCGGCGCGGTCCACGGGTTGCGCGGGCCATCCAGGTTGCCCAGGTCGCGCACGTCCACGCCACGCGCTTCCAGCGCCTCCGGCAGGCCCGCCACGCGCAGCGCCTCCGGCCCCAGCCGTGCACCGCGATGGCCCGCACCGACATCGGTGGGAACGCCGATCAGGGATACGGAAATGGGATGGGCCATGGGTGCCTCCTGCGGTGCGGAAAAAGAAGCACAGTCTAGCCAGAGCTGTGTGACACCACTCGCGGCGGTGCAGCAGGGCAGGCGACCGCACTGCCCTCCGTGATGCTCCCCTTCAGCAGCGGTGCCTGTACTGCCGTCAGCGTCGGCGCAGTGGCGCCAGGCTCTGCACTTCGCCGTTGTTGCGCATCATGCACAGGAAACGACCATCGGGATAATCGATGATGAGTTCCTGGTAATCGCTGCCCACCGGCATCTGGGTCACCAGCGTGCCTTGCGCACCCTTGCGCATATTGCAGGAACCCAGCGCGGTATCCCCCGGCGGAGCGCTGTTGGCCGCCTTGGACGCATTGCGGAAGACCGCACGGCAGCCACCATTCACCCACACCGAATGCCGCGACAGGCCCCAGTTCTGGCCTTGTTCGCAGCGGGTGTGGCTGAGCTGGCGCACGATTTCCACGTTGCCACGGGTATCCATGTCGCACGACACCTGCTGCTGGCCGGTGGATTCGCAGGTGACTTCGCGCGGCAGCGCCGCGTCGTTGTCGTCATCGTGGCGACGGTGGTCGCGATGTTCAGACGGTACGGGCGTTCCACTGGCACTGACCTGGCAGATGCCATTGGCGCCGCCTCGGCCGGTATAGCTGATCTGCGGCGTGCCGTCCTCGTTGCTGCTGATCGACAGCGTGATGCCGCTGTTGGCATCGCGTGCTTCGGAATAGCGGTCGTTGAAGCGTTTCACCGTGGCCTCGCGGCCCTGCACGTAGACCGGACCGCCTTCGTCGGCGTGCACGTCGATGCCGCCTGGGCAGCTGGCGTTGAAGAACGGTACCGCAGCCATGGCCGGGGCCACGCAGGTGGTGGACAAAAGTGCGACGGTGAGCGACAGGGCATGGCGACGCATGTGCGGATCCCGAAGGGGCCCAGGGTGGGCGTGTGGCGGCAGTATGCGGTGGGGCGTTGCGGGCTGTCCGTGAGGAATATCAAGATCCAGGCGGCGCGCATGGGGATTCATGTCTGATAGGGTGTTCTGGAAGCCCTGCCGGGGAAGTTAAGCCGGCTTTACTTTCTGGGCCTTAAAGGGCCGTGCGACAGCAATGACGCACCAGAATTCGTCGTTGGTTGCAGTCCTGCGCGATATGTCGCTTCTGGCATTGCCATGGTCGAAACGGGCCAATTGCGATAATTCATTTTCCCTTTCAGATCACCCGATGCCATCGAAACAAACGACTGGCAGGCGGTGATTTCACGTGCGCATGATGAATCGCCACCTGCAAAGGTGGTCGGGACTTCCAAGCCTGTGTTGTCAACGATGTATACGCTTGCCAGCCGGCGTCGTCCTCCCAAGTACGGCGCCGGCTGGCAATCCGTTCGCCGATCGACGGCGGGCGGTGCGTGGGGGCCTCGTGCCCGCCGATTCGTTGACCCGGTCTTGGAAGCCACGCATCGCCCGCCACCCTCTTCGGGTGGCGCCTCTGTTCCCGACGAGGATGCCCGCATGCCCAAGACTCATCACCCGTACCTGACTGCCACCCTGGGCGAGGCGGCCCTGCGCCTGCCGCCCGAACTGGCGCAGCCGTTGGAGGCCGCTTTCGCTGCCGCCAACGAGGCCCCTGCGCCGATCAACCTGCCCGGCTGCCTGCAGCGCATCCAGGCCGGTGACGCCGCCGATGGACAGCCGTGGCCGGGACCGGCAGGCACACCTGGCGACGTCGTGGCTGCCGCACGCAGGGAGCGCGCCGCAGTGGGCCTGGTGTCGCTGCTGGAGCTGTACCACGCCGCAGAGCGCGTGCGCGTGGACGGGGAAGAGAAAGACGATATCGGCGATGGCACGCGCGAAGGGCTGATATTGGCCTGTCGGGGGCTGGCGGAGTATGTAGCGTTGCAGGTGGGTAGGGCTCAATAATGCGGAACATTGAGATCCCCGTTGCACAGGTTCACAACGTCACTGCCGTGGCTATCGAATCGAGCAGACCCGCTTCTGGAATGAGCACACCTTATCCAAACCTGAAACCTGTTCTCGTTGAGCTACGGCTGGACGAAGTGGATTCGCGCGGCTGCGCTGTTGCCGAGTTGATCGCCTCCACCGCGCGCCCCATGGCGCTCTCCATGAGTCCCCGACTCACGTGGTACAGCTTCGTCTTGAACGACAGAACCATGACCCGGATCCGTCCCGGCACTCGGACGAACTGCACGATCTCATTCATCAACCATGACGGTGCGAAGGAGGCATTCCCCTATGGCACATTGGCTGCCTTCGGAGATGGATCGTCGACAAGAGGGTTGATCCGCATCATCCGGTTTGATTGAACCTGTTCGCGCCAGACTACCGGGAGTTCGAAAGACGGGATTGTGTCAACCACCCCTCGCCGCACGTGTGCATGGAGATGTAGTAAACAACGGGAGATGTGGCTGCACCTTGAGCACCCGCACCTTTGGGAGAAGCGATGAAAGGAGTCGTACTCGCCGCATTCGCCGCCTCCATCCTGGCAGGCTGCGCCGCAACAATTGGATTGCCACAAGGCATCCCTCCGGATGGCTACACCGAGCTGGTGTCCACGCCTCTCGGTCCATTCCGTTACTTCCGGTCCCTCTCCATTGTTCCAGGGCGCAAGGACCTGCCCGCTCTGGAATCGTTTCACTGCACCAACACCCAGCACGAAATCCTGCTCTTGATGGCTGCAGGATCACCGGTTGACGTTGCCGATACCTGCATGCGCATTGATGCAGCAGCGAAATTCTCCGAATCATGGATAGAAGCAAAGGCGAACAGATACCGGATCCTTCTCGCGCCAACGGATACCGCGGCGACGATACAGTCGCGTACTTTGGGATCGTTTTCGGGCGGGAAGACATTGGCACTTGCGGCTTCGATACATGACGATCGTGGACGGACGGTTGCGAACCTTGTCGATCTGGTCGCACACGAGACATTCCATGCGCTAGGTCATGCCACAAGGCACCCTCAGGCGCTTGATGAACGCATCGCCTACTACGCCGGACTCTGCGCACAGCTTCAGGTAAATGGCGTTGTTCGAGAGGATTCGCTACCTGGAGCCGCCATCGGCACGGACGACGCTGCAGTGCAGCTGTCTTCGCAAGCAGCCTATCGTGTCCGTCTCGAGACCTATCCCCTTCTCGCCGATGGCCGCATTCAAATGAATGAGCAATCTGGCGAAGGTATGCTCCAGCGTTGCAGCCAACTCAGAAGGGGTCTTACGAGGTCGCGTTGAACATGCCTCCAGACCCACATTATTTCCAGAACAGCAGCGCACAAAAAAACCCGCCATTGCAGCGGGTTGATTGTTCTCCGTGGACATGTGCGGATGCCAAGGGATCGAAGATGGTGCCGCTTATCCGAATCGAACGGATGACCTACTGTTTACAAGACAGTTGCTCTACCAACTGAGCTAAAGCGGCATGGGTGGTGCACCCGCGGCAGTGCCGCGGTCCGGGGATTCTAGCGCAACCTTGCGCATTCCAGCGACCGGCTCTGTGCCGCGCCGCTGCGCTGCTGGGCCTGGGCCGGCTGCGTACCCGCGGCCAGCTGCCCTTCCAGCCACCATTGGCCGGCGTCGCCGCTGGCCACCAGGCGCGGCTGGAAGCCGGCGGCCTGCACGGCGGCCATGCGTCGCTCGGCGCCTTCGCGGTTGCGGTACTGGCCCAGCGCCACGGCGTTGATGTCCTCGCCCTGGCTGATGATGTAGTAGTCGCTCAGGCCGGCGGCGACGATGCGCTTCACCGTGGCCTGGGCTTCTTCGCGGTTGGCGGCGGCCGGCAGCATCACCCGGAAACGGGCGCTGCCACTGGCAACGGGCTGTTCGCGCAGGCGTACCTGACTGATGAAGCTGCCGGCCTTGCCCTGTGCACTGGTCGCGGCAGCGCGGTCGGCGAACGGGCCCAACGCCACGCAGCGCGCCGGTTCGGCAGCCACGGGCTGGGTTGCGGGTTTTTCCGGTGCCGGTACGGGTGCAGGCGGTGTTGCCGGCTTGGCTGCGGCCGCAACCGGCGTAGCCTCAGCCACCTGTGGCTTGGCAATCTCCGGCTTGGCCGGGGCGGCGGGCGCCGGCGTGGCAGCCACAGCCGTCTTCTCCACCGGCTCGCGCTCCGTCAACGGCGCGGTCGGGGCGGCAGCGGTGGCCTCGGCAGCCGCAGCGGCATCCACACCACCGGGCACCCAGCGCAGCTCGGCCACGCCAGCGGGTTGCGGCGGCGGCGCAGGCTTCTGCGGTGCATCGCGCAGCAGCCACCAGCAGGCGACGCCAAGATTGAGGATGGCCAGCACGACGATCAGGGCACGGGTCAGCATGCGCGGATACTAGCCTGCGGGCTGGTGCACCGCCCAGCGGGCGAGGCCATCCAGCACCAGCGAGGGGTGGTAGTCGGCGCCGGGCAGCAATGGCATCAGCGCCGGTGCGCCGCCACCATGCACCAGCAGCGAGGGCGCAACACCCAGCAGCGTCTGCGCCTGCTGTGCGCTGCGTTCGATCAGTGCCACCGCCGCACCATCGCAACCGGAAGCCAGCGCATCGGCGGTATCGTTGGCGAACTCGCTGTAGTCACCACCGGTAGCCGGCAGCTGTACGGCACGGGCGTGCAGTGCTTCGCGCATGGTGGTGGGCGATGCGGAAATGCGGCCACCGTGGTGCTGGCCATTGGCGTCGAGCAGATCAATCGTCAGTGCGGTGCCCACACCGACCACCAGCACCGGGCGCTGCGCCTTGGCCGCGGCCAGCAGGGCCAGGAAGCGGTCGACGCCGAACTTCTCCGGCTTGGCATAGGCAATGCGCACACCGGCGCATTCGGCGCTGGTGCGCACCACGTGCACGTGCTCGAAGCGACGCTGCAGCTGGTCCAGCATGGCGCTGGTCAGCGACGGTGCGGCCACGCTGGCCACGAACGCGGTGGTGCCGCTGGGCAGACTGTGCGGCGGCTGCCCGGCCATGCCTTCGGCGCCATGCGCCCAGGCCTGCACGTCACCGGCACGGTCACCCTGCAACGGCGCGAACTTGAACCGCGAGTTGCCGAGGTCGAACAACCAATCGCTCATGCCGCCCTCACGCTGACTTCGCCGGCGTGCAGCAGGCGCTCGCGGCCATCGATGCGCACGCGCAAGGCGCCGTCATCGGCCAGGCCGAGCGCGGTGCCATGCTGCCACTGCCCTTCCAGTTCCACCCGTACTTCGCGGCCGGCCAGCATGTCGAACGCGGCGTAGCGCGGCAGGAACGGAGCGAGACCTTCGCGATCGAACTCTTCCAGCGCCGGCAGCAGGCGCGTCAACACGGCCGCAACGACCACGTTGCGGTCCACCGGCTTGCCAGCCAGCGTGTCCAGATCCACCCACGGCTGGGTGATCTGCTCGGCGAACGACGGCGGCATGTGCGTGTTGATGCCGATGCCGATCACCGCGCGCGCCGGGCCGGCGTATTCGCCACCGCCTTCTGCGAGCAGGCCGACCAGCTTGCGCTTGCCATCAACGATCAGGTCATTCGGCCACTTCAGCTGCGCCTGGGTGTAGCCCAGGTCGTGCAGCGCTTCGGCCACGGCGATGCCGGCCACCAGGCTCAGCCCGGCCAGGCGGCCGAGGCCGCCGGAGAACAGGCGCAGCACCGACAGGTAGATATGCGCGGCCAGCGGCGACGCCCACGTACGGCCGCGACGGCCGCGGCCGCCGGTCTGGCGTTCGGCCAGCAGGACGCTCACCCCGCGCAGGGGCGCGCTGCAACGCAGCAATTCTGCGTTGGTGGAGTCCACTGTCCAGGCCACCTGCAGGTCGTGCAGCAGGGCCTGAACGTGGGCGGGCAGGCCGGCGCGGATCGCGGCCGGGTCCAGCAGGTCGACCGGGCGGGTCAGGCCATAGCCCTCGCCAGCGCGGCCCTCGATGTCCACACCGGCAGCCCTAAGTCCTTGAATACGCTTCCAAATGGCCGCCCGGGTCTGACCCAGCTCACGGGCCAGGGCGTCGCCGGACAGGCGACCGGCAGCGAGTTTGGCCAGCAATTGGCGATCGTCCACGGCAGCTTCCACGAAGTCAGAAAGGAATTATGCGGGAAAGCCGCCAGCGACGCCCGCCACCGGTGGGCCGCAGGGGCTTCCAACCGGGTGCCGGGTTCGGGCTAGAATCGGGAACTCACCCTCCCTTAACGTGGATGTCGTCAATGCGCCGTTATGCCCATTGCCTGATCCTGCTGACGATGCCCTTCGCGGCGTCTGCGACAGCAGCGCTGGACGACAGCCGTGGGGCATGCGTGTCCTCCAATGGCGATGCCGCCTCGCAGCGCGCGCCCACCGCCAGCGCATCGGCTGCCAGCACCAAGGCGGCACCTGTACGCCCGGCTGCCAGCACCACCACCGGCGGCGGTGGCAGCGACGACGACATGCTGCCGCGCATCCGCGCGCCGAAGTGGCACAGCTACCTGCCGGGAATGTTCCGCTGATCAAGTCGTTGCTGCAGTGGCTGCGGCCTGCACCGCGGCCGATTGACGATGCACTTTGGGAAGACGCCTGCCAACGCGCGGCGTGGCTGCACGGCCTGGATGACGGGCGTCGTGGGCGACTGCGCCTGCTGGCCACGCGCTTCCTGCACGAGAAGACCATTACCCCGATCGGCGATCTGCAGCTGCAGGCCGGCGATGGCGTGCTGCTGGCCGCGCTGTGCTGCCTGCCGCTGCTGGAGTTCGGCGAAGTGGGACTGGAAGGCTGGTCGCAGCTGATCGTCTACCCCGACGCGTTCCGCGTGCACCGCAGCCACATGGATGCGGCCGGCGTACTGCACGAGTGGGATGACGAACTGATCGGCGAATCGTGGGACAGCGGTCCGTTGATCCTGTCCTGGGCCGATGTGCAGGCCGACCTGTCGGCGCCGCACGAGGGCTACTGCGTGGCGGTGCACGAGATGGTGCACAAGCTGGATGCGCTGGATGGCGCGATGGACGGCACGCCGCCGCTGCCGCGGCAATGGCAGCGCGAATGGGCGGCTACGTTCCAGCAGGCTTACGATGCCTTCTGTGCGCAGGTAGACGCGGGTGTGGAAACGCTGATCGATCCGTACGCGGCCGAAGCGCCGGAAGAGTTCTTCGCGGTAGCGAGCGAGTATCACTTCTCGGCGCCGGATCTGCTGCAGCAGGCATTGCCGGAGGTGGCCGCGCAGCTGCGGCGGTTCTATGGCGAGCCGCCGACGATGGTCGGCTGATTCACTACCGCAGCTTATGTAGAGCCGAGCCATGCTCGGCTGCATTTTGCGGAGCAATCGAGCATGGCTCGACTCTCCACAAGGCTACGGCCCCGGCGGCAGGCGCACTTCGAAACGGGCGCCGCCCAGTTCCTCGGAGCGGCCCACAGTCAGTTCGCCGCGGTAATCCTTGATCAGGTCCTGCACGATCGACAGGCCGATGCCGTGGCCCTGCACGCGCTCGTCGCCACGCACGCCACGCTGCAGCACCTTGCCGATGTCGTCCGGGGCAATACCCGGGCCATCGTCGTCCACCGCCAACAGCAGGCCGGCGCGACGCGCGTTCGGTGCCGGCAGCGGCTGCGCGGTCAGCAACACGCGGCGGTTGGCCCACTTGAAGGCGTTTTCCAGCAGGTTGCCGAGCAGTTCCTGCAGGTCGCCCGGTTCGCCGTGGAAGCGCGCGGCCGGGTCGATGTCGAATTCGCACAGCACGCCCTTGGAGGCATAGACCTTTTCCAGGCCACGCACGATCTCCTCGGCGTTGGATTCAATCGGCAGCGGCGCGGAGAACAGCTTGTGGCCCGACGACGCAGCACGTGCCAGCTGGTACGAGACCAGGTTGTTCATGCGCTGCAGCTGCACGTCCAGCTCCTCGCGCAGGGCGCCGTCCCCGGCGCCGCTGTCCATCTGCGTGCGCAGCACGGCGATGGGCGTCTTCAGGCTGTGCGCCAGGTCGGCCAGGGTGTTGCGCTGGCGCTCCAGGTTCTCGCGCTCGCTTTCAATGAAGGCGTTGATGCTGTCGGTCAGCGGTTCCAGCTCACGTGGGTGGCGCTCGCTCATGCGCTCGGTCTCGCCGCGCTGCACCTTGGTCAGCTCGGTGATCACGCGGCGCAGTGGGCGCAGGCTCCACTGCAGGATAACGGTCTGCAGCAGCAGCAGGATCAGGCCGATGCCGCCCAGGTAGAACCAGACCCGGCTGCGGAACACGCGCAGCTGCGCACCCAGCGCGCGCGAGTCTTCCATCACGTAGATGGTGTACGGAAACTCGGTGGCAGGGTCGGCGTCGGCGTCCCACACCAGGCCCAGGCCATAGCGGTACACCGAGCCCTGGCTGCCGTCGATCTGGATCATCGGCAGTGGGCCTTCGAACACTTCCTGGCGCGGCGCGAGCAGGCCACCGCCCGCGGTGGGCAGCATCGGACCTTCGGCGGACATCGAATTGCCCTTGCCGTGCGGCATCACCACCTGCAGGTACAGGCCACTGCCCGGCACGTCGAAGCGCGAATCCGGCGGCTGCTCGCGGATGTACAGCGAGCGGTCGCGGGTGAAGTCGATGCCGGCCCCGTAGGCGGTGGCGTAGTTCTTCAGGCGCTCACGCAGGTTCGCCTTCGCCGTATCGGCGAAGGCGGCGTCGAGCGCGTAACCGGCCAGCGCCAGGAACGCGACCAGGCCCACGGACGCGGCGAACATCTGGCGCGCCTGCAGGGAGCGCGGCCGCCAGCGTCGGAAGAACCACAGACGGCCGGACATCGTGCTATCGCCAGGGTGAGCCGGCTCAGCCCTCGTTGCGCGGGATCGCGAAACGGTAACCGCGGCCGCGCACGGTCTCGATCGGCTTCAGTTCGCCATCCGGGTCCAGCTTCTTGCGCAGGCGGCCGATGAAGACCTCCAGCACGTTCGAGTCGCGGTCGAAGTCCTGCTGGTAGATGTGCTCGGTGAGGTCGGCCTTGGAGACCAGTTCACCGGCGTGCATCATCAGGTACTCCAGCACCTTGTACTCGTAGCTGGTGAGGTCGACATTGCTGCCGGCCACGCTGACGGTCTGCGCAGCCAGGTCCAGGGCAACCGGGCCGCATTCCAGCGTCGGCTTGCTCCAGCCAGCGGCGCGGCGCAGCAGCGCGTTGACGCGGGCCAGCAGCTCTTCGACGTGGAACGGCTTGACCAGGTAGTCGTCGGCGCCCTGCTTCAGGCCCTCGACCTTGTCCTGCCAGCTCGAACGCGCGGTCAGGATCAGCACCGGGAATTTCTTGCCTTCGTCACGCAGGGCCTTGATCAGCTCCATGCCCGACATCTTGGGCAGGCCAAGGTCGATGATGCCGACATCGAACGGAACTTCGCGCCCCATGTAGAGGCCTTCCTCGCCGTCCTGCGCAGCATCGACGGCAAAGCCTTCGCGCTTGAGCCGGGCTGCCAGGGTCTCACGCAGCGGGGCTTCGTCTTCGACCAGAAGGATACGCATGAACTCTCCCTAGTGTCCTGGGTGTGGCCCGGAGGCCTGTGGGGTACGGGTTGATAGCGACAACTATCCCTGTTCAGGGGTTATCGCCGCGTAGTGATGACATATCCGACCGCGGCGTGCGCGGCTGTGAACGCGACGGGGCGGGGTCGTCCATGTAGCGGACCCGGCCCCGATCGTCCATGTACTTCACCCGGTTGATATCACGACCATCGAACGGCACGCGCTCGGCGCCGAGGATGTGGCCGCCGGTGGTGCGCTGCACGCGGCGCACGGCATCGGACAGCGACCGCTCGTCGCCACGGTTGCCACGCTCGCCCCGCTCCATCATCTCCGCCCGCGCCTGCTCGCCACGCGGCGGCTGTTGCGCCAGCGCCGAAGACAGCGGCACAGCCGACAGCACCACGCAGGTGGCCAGGGCAATGCGGCGATGGAAGGGAGCGGAAGACATCGATGCGATCCTAGCCGAGCACGGCGATTCGTTCAAAAGTCGTAAATCCGGCGCCGGGTTCGAAACCCAGCGTTTTACAAATCTTTTGCAAATTCTTGGTTTACAGCGGTGAATCCGGTCTGAACTTTTCCGGCCCTGCGCCCGCGTTGTTCAGCTAAGTGAACATTCGGGACGAATCGACGTCCCTTGTCAAGCCAGGAATGTGACTGCGGTCACGCTGCGGCCCGATCAGCTTCGCGTTCGGTGACCGCCAGGGCCTGTTCGATCAGGCTCCAGCCGGCGCCCGGGCGATGTGCGCCCTCGCTCAGCACCTGGCGGAATGCGCGACCACCGGGCTGGCCGTGGAACAGGCCGAGCAGGTGGCGAGTAATGTGCTTCAGCGCCAGGCCTTCGCCCAGCCGCGCCTCGATGTAGGGGCGCATCGCGCGCAGCAGGTCACCACGGGCCTGCAGCGGGGCGCCGGTGTGCAGCGCCTCCAGCTGATGCAGCAGGTAGGGGTCGTGGTAGGCCGCGCGGCCCAGCATCACGCCATCGACGTGCGCGGCCTGCGCCTGTACCGCCTCGATGCTGGCCAGGCCACCGTTGATCACCACCGGCAGTGCCGGGCGCTCCAGCTTCAGGCGGTAGGCCCAGTCGTACTTCAGCGGCGGAACCTCGCGGTTCTCCTTCGGCGACAGGCCCTTCAGCCACGCGTTGCGCGCATGCACCACCACCATCGCCGCACCGGCGGCAACCTGGCGGTCGACGAAGCTGGCAAACACGTCGTAGTCGTTGTCCTCATCCACGCCCAGGCGGCACTTCACCGTCACCGGGATATCAACCGCGTCGACCATGGCCGCCACACACTCGGCCACCAGCACCGGCTCGCGCATCAGGCAGGCACCAAAACGCCCGGCCTGCACGCGGTCGGACGGGCAACCGCAGTTGAGGTTGACCTCGTCATAGCCCCACTCGGCAGCGATGCGTGCGGCCTGCGCCAGCAGGGCCGGGTCACTGCCACCCAGCTGCAGCGCCAGCGGCTGTTCGCTGCGATCGAAGCCGAGCAGGCGCTCGCGATCGCCGTGGATGACCGCGTTGGCGTGCACCATTTCCGTGTACAGGCGCGCACCCGGCGCCAGCACGCGATGGAACACGCGGCAATGGCGGTCCGTCCAGTCCATCATCGGGGCAACGGACAGGCACAGGGAATCGGCGTAACGGGCGGTGGGGGACGTCATCGGGGCGTTGATCGTGGAGACTGGCATTGCCAGTGAGATCAATAGTTTACACCGCCCGGCTGAATGCGCCCGGTCAGTCGCGCGGCAAGCGCCGGTTGGGCCCGCTTCCGGCTGGCGGCCGGGGTGGGCTGGGCGGTGGCAGCGGACGCTTCCTGCCCTCGGGGAGCTTGGGGTTTGCGTTCTCCATGGATACGACCAGCTGGTCCAGTGGTGGGTTGGAACCCTTCCTCAACTTAGCCATTGTCTGTCTCCTGGAGAATCTCGACCCATTGCACATCCACCGCGTGAATCAGTATGCCATCGAGCTGCGGAAGCTCCACCACGGCGGGGTTTGCCACCGGATCCGCACCTTCATCTGGCGGATCCGCATCCACGAGCCAGGCCGGCATCTGCATGTAGAACTGTCCCGCAGCCGGGCTGATCGGCCACTCCTTGGGGTAGCCGGTCAGTCGACGGCCATCCTTCAGCTGCAGCACCACGAAGGCAGGACGCGTACCCAGTACGCAGTACCACTCGCTCGGGTGGGATGTCCTCGTGGTGAAGCCTGCACGACGGAGAACCCTGTGGAGGGAATCCTTGTTCGCAGCGAGGGCCAGTCCCGCTCCCAGCAGTACTGCGAGGAAAAAACCCCAGAGCAAGCTGCTGGACTCCGTCCAGGTTCCCAGCACAAAGCAGCGCCCGGCCAGTAGCAGCACCACTTCCGTGAACGTGACCAGCGCCTGGACCGCGAAGGTGAACACCAACGCTTCCACGGTCCTTTCGAACTGCGGTGGCTTGGGGTGTGAAGTCAGCCCGTAGAACACCCAGGCTGCCAGGAAGCCCGGCAGCAGATAGGTCAGCAGCGTGGTGGCGTTGTTGAACAGCGTATCCATTCCGGAAGAAGTACTCCGTCGTGAGGATCACAACGGAACACGATCACGGCGATTCTTCCACCCTGGGCAGGGTTCACGGGCCACAGATGCAGCAACCGCAACAGCAGCCATGAAGTCGCAGTGATGCAGTCGCAGCCTATAGCGTCAATGTGCGCTGCCAGCAGCGCCTTTGCCACCCACCTGTTCGATGAGGGTCTGGCTGGCTGCATTGAGCCCCACCACCGTCACCTCCGCACCGTGCGCGGCCAGCTTTTCCTGCGCCCGCTCCAGCGCGGCCACAGCAGTCAGATCCCACAGGTGGGCATCGCACAGGTCAATCTGCACCTTCGGCGCCACGTACTGGTAATCAAACGCCGCGCCCAGCTGGCCGGCTGAAGCAAAGAACACCTGCCCACGCACCCGGTAGACCTGCGTATCACCAGCATCGTCGCGCTGCACATCCAACATGCGGCCCACCTTGCGCGCAAAGAACAGCGCCGACAGCAGCACGCCACTGAGCACGCCCTTGGCCAGATCGTGGGTAGCCACGGTGACCACCACGGTCAGCAGCATCACCGCAGACGAGCTACGCGGATGCGTGCGCAGGTCGCGCAGCGAGCGCCAGCTGAAGGTGCCGATGCTGACCATGATCATCACCGCCACCAGCGCAGCCATCGGGATCTGCCGCACCAGGTCGCCGCCGTACACCACCAATGCCAGCAGCAGCACGCCCGCCACCAGGCAGGACAGGCGGCCACGGCCACCGGAGGTCACGTTGATGATCGACTGGCCGATCATCGCGCAGCCAGCCATGCCGCCGAGGAAGCCGGTGACCGTGTTCGCCACGCCCTGGCCGACGCATTCGCGGTTGCGTTCGCTGGGCGTCTCGGTGATGTCCTCGACAATCTGCAGGGTCATCATCGATTCGAGCAGGCCGACCACGGCCAGCGTGGCCGACACCGGCAACAGGATGCGCAGCGTTTCCCAGGTGAGCGGCACATCGGGAATGAGGAAGTGTGGAAGGCTGTCTGGCAGCTGGCCCATGTCGCCGACGCTGCGCACGTCGATGCCGAAGCCGATCACCACGGCGGTGAGCACCACGATCGCGACCAGCGGCGAGGGTACGGCGCGGGTGATACGCGGCAGCAGGTAGATGATCGCCAGCGCGGCGGCGCACAGCACGTAGACCGTAGGGCCGCGGCCAATCAGTTCCGGCATCTGCGCGAGGAAGATCAGGATCGCCAGCGCGTTGACGAAGCCGGTGATGACCGAGCGCGAGACGAAGCGCATCAGCGAGCCGAGCTTGAACACGCCCGCGAGCACCTGCAGCAGGCCGGCCAGGATGCTGGCGGCGAACAGGTACTGCAGGCCGTGGTCCTTGACCAGGTCGACCATCACCAGCGCCATCGCACCGGTGGCGGTGGAGATCATTCCGGGGCGGCCGCCGGCGATGGCGGTGATGACGGCAATGGAGAACGCGGCATACAGGCCGACCTTGGGGTCGACGCCGGCGATGAGCGAGAAAGCGATGGCCTCGGGAATCAGGGCCAGGGCGACGACGATGCCGGACAGCAGGTCGCCACGGAGGTTGCCGAGCCATTGCTGGCGCAGGGGATAGGACGTTTGCATGGGAGAACTCCGCACGCACGGGCATGGGGCCACGTGGCGCTGCAGTGGAAAGACACGGTTTCCTGAGCCGGGCGGGCCGGCTGCCGATGGGCGGCAAGGGTCAGGGTGGCGTGATCACTGCAGGCGGGCGTCGGTGCGTTGGGAGGGGCGCAGTCTACGGGAAGCGGCCGCACGAAGGTAGCGCGAACGGCCGCGAAAGGCCGCGGGGCATGGCGCCGCTCTACAATCGGGGCATGGCTACTGATCGCCCGCAGTTCTTCGACCCCGCCACCGAACAAGGCGTGCTGCGCCTGTCGATCGCCGCTTCGCTGCTGCTGGCCGCGGCGGCGGTGGTGTTCGGCCTGCTGGCCAATTCGTCATTGATCATCTTCGACGGCATCTACGGCCTGATCGACGTGGTGATGACCTGGCTGTCGCTGCTGGTGGCACGGCTGATCGCGCTGTCCACCCAGACCGACGCGCTGCAATCGCGGCTCAATCAGCGCTTCACCATGGGCTTCTGGCACCTGGAGCCGATCGTGCTGGGGGTCAGCGGCACGCTGATGATCGGTGCGGCACTGTATGCCCTGGTCAATGCGGTGGATGCACTGATGTCCGGGGGCCGCCACATTGCGCTGGGCCCGGCCATTGCCTTCGCCGGGCTGTCGATCGTGGGCGAAGGCGCGTTGGCCTGGTTCATCCTGCGCGCCAACCGCCGCATCGGCTCGGAGTTCATTGCGCTGGACGCGAAGAACTGGGTGATCGCAGCCAGCATGTCGGCCTGCTATCTGCTGGCCTTCCTCGGCGGTGTGCTGGTGCAGGGCACCTCGCTGGCCTGGGTCGGCCCATACATCGACCCCGCCATCCTCGCCTTCGTCTGCGTGCTGGTGATGATCGCCCCGCTCGGTACCGTGCGCCGGGCACTGGCCGGCATCCTGCTGGTCACCCCGCCGGAGCTGCAGGCGCACGTGGATGCGGTGGCGCGCGACATCGTCGCCAAGCACGGCTTCGTCGAGCACCGCAGCTACGTGGCCCAAGTGGGGCGAGGCGAGCAGATCGAGCTGTTCTTCGTGGTGCCGGAAAACGACCCACCGCGGCCGCTGGTGGAATGGGACCAGCTGCGTGATGAGATCGGCGATGCGCTGGGCGAGGCTTCGCCGGACCGCTGGTTGACGATCATGTTCACCACCGACCGTGAGTGGACGATCTAGGCCCGCAGGACGATAGATCAAGTTTTTCGTACGCATTGCAACCCAACGTACGCGAAAACCGGGCAAAGTAGGCTCCAACGCAACACCCACCCACCGACCAGGAGCATCACGATGTCCATCGAAAAGGTTCTGTACACCGCCCAGGCCACCTCCACCGGCGGCCGTGAAGGCCGTTCCGTCTCCTCCGACAACGTGCTGGACATCCAGCTGTCGACCCCGCGCGAGCTGGGCGGCGCCGGCGGTCCGGGCACCAACCCGGAACAGCTGTTCGCGGCTGGCTATTCGGCCTGCTTCCTGGGCGCACTGAAGTTCGTGGCCGGCCAGGCCAAGGTCGCGCTGCCGGCCGACACCACCGTGACCGGCAAGGTCGGCATCGGCCAGATCCCGACCGGCTTCGGCATCGAAGCCGAGCTGACCATCAACGTGCCGGGCGTGCCGCGCGAGCAGGTGGAAGAGCTGGTGCAGAAGGCGCACATCGTGTGCCCGTATTCCAACGCCACCCGCGGCAACATCGACGTGACGCTGATCGTTGCCTGATGCGGTGCTGCCGGCCAGCGGCCGGCACTACCAACATGAAAGGCAAAAAAATGGGCGGATGCCGGTCGAAACCGGGCATCCGCCCATCCCACCTCGGGTGGGCCCCGGCGCGCGGCCGGGGACGCATTCGCTACGGCGCGCATCCATCCTTCTGGAGGAGAGCCCCCTTGTTGTTCAAGGGGGTGCGCCAACGGCGCGGGGATAAGGTGGAATGCGCGGACCAGCGACCGGTTACCGGTCGCTGGTGATGAGCTGCACGACGCTGGAGAAATCCAGCTTGCCGCGGCCGGCCTGGTGGTTCATCGAGTACAGGTTGCGGGCCACCTCGCCCAGTGGGATCGAGGCGCCGACACTCATCGCCGCTTCCACCGCCAGGCCCATGTCCTTGAGCATCAGGTCGCTGCCGAAGCCGCCGCTGTAGCCGCGCGACGCCGGCGCGTTTTCCAGCACACCCGGCCACGGGTTGCACACCTCGGTGGCCCAACTGCGGCCGGTGCTGACCGCCATCATCTGCGACAGCACCTTCGGGTCCAGCCCGTGCGCCACGCCCAGCGCGATGGCTTCACCAGTCACCGCCATGATCACGCCCAGCGCCATGTTGTTGCACAGCTTGGCCACCTGGCCGGCACCACTGGCGCCGACGTGGAAGATGTTCTTCCCCATCGCCTGCAGCATCGGGCGCGCGCGTTCCAGCGCGTCCTCTTCGCCACCGACGATGAAGGTCAGGGTACCGGCCTGGGCACCGGCGGTACCGCCGGACACCGGTGCGTCGAGCATCTGCAGTCCACGCGCGGCGGCGGCTTCAGAAACCTTGCGCGCGCTGGCCGGGGCAATGGTGCTGCAGTCGATGACCAGTGCACCGGCCGGAATCGCGGCGAGGATGCCGTCGTCGCCCAGGTACACGCCTTCGACGTGGCGGCTGGCCGGCAGCATCGAGATGACCACTTCGGCATCGGCCAGGGTGTCGCGCGCCGACGACGCAGCGCTGGCACCGGCATCGACGGCGGCCTGCACCGCGGCCGGAACCAGATCGAACACGCGCACGGTATGGCCGTTCTTGACCAGATTGGCGGCCATCGGGCCACCCATGTTGCCCAACCCGATGAATGCAATGCGGCTCATGCAAGGCTCCTTTCAACAAGGGGAGTGCCCAGGTCGGCCAGCGGATGCGCGGCATCGGCCCAGGGGGAAGCGAAGAAGGTGTCGGCCCACGCGCCGCTGGCCTCGGCCAGGGTGGCCGGGTTCCACTGCGGGTTGCGGTCCTTGTCGATCAGCAGCGCGCGGATGCCTTCGGCGAAATCGCCGTGGGCGGCGCAGTGCAGCGCGGTGATGTACTCCAGACGATAGACACTGGCCAGGTCCTGGCCGGCACTGCGGCGCTGCAGTTCGTACGCCAACCGTGCCGAACCCGGTGCGCCGGCCGCAAGGGTCTTCTGAGCCGCCTGCAACCAGGCGTCGTCGGTCTGCAGGCCGGCAATGCGCGCAACGATGGCTTCAAGGTCATCGCCTTCGCACAACGCATCGACCTGCGCCGCGTGGGCCAGCAGTGGACCGGTGGCGGCATCGCTGGCATGCGACTGCAGCAGATGGGTCAGGCGTTCTTGGTTGTGTGCGGCATCACTGGACCAGGCCACCTGCAGCAGCGCATCGAACACTGCACTGCGGCGCTCTTCGGCCACGTGCACGTCGGCCAAGCCGGCGTAGATGGCATCGCCCGGGTTGAGCAGTGCGCCGGTCAGGGCCAGGAACAGGCCGCCCTTGCCCGGCACGCGCGGCAGCAGCCAGCTGCCACCGACATCGGGGAACAGGCCAACAGTGATTTCCGGGAAGGCCAACTTGGAGCGCTCGCTGACCACGCGGTGGCTGGCGCCGGACATCAGGCCGATGCCGCCGCCCATCACGATGCCATGACCCCAGCACAGGATCGGCTTGGCGTAGGTGTGAATGAGGTAATCGACGCGGTATTCAACGTCGAAGAACTCAGCGGCGTAGTCGTTCTCGCGGATGTCGCTGCGGCCGGCCTCACGGAAGGCGACCATGGCCTTGTACAGGCTGTGCAGGTCGCCGCCGGCGCAGAACGCCTTTTCGCCGGCGCCCTGCAGCACCACCATGGCGATGCCGTCGTCGTCGGCCCAGGCATTCAACTGCTTCAGCAGCAGGTGCGCCATCGGCAGCGAGAAACCATTGAGCGTGCGCGGCGCGTTGAGCGTGGCGATGCCGATACGCGTGCCGTTGCCGGCCACGCGCTCTTCGAACAGCACCGGTGCGTCGTCGGCAGCGGTGTCGGTGCTCATGCGTTCTTCCACTGCGCGGTGCGCTTTTCCAGGAAGGCAGTCACGCCCTCGACCTGGTCGGCGGTATCGAACAGATCGACGAAGGCTTCGCGCTCGGCCACCAGCGCCGAGGCGTGGGTGCCGGTGCGGGTGGACTGCACCAGGGTCTTGCAGGCGGCGATGCTGGTCGGGCTCTGCTTGCCGGCCTTCTTCGCCCATTCCAGCGCCAGTGCCTTGGCTTCGCCCTTGCCAACCTTTTCTTCGGCAAGGCCAATGCGCAGTGCGGTGTCGGCGTTGATGCGCTCGCCCAGCAGGATCATGCGCTTGGCCCAGCCCTCGCCGACCAGGCGCGGCAGGTTCTGGGTGCCGCCGGCGCACGGCAGCAGGCCGACGGTGGCCTCCGGCAGCGCGACCTGGGCATGGTCTTCGATGATGCGCAGGTCGCAGGCCAGCGCACATTCCAGGCCACCGCCCATGGCGTAGCCGTTGATCGCGGCGATCGACACGCCACGGAACCCGGACAGCGCTTCGAAGGCTTCGCCGAAGCGGCGCGCGGCCTCGCGTGCGGCGGCCTTGTCGCCTGAAGCGAACTGGTTGAGGTCGGCACCGGCGGAGAAGAACTTCTCGCCGTCACCGGTGATCACCAGTGCGTAGACGTCACGGTCTGCGTTGAGCGCGCCGACCAGGTCGCGCAGCGCCGACAGGCTGTGCACGGTCCAAGTGTGCGCCGGCGGGTTGTTCAGGGTGACCACGGCGGTGTGGCCGTCGGCCTCGACCTTCAGGCCCACGTGCTCCTGGGTACGCCAATCCTTCATCGCAGTTCCTCTTCGGTGTTGAGCAGGTGACGGGCAACGATCACCCGCATGATCTCGTTGGTGCCTTCCAGGATCTGGTGCACGCGGCAGTCACGCAGCAGGCGCTCGATCGGGTATTCGCGGATGTAGCCGTAGCCACCGTGGATCTGCAGTGCTTCATTGCAGACGTTGAAACCCGCATCGGTGGCAAAACGCTTGGCCATCGCGCACCAGACATTGGCATCGCTGGCACCGGCATCGAGCTTGCGCGCGGCGGTGTGCACCATCTGCCGCGCGGCCACCAGCTGCGTGACCATGTCGGCCAGCTTGAACTGCAGTGCCTGGAACTCGGCCAGCGCCTTGCCGAACTGGCGGCGCTCGCCCATGTAGCGGCGCGCGGCATCCAATGCGCCCTGCGCAGCACCCAGCGAGCAGGCGGCGATGTTGATGCGGCCACCATCCAGCCCCTTCATCGCCAGCTTGAAGCCACCGCCTTCCTCTCCCAGAAGGTGGCTGACCGGCACGCGGACGTTTTCGAAGGTGATGCCACGGGTGGGCTGGCTGTTCCAGCCCATCTTCTCTTCCTTGCGGCCGAAGCTGATGCCCGGCAGGTCCGACGGCACGGCAATGGCGCTGACGCCACCTGCACCGGCACCGCCGGTACGCGCCATCACCACCAGCAGTTCGGTGGCACCGGCGCCGGAGATGAAGGCCTTGGCGCCGTTCAGCACGTAGAAGTCGCCATCGCGCACGGCGGTGGTCTTCAGCGAGGCCGCATCGGAACCGGCGCCCGGCTCGGTCAGGCAGTACGAGGCCAGCTTGTTGCCCGAAGACAGGTCGGTGCCCCACGCATCGCGGAGTGCCGGCTGGCCCCACGTGGACACCATCCACGAGGCCATGTTGTGGATGCTGATGTAGGCCGCGGTCGACGGATCGACGTTGGCGAGCTCCTCGATGACGACGGCGGCGTCCAGTCGGCTCAGGCCGCTGCCGCCCACTTCCGGGTCCATGTACAGACCGCAGAAGCCCAGTTCACCGGCCTTGGCGATCGCCTCGCGCGGAAAGATGCCCTCCGCATCCCATCGCGCGGCGTGTGGCGCCAGTTCGGCCTGTGCGAAGTCGCGCGCCGCTTCGCGGTACGCCTGCTGCGCTTCTTCCAGTTCCGTCGTCATCGAGTGGCTCATGGCTGCTCCTGCCGTTACTTCAGGCTGATCGTGGTGTTGACGCCGTGGCTCAGCGTTTCGTCATCGAACCAGCGCGCGGTGACCGTCTTGGTCTGGGTGTAGAACAGCACCACCTGCTTGCCGTACGGGCCCAGGTCGCCCAGCTTGGACGCGCGCGAACCGGTGAACGAGAACAACGGCACCGGCACCGGGATCGGCACGTTGATGCCGACCTGGCCGACGTCGATGTCTTCCTGGAACTTGCGCGCGGCGGCGCCGGACTGGGTGAACAGTGCGGTGCCGTTGCCGTTGGGGTTGCTGTTGACCATCGCGATGGCGTCTTCCAGCGTTTCCGCTTCGAGGATGACCAGCACCGGCCCGAAGATTTCTTCCTGGTAGATGCGCATGTCGGGGGTGACACCGGCAAAGATGGTCGGGCCGACGAAGTTGCCCTTCTCGAAGCCATCGACCTGCGGCTTGCGGCCATCGAGCACCAGCTTGGCGCCCTGCTCCACGCCCGAGGCGATCAGGCCTTCCACGCGCTCGCGGGCGCTGCAGGAAATGACCGGGCCGACATCGGTGCCGGCCACGGTGCCGCCGCTGACCTTCAGGGTCTTGGCCTTGGTCACCAGATCCTGCACCCAGTTGCGTGCTTCACCGACCAGCACCAGGGTGGAGGCGGCCATGCAGCGCTGGCCAGCGGCGCCGAAGGCAGCACCGACCATCGCATTGAGGGTCTGTTCCTTGTTGGCGTCCGGCAGCACCACAGCGTGGTTCTTGGCGCCCATCATGCACTGCACGCGCTTGCCGGCCAGCGAGGCGCGGTTGTAGACGTGGGTGCCGACGCGGGTGGAACCCACGAACGAAACAGCCTTGATGTCCGGGTGGTCGCAGATCGCGTTGACCACTTCCTCGCCACCGTGGACGACGTTCAGCACGCCCTTCGGAATGCCGGCTTCCAGCGCCAGTTCGACCAGGCGCATGGTGACCATCGGGTCCTGCTCGGACGGCTTGAGAATGAAGGTGTTGCCGGTGGCGATGGCCATCGGGAACATCCACAGCGGGATCATCGCCGGGAAGTTGAACGGGGTGATGCCGGCGCACACGCCCAGCGGCTGCATGATCGTGTAGGTATCCACGCCATTGGCCACGTTGTTGGCCAGCTCGCCCAGCTGCAGGTTGCCGATGGCGGCGGCGTGCTCGACCACTTCCAGGCCGCGGAACACATCGCCTTCGGCGTCCGGCAGGGTCTTGCCCTGTTCGGCGGTGAGGATGTGGGCCAGCTCGCTCATGTGCTCGCGGATCAGCTGCTGGTACTTCAGGAAGATGCGTGCACGGGTGCCGATCGGGGTCTTGCGCCAGGTCTTGAAGGCTTCCTTGGCGGCGGCGACGGCGGCGTCCACTTCGCCGGTGGTGGCGAACGGCACCTTGGCCAGCACGTCCTGGGTGGCCGGATTGATCACGTCCTGCCAGTGGGAAGTGGCCGATTCAACGAACTGGCCATCGATCAGCATGCGGATACGGGGCGCTGCAACAGTCATGACGACAAATCCCACGGGGTGCGAAAGATGCTTGGCATTATTCACAGCACCCACCTCGATTTCCGGGCTGAATCCGCTTAATCTGGCCAACACGCCAGACGATTCATGTTAATTTTGTGAATTATTCAGCCACCCAGCGACAACTTGGCCTGCGCCTGCTGCGGCTGCGCGAGCAGCGTGGTTACAGCCAGGCCGACCTGGCACGTGCGCTGGGGCTGTCGGCCAGCTACCTGAACCAGATCGAGCGTAACAAGCGCCCGTTGACGCCGGCGGTGCAGAAGAAGCTGGGTGAGGTTTTGGGCGACGTTTCCTCGCTGTTCGACGAAGATGAGCCCGCCGCACTGCAGGAGGCACTGGGCGAGACCCTGCGCGACCTGGGCCTGGCGGAGGTGAGCGCGACCGAGCTGCGCGCCTTGGCCGGCAACCTGCCGCAGGTCAGCCGCGCCCTGCTGGACCTGCATCGGCGCCACCTGGCGCTGCGCGAACATGCCGCCGCCCTGGAATTCCAGCTGGGCGAGCCGGGTGCTGGCAGCACCCTGCCCGCCGGTGACCAGGTGCGCGAGTTCTTCAACCGCATGCACAACCACATCCCCGAGCTGGACGAACTGGCCGAGCGCCTGTTCGCCGAGTGGGGGCTGTCGCCCGGGCATGTGGCACCACGCCTGCGCCAGCTGCTGGCCGACCGCCATGGCGTGCTGGTGGAAGTGGCGGCGCTGCAGGCCGGGCGCGAGAAGCGCCAGTTCGATGCCGGTGCACGGCGGCTGTGGCTGCCCGATTACCTGGAACCGGGCCAGCAGGCATTCCAGATGGCCGCCGAACTGGCCCTGCACGGCTACCTGCCGCAGATCGATGCGGTGGTGGCACGTGCCGGCTTCACCGATGAGGCACGCATCGCGCAGGCGCGCATCGGCCTGTCGAACTATTTCGCCGGCGCGCTGGTCATGCCGTACATGCGCTTCCTGCGTGCGGCCGAGGCCAGCAGCTACGACATCGAACTGCTGGCGCATCAGTTCGGCGTCGGCTTCGAGGCGGTGTGCCATCGGCTGAGCACACTGGCACGGCGCAGTGCGCCGGGGCTGCCGTTCTTCTTCATCCGCGTGGACCGTGCGGGCAATGTGTCCAAGCGCCATTCGGCCACCGATTTCCATTTCTCGCAGGTGGGTGGGTCGTGCCCGCTGTGGATCGTCTACGAGGCGTTCAACCAGCCCGGGCGCATCCTGACCCAGACCGCGCGCATGCCCGACGGGCGCCGCCATTTCTGGCTGGCACGGCAGGTCAGCAGCGGCCCGGTGGGGCACGGGCAGCCGCGCAAGACGTTTGCGGTGGCACTGGGCTGTGACCTGCAGCATGCCGAGCGGCTGGTGTATTCGCTGGGGCTGGATGTGCAGAGCCCGGGCAATTCGGTGTCGATTGGCCCGGGCTGCCGGGTGTGCCCGCGCGAGGACTGCATGCAGCGCGCGTTCGCGCAATTGCCGGGGCGGTAGGGGGGGTCAGCAGGGCTGCGCCCTGCACCTGCCGAAGCCGAAGCAACAGCAACAGCAACAGCAAAAGCTGGCATTCCGTGGGATGGCGGGGCGGTGTCGGATTGCGGGGACGCCGTGAACCCGTCCCTGGGGGCTTGGCCGCGGCATCCATGCCGCGGACACCCCGCAATCCGACACCACCCCGCCTTCGACGGTTTCCTTCCATCTGTCGGAACGACGTATTGCTCTGGTAGGTGTCGACCTTGGTCGACACGCTTGATCCACGCCATGCGTGGATGTTCTTCGATGAACGTTCGAAATATTCGATTTCGATGGGGTTCCATCCACGCAAGGCGTGGATCTACTACCGGGTCAGTAGATCGGCGTCACCTTCATCTGCGGCAACGGGCGCGGTGCGCCGTCGGTGAGGTCGGGGCCGAGGTCCTCCCAGCTGCGACCCTGTTCGACCATCAACCCCCACAGCTGCTGCGAGGCCAGCCGCTTGTCTTCCGAACCCAGCTTGTATGACGGTGGCGTCGGCTGGCCAGTGGCAACCATCGCGTACGCCGCGCGGTAGGCCAGCACCTGCTGCGCCGGGTCATCGGTGCGCGCCACTTCCAGCGTGTAGCGCTGGTAGGCCGAGGCCAGATTGCGCCAGCGGATCCAGTAGTGGTTCTCGAACGAGAATGAGCAGAAGCGCGCGCCCGCCAGGCTGCCCTTGTCGGCGATGCGGGTCAGCACCTCCTGCGGCATGTCCAGGTTCATGCCGCCTTCGTCGCCCTGCAGGCTGACGTGCACGATGCGGTCGCGGTAACCCGGCGCGCGCGCCTGCAGCAGATCGCGCCAGTTCTGCATGGTCGCCACCACCGCGAACAGGAAACGCCCCAGTTCCGCGGCCGCCAACGGCGTGGCGATCGACTGATAGGTGCGCTGCCAGCCATGACGGTTTTCGGTGGGCAGGAACACCGCGTGTTCCAGCGACTGGCGGCCGCTGCTGCCGTGGCTCACCTCTTCAGCGTGCTGCGGGTAGACCAGGTTGATGGCGAAGGTCGGCCAGCGCGGCAAGGCGGCATCGAACAGATGAATCGGGAAGTTGCTGCTGATGCCGCCATCGGAGAACCAGCAGATGCGGAAGGCGGTGATCACCGGGCCACAGGTCTGCCCGGCACTGGTCAGCCCTTCCATGCTGTCGGCCACGTTGTGCTCCTGGTCGGCGGCAGGCGCGGTGGGTTCGCAGCGACGCTCGCGCCGCGAGGGCTCATGCAGCGGCACCGCGCTGATCAGCAACGGGAAGCTCAGGCTCATGCGCGTGGCCACCAGCACCGGCAGCTTCGGGCCCTGCGGCAGGTGGTAGTACCGTCGCCCCTCCACCTCCAACGGCGGGCCAGCTTGATCCACCAGCCACTGCACCACGCTGGCCGGGAACAGCTGCTCGAACTCCTCGCGCAGGAACCAGAACTGCGCGCCACCCAGCGGCAGCGTACGCGGCTCGTTGTGCGACACACAGGTGGTGATCATCTGCAGGCTGATCGCATGCGGGCTGTCCGGCTCGCCGGCATAGCGCGGCGCATCGTGCAGGTCGGCGAAGGTAAGCGGTGCATCCAGCGGCTTGCCGGACAACTGCTGCAGGCACTCGTGCAGCCACTCGGTCAACGCCGGCTTGCGTGCATCACGGCCGAGGCCGCTGCACAGGCCCAGCAGATTGCGCCGCGCCACCCGCGCCACCCGCAGCGCGGCACCGGCCACGCCGGCACCGTAAGCGCACAGCAGCGACGGCAGCAGCGTGGCGGCCACGCCGCTCCAGCCACCACCCCACCAGCCCAGGCCGAGCAGCAGCGCCAGCGACACCAGCACTTCCAGCGGCGCGATCTCGAACACGGCAATGGCCAGGCACAGCAGCTTGTGCGGCAGGCGGGCATTGCCGGTCAGCACCACCAGCAGCCGATAGGCCGCACGCGCGCCCCGTGCCGGCTGGAACAGGCTGTAGATGAAGCCGCGCCGCGACAGCTGCGCCGACACCGCCGACAACCCGCCATAGCCGGCATCGCCAGGCAGGTGCTCGCCCGCCTGCTGGCGGCGATCACCGCAGGCTGCCGCGGCCGCCACCGCCGCAGCGATGGCGCCGGCCGAGGTGCCGCCGATGCTCTTGAAGCGATACTCGCGCGCCAGCGCCAGTACCGCATTGGGGTACACGATGCCGCTGGTGATGCCGCCTTTCATGACCAGATCGCAGTACTTCGCCGCCACGAGTCACCTCCCGTCTGTCGATGCACAGTATGGCAAGAGGGGCTCTCACAGCCTGAGAAGCGAGCCACAGCCCTGCGCTTTGATTGGCCCTTGACCATTGGACTCGACGCGTCCACCGTGGGCACGCCGAAGGTATCCCGGCCGTGGCATTGATGGCGGCCGGGATTTAAACGGGAATCCGGTGAAGGCGCCTCGCGCGCCCATTCCGGAGCTGCCCCGCAGCGGTGAATGGAAACGAATCCTGCCAACAGCACTGGGCTCGCGCCTGGGAAGCGGCAGGTAGTAGGTGGGCTGCGGCCCGTGTCCATCAGCCCGAATACCGGCCCCGGCCGGGGGACACGACCGTCCCCTGATTCGACCTGGAATCTCCGCGGGGAGGTTGCCGGGGCCGTCCTTGTCCTGCGCGTGCAGGCGATGCGGCCGCGCGCGTCCTTTTCACGGTATCCGGCCAGACCTGTTCACCCACGCGCTGATGCATGGGCCACCGCCGTTGCCGGCGGTCCATGCGGTACCTGACGATGACCGAGCTCCAACGTCCCACCCTGACCCTGCCCGCCGACGGCAAGCGCCTGCTGCTGCATTCATGCTGCGCGCCCTGCTCCGGCGAAGTGATGGAGGCGATCACCGCCTCCGGGATCGACTACGCGATCTTCTTCTACAACCCCAACATCCACCCGGTGAGGGAATACGAGCTGCGCAAGCAGGAGAACATCCGCTTCGCCGAGCAGCACGACATCCCGTTCATCGACTGCGACTACGACACCGACAACTGGTTCAGTCGTGCGCGCGGCATGGAGAACGAGCCCGAACGCGGCATCCGCTGCACGATGTGCTTCGACATGCGTTTCGAGCGCACTGCGCTGTACGCGCACGAACACGGCTATGACACCATCAGTTCTTCGCTGGGCATCTCGCGCTGGAAGAACATGGCGCAGATCAACGACTGCGGCATCCGCGCCGCGTCGCGCTACGAGGGCCTGCAGTACTGGGACTACAACTGGCGCAAGGGCGGCGGTGCCAGCCGCATGATCGAGATCAGCAAGCGCGAGCAGTTCTACCAGCAGGAGTACTGCGGCTGCGTGTACTCGCTGCGCGATGCCAACCGCCATCGCCGCGAGAATGGCCGCGAGCGGATCAAGATCGGCCTGCTGTACTACGGGCAGGACGCTGGGACGCCGCAGGGCGATTGACCTGTGCCGCCTGGGCGGCCACGCTGGTCGCCCCTTCACGTTGTAGTGGACCTGCCATGACCGCCCTGCCCGCCGATGTCGCCCTGCTGGTGATCGACCTGCAGCCAGACTTCATGCCCGGCGGTACGCTGGCCTGCGACCAGGGCGATGCGCTGGTGGTACCGATTGCCGGTCTGCTGGCGCAGCGCCGCTACCGCACCGTGGTGGCGACACAGGACTGGCACCCGGCCGACCATGCCTCGTTCGCCAGCCAGCACCCCGGCCAACGCCCCTTCGAGACCATCCTGCTGCACGCGCAGCCGCAGACCCTATGGCCGGACCACTGCGTGCAGGGCAGCGCCGGTGCCGCCCTGCACCCGGGCGTGGACTGGACCGTGGCCGACCTGATCCTGCGCAAGGGCACGCGCCAACAGGTGGATTCGTACAGCGCCTTCCGCGAGAACCATGGCCCCGATGGCGAGCGCCCAGCTACCGGCCTGGCCGGCTGGCTGCACGAGCGCCGCATCCGCGAAGTGCATGTGTGCGGCCTGGCCCGCGACTACTGCGTACTGTGGAGCGCGCAGGACGCGGTGAAGTCCGGCTTCCGGGTGAAGTTCCTGTGGGAGCTAACCCGGCCGGTGACCGAGGCCAACGATACGATGGTGCGCGAGGCGCTGGGCAAGGCGGGGATTGCGATCATCTGACGGGCGACCGCTGCTCAATGGACGCGTCGTCGCTGGGTGCGGGATACCGATGCTGAGAATGTCGCCTCTGCCGCTTGCAGGCCGCAGCCTGCGGCAACACAATGAACCCGATCCAGCCCTCCAAGTACGCCCCCCTACAGATCGCGGGACGGCCGAACCGAGGGCTTTTTACTGGGTGGAATCGAAAGGGCAAAGGGATGCCAACAGCGATCCTCATCGATGGCGGTTATTTCGTTAAGCGATTCCGCCGGATTGAACCTCACAATGCCGGCAACGCTGAACGTGCCGCAGAAGTAGCGCATCGATGGGCACTCGCACACCTGACCTCGTCGTGGTGTGAGCGACGGGATCTCTACCGGATCTTCTTCTACGACTGCCCGCCGCTTCGAAAGCGGATGCACAACCCGATCTCGGGCGCCTGCATCGACTATGCACGCTCACCCGAGGCACTCTTCAGAATCGATTTGCACAAAGCCCTGAAACAGAAACGCAAAGTGGCACTGCGCCTGGGCCATCTCGCAGATTCCAGTTCATGGACAACTGATTCCCGAACGCTCGATGCACTTCTGAAAGGCAAGCGCGCATTCTCCACACTCCTGCCAGAGGATCTGCACCCGGAGGTCAGACAGAAGGGCGTCGATATGCGCATCGGCCTGGACATCTCCTCACTTTCCCTCAAACGGCAAGTTCGTCAGATTGTTCTGGTAGCCGGTGACGCCGACTTCATCCCCGCTGCCAAACTCGCGCGACGCGAAGGCGTGGACTTCGTTCTGGACCCGATGTGGTCGGCGATCCCTCAGGGTCTTCTGGAGCATATCGACGGTGTCCGCTCCACCTGCCCCAGGCCCGCGAACAGGAGCGAGGGAAAGACGGTGACAGGGCACGCGACAGTAGATTCAACCCGATCCTAGCGGAACACCACCGTTCGGTGCCCGTTGAGCAGGATGCGGTGCTCCACATGGCGGCGCACCGCGCGCGCCAGCACCAGCGATTCGGTATCGCTGCCCAGCCGCACCAGTTCGCGCGGTGCCATCGCGTGGTCCACGCGGGCCACGTCCTGTTCGATGATCGCGCCTTCGTCCAGATCCTCGGTGACGTAGTGCGCGGTGGCACCGATGATCTTGACCCCGCGCGCGTGCGCCTGGTGATACGGCTGCGCGCCCTTGAAGCTGGGCAGGAAGCTGTGGTGGATGTTGATCGCACGGCCGGCCAGTGCGCGGCACAGCGTGGGTGACAGGATCTGCATGTAGCGCGCCAATACCACCAGATCGATGCGCTCGCGCTCGACCAGGTCGATGATCTGCTGCTCCTGCACCGCACGCGTATCGGCGGTCACCGGCAGATGGTGGAACGGCACCTGGTAGGACGCGGCCAATGGCGCGAAATCGGCGTGGTTGGACGCCACTGCCGCGATGTCGACTTTCAGCTGGCCGCTGTGGGCACGGAACAGCAGATCGTTGAGGCAGTGCCCCTGCTTGCTGACCAGCACCAGCAGGCGTGCGCGGCGGCGGCCATCATGCAGCTGCCAGTCCATGCCGAAGCCTTCGGCAAGCGTGGCCATGGCGGCGTACACGGTCTCCAGCGGCAGGCTGGCATCGCGGTCGAAGTGCACGCGCAGGAAGAAGCGGCCGCTTTCCTCGTCACCGAACTGCTGGGCGTCGAGGATGTTGCAGCCGTGGTCGAACAGCAGGCCGGACACGCGGTAGACGATGCCGGTACGGTCGGGACAGGACAGGGTGAGAATGGAATCGGGGCGCATCCCCCGAGTGTAGGGCAGCGCCGCGCCCGCCGGATCGATGGTCACCGATGCAACCGAACAGGTTGGTTCAGTCCCAAGCGATACTTGGGTTTCTCCATGGCAAGCTGGTCGGTCATGAACCTGTTGCAACTGATCCGCAGCTTCACCCGCACCGCAGAGACCGGCAGCATTGCCGCCGCGGCCCGCATCCTTGGCATCAGCGCCACCGCAGTCGGCCAGAACATCAACCGGCTGGAGGCGCATCTGGGGGTACGGTTGCTGAACCGAAGTACGCGCCAGCTGGCCCTCAGCGAGGCCGGCGCGCTGTACCTGGCGCAGGTGCGCCACATCGAAGCCGACCTGGCGCGCGCGCAGGCGATGGTCACTGCCGGTGACATCGAGCCGGCCGGGCCGCTGCGCATCGCCAGCAGCAGCGCCTTCGGTCGCCATGTGCTTGCCCCCTTGCTGCCTTCACTGCAGCAGCGTTACCCACAACTGCAGCTGGAGCTGCGCCTGACCGACCGCGCCGTGCAGCATGGCCCGGAAGCGGTGGATGCCAGCATCCGCATCGGTGCGCAGCTGGAAGATGGCGTGGTCGCACGGCAGCTGGCACGCGTGCCCTTCGTGTTCTGTGCCTCGCCGGCCTATCTGAAAGCGCACGGCACCCCGCAGCAGCCCTCCGAGCTGAGCGGTCATCGCGGGCTGCTGCACCGCTTCCCCACCGATGGCCGGCCGCTGCGCTGGGGCCTGCTGAAGGATGGCCAGCGCGTGGACGCCGCACTGCCGCCGAGCATGGTCTGCGATGACATCGATGCACTGGCAACGCTTGCCGCGACCGGTGCCGGCATCACCCGGCTGGCCGCATTCGTGGCCGAGCCCTACCTGCGCGATGGCCGCCTGCAGGCGGTGTTCGGCGCCGACACGGCGTGGCGCCCGGAGCCGATGGAGGTCTATTTCTGCGTCAGCGACCGCCGCGACTTCACCGCCAAGATCCGCGCGCTGTTCGAGCACCTGCAGGCCGGCATGGCGCCGGCCTGGCGGGTGTGAGCCTCAGCGCGCCTTGAACACGCCGCGCGCGTCGCGCGGCTCGCAGCGCAGGTACTGCGGCGCCGGTTCCACGCTGTCGCGCAGCGCGGCGGCGGCATGCCACGGCCAGCGCGGGTCGTAGAGGATGCCGCGCGCCAGGGCCACGGCATCGGCGTGGCGATGGCGCAGGATCGATTCGGCCTGCTCGGGCTCGGTGATCATGCCCACCGCGATGACCGGCATGCGCACCTTGGCCTTGATCGCCGCCGCGAACGGCACCTGGTAGCCCGGGCCGACGGTGATCTTCTGGCGCTCGTCCAGGCCGCCGCTGGAGACATGCAGGAAATTGCAGCCGCGCGCGTCCAGCACCTGGGCCAGCGCTTCGCTCTGCACCAGATCCCAACCACCGTCGACCCAGTCGCTGGCGGAAATGCGTACACCCACGGCGACCTTGTCGGACACTACCGCACGCACCGCGTCGAACACTTCCACCAGCAGGCGCAGGCGGTTCGGCAGCGAGCCACCATAGCCATCGGTGCGGCGGTTGCTCAGCGGCGACAGGAACTGGTGCAGCAGATAGCCGTGCGCGGCATGCAGCTCGATCAGCTCGAAGCCCAGGCGCTCGGCGCGCACCGCACTGGCGGCGAAGGCGGCGATGACCTCGGCGATGCCGGCCTCGTCCAGTTCCTGCGGTGCCGGATCGCCGGCATGGAACGGCAGCGACGACGGCGCCACGGTGGACCAGCCACGCGCATCATCGGCTGGCAACTGGCCGCCGCCGTCCCACGAGCGCTTCACCGAGGCCTTGCGGCCGGCGTGGCCGAGCTGGATGCCCAGTGGCATCGGCGACCAGCGGCGGACGCTGGCCAGCACCTGTGCCAACGCGGCTTCGGTACCGTCGTCCCACAGGCCCAGATCGGCCCAGCTGATGCGGCCGCGCGGCTCGACCGCGGTGGCTTCCAGGATCAGCAGGCCAGCGCCCGACTGCGCCAGGTTGCCCAGGTGCATGGCGTGCCAGTCGCTGGCGCGACCGTCTTCGGCGGAGTACTGGCACATCGGCGCGATGACGATGCGGTTGGACAGGGTCAGGGGGCCGAATGAAATCGGCGAGAACAGCTGGCTCAAGACGGTGATGAACGACGTAGGGGGTGCGTATTGCACCGCTGCGCGGCTCGCGGATCAACCATCTGGATGGATCGCTGTTTCGCGCAGCCTGCTGCAGCCGGGCATGGGCCCGGTGCTACAGAAGCCCACAATCGCCTGTAGAGCCGAGCCCACGCTCGGCTCAGGGCGAAGCCCACGTGGCCAGGGCTTCGGCGCAATCGCGCTCGTCCTTGAACTGCAGCAGGTCGTCGGCACGGGTGCGGCCGCGGTTCAGCGCCGCCACCGGCAGCCCTGCCCTGGCCGCCGCCTGCACGAAGCGGAAACCGGAATAGACCATCAGCGAAGAACCCACCACCAGCACGGCGTCTGCCTGCTGCAGGTGCTCATGCACCGCTGCCACGCGTTCACGGGGCACGTTTTCGCCGAAAAACACCACGTCCGGCTTCAACACGCCGCCGCAGTACGGGCACTCGGGCACCACGAAGCTGGAGAAATCGGTCTCCAGATCGGCATCGCCATCCGGGGCGATACCGGCCTCCAGCGCGTCCCAGCCGGGGTTGGCGTCCAGCAGGCGCTGCTGGAATTCCTCGCGGCCACTGCGGCGCTCGCAGCCCATGCAGCGCACGAGGTCCAGACGGCCATGCAGGTCGATCACGTTGTGGCTGCCGGCCCGCTGGTGCAGGCCGTCCACATTCTGGGTCAGCAGCACCTGCAGCTTGCCGCGGCTTTCCAGGGCGGCCAGCGCCTGGTGGGTGCCGTTGGGCCGGGCCAGGCCGAAGCGCGGCCAGCCCAGCAGGCTGCGCGCCCAGTAGCGCTGGCGGGTAGCCGTCTCGCCCATGAAGGCCTGGTAGGTCACCGGCGGCGTGCGTTTCCACTGGCCATCGGTGTCGCGGTAATCGGGAATGCCCGAGGCGGTACTGCAACCGGCACCGGTCAGCACGAACAGGCGCTGGGCGCGGTCGATGAAGTCGGTCAGTGGCGGGGTCATGGCTGCCAGATGGGGGCGCGGCGGCGCCCCCGCAAGCACCGGTTCAGCCGGCGTGGTCAGGCCACCGGCAGCGGCGGCACCGCGATCGGATGGCCTTCCTCGTCCAGCGCGATCATCACGAAGTGGCCGCGGGTACACAGTTTGCGCTCGCCGCTGTGCAGGTCCTCGGCGACCAGCTCCACCTCGACCTTCATCGAGCTGCGGCCGACTTCGACGATGCGGCCGATGGTTTCCACCATCTGGCCGATGCGGATCGGCAGCTTGAAGTCGACCTGGTCACTGCGCGCGGTCACCACGGTGCGGCGCGAGTAGCGGGCTGCGGCCAGAAAGGCGGCCTTGTCCATCCACGCCAGTGCCTGGCCACCGAACAGGGTGCCGAGGTGGTTGGTGTGGTTCGGGAAGACGATTTCGGCCATGCGCACTTCGGTGGGCGGCACGGTCTCGGGGATCGGGGTCATGGGGGTGCTTCGGTGTGTGGGGTCCGATAATTTTATGCGACCGGCGTGACGGCCATCGGAACGCATGTGCAATGGCCACCTGGCAGCGGTGCCTGCGCAGGCCGCGCCCGTGGCAGGCGCTACACTGCGCCACGCCCACCGCCAGGACCACCCATGCCCGCCACTTCCGACCTTCTGGCCTTTGCACTGGTCTCGCTGGCCATGGTGATCACGCCCGGGCCGAACATGATCTACGTCATCTCGCGCTCGATCTGCCAGGGGCCGATGGCGGGACTGATCTCGCTGGGCGGGGTGGCGCTGGGCTTTGTGTTCTACATGCTGTGCGCGGCGCTGGGCATCACCGCCCTGCTGATGACGGTACCGTTCGCCTACGACGCGCTGCGCATCGGCGGCGCGCTGTACCTGCTGTACCTGGCCTGGCAGGCGCTGAAGCCCGGCGGCCGCTCGCCGTTTGCAGTGCGCGACCTTCCGCAGGACAGCCCGCGCAAGCTGTTTACGATGGGCTTCCTGACCAATCTGCTGAACCCCAAAGTGGCGGTGATGTACCTGTCGCTGCTGCCGCAGTTCCTGCACCCGGACAGCGAAGGCAGCGTGCTGATGCAGTCGATCGTGCTGGGCTCCACCCAGATCCTGGTCAGCGTCAGCGTGAACGGCATGATCGCGCTGACCGCTGGCAGCATCGCCGGTTTCCTGGCCGCGCACCCCACCTGGCAGATGGTGCAGCGTTGGCTGATGGGCACGGTACTGGCCGGGCTGGCGGTGCGCATGGCGGTGGAAGGGCGGCGATAGCCGCTCTTTGTAGAGTCGGGCCATGCTCGACTGATCTTCGCGGACAGCAGTCGAGCATGGCTCGACTCTGCAAAAGCCAGGCGCGCAACAAAAAACCCCGGCGATCGCCGGGGTTTTTCGTTGCGACAGGCTTGACCGGTTCGATCAGAAGTTCATGTCGAAGGCCACTTCGCCCTGCACGCCGACCTGGTAAGCCGAGACGCGGCGTTCGAAGAAGTTGGTCAGTTCCTGCACGTCCTGCAGTTCCATGAACGGCAGCGGGTTGCGCACGTTGTACTTCTTTTCCATGCCCAGCTTGGCGAAATGCTGGTCGGCGCAGTGCTGCAGGTACTGGCGCATGTCGCGGGTGGAAATGCCGGCCACGCCGCCGGACAGCACGTCCTCGGCGAACTGCACTTCGCACTCGATCGCCTCGGCCAGCATGTCGTAGACCTGCTGCTTCATCTCTTCGTCGAACAGGTCCGGTTCTTCCTCACGCACCACACGCACCGACTCAAACGCGAACTCCATGTGCGCGCTCTCGTCGCGGAACACCCAGTTGGTGCCCGAGGCCAGGCCCGGCAGCAGGCCACGCGAACGGAAGTAGTACACGTAGGCGAAGGCAGCGAAGAAGAACAGGCCTTCGATGCAAGCGGCGAAGCAGATCTGGTTGAGCAGGAACTGGCGGCGCTGTTCGCGGGTCTCGATGCGGGTCAGGCTCTGGATCGAGTCGATCCACTTGAAGCAGAAGTCGGCCTTCTTCTTGATCGAGTCGATGTTCTCCACCGCCGAGAACGCCTTGGCGCGCTCTTCCGGATCCGGCAGGTAATTGTCGAGCAGGGTCAGGTAGAACTGCACGTGAAGCGCTTCTTCATACAGCTGGCGCGACAGGTACATGCGCGCTTCCGGCGCATTGAGGTGCTGGTACAGGTTCAGCACCAGGTTGTTGGACACGATCGAGTCGCCGGTGGCGAAGAACGCGACCAGCCGGTGGATCAGGTGGCGCTCACCCGGCGACATCTTGCTGTGCAGGTCGGTGATGTCGATCTGGAAGTTGATCTCTTCCACCGTCCAGGTGTTCTTGATCGCATTCCGGTACATGTCATAGAACTGCGGGTAGCGCATCGGGCGCAGGGTCAGTTCAAAACCGGGATCGAGCAGCATCTGCTTGGGCTTGTCGGCCATGGGTGTCAGTTTTCCTCAATTTCAAAATGCAGAAAGCTGGGGAGAGAATACTCTCCCCAGCTGTAGATCACTTGTATTCGCGCCGCACACCCTTGAAAGGATCCTTGCTGCTAGTCTTCACATCCATGATTCGCCCATCGGGTCCACGCTTTGCGTGATAGCCGGAAGGCGTCAGGAACTGCGAGCGGTCGCGAACCGCACCAATACGAGCGTTGTTTTTCGGCGGATTAGTAGCCATCGTTAATTTACCTAAACAAAAAAGGCATCCGGACTACAACTTGACCCGCCAGCAGAACGAGATCTGGATTGCTATACTCGCTCCACTTCTTAGAGGAAGTGGCAGATCTAGACCCTCATCCGGATACGGAGTTTGGGTTTTGTGAAGCATCAGAAGGGCCCCAAGTTACCGCTTGGGGCCCTTCTTTTTTGCTTACTGGCAGGCCTCGCAGGCTTCCGGGTTTTCCAGCGAGCAGGCGATGGCTTCGTCCGGGCTGAACACCTTGGCCGGGGCCGCGCTGCTCACCGTGGTCTTGGCGATCTTGGTGGCCGGGCGCGAACGCAGGTAGTAGGTGGTCTTGATGCCCTGCTTCCAGGCGTACATGTACATGGAGGACATCGCGCCGATGTTCGGGCTTTCCATGAACAGGTTGAGCGAGGCCGACTGGTCGATGAAGGCGCCACGCTCGGCGGCCATGTCGATCAGCGAGCGCATCGGCAGTTCCCACGCGGTGCGGTAGACCTCGCGCAGCGTTTCCGGAATCTGCGCCACGCCGGCGATGGAACCTTCGGCCAGCTTGATGGCATCGCGCATGTCGGCGGTCCACAGGCCCAGCTTCTTCAGCTCGTTCACCAGGTAGCGGTTGACCTGCAGGAAGTCACCGGACAGGGTCTCGCGCTTGAACAGGTTGGACACCTGCGGCTCGACGCACTCGTAGCAGCCGGCGATCGAAGCGATGGTTGCGGTCGGGGCGATCGCGATCATCAGCGAGTTGCGCAGGCCGTGTTCCTTGATGCGCTCACGCAGGGCATCCCAGCGTGCGGTGTCTTCCGGCACCACGTTCCAGGCGTCGAACTGCAGTTCGCCGCTGGCGGCACGGGTGTCGTTGAACGACGGGTGCTTGCCGCGTTCCTGGGCCAGCTCGCAGGAGGTTTCCAGCGCGTGGAAGTAGATCGCTTCGGCAATCTTCTTCGACAGGGCGCGGGCTTCGGCGCTGTCGAACGGCAGGCGCTTGCGGAAGAACACGTCCTGCAGGCCCATGCAGCCCAGGCCGACCGGACGCCAGCGCAGGTTGGCGCGGCGGGCGGTTTCGATCGGGTAGAAGTTCAGGTCGATGACGCGGTCGAGCTGGCGCACGGCCAGGCGCACGGTCTCGGCCAGCTTCTCGAAGTCGAACTCGTTGTGCTCGTCGAAGTGGTTGCCCAGGTTGATCGAACCCAGGTTGCACACCGCGGTTTCATCGTTGGAGGTGACTTCCAGGATTTCGGTGCACAGGTTGGACAGGTGGATCACGTTGCCCGGACGCAGGGTCTGGTTGCTGGCGCGGTTGCACTTGTCCTTGAAGGTCATCCAGCCGTTGCCGGTCTCGGCCAGCGTACGCATCATGCGGGCGTACAGCTTGCGCGCGGAGATGGTGCGGTTGGCCTTGCCCTGGGCTTCGGCCTGCAGGTAGGCCTGCTCGAAGGCTTCGCCGAACAGGTCGGTGAACTCCGGCACGACGCGCGGATCGAACAGCGACCATTCCTGGTCGGCCTCGACGCGCTTCATGAACAGGTCCGGCACCCAGTTGGCCAGGTTCAGGTTGTGCGCACGACGGGCTTCGTCACCGGTGTTGTCACGCAGCTCGAGGAAGTCCTCGATGTCGGCGTGCCAGGTTTCCAGGTACACGCAGGCCGCGCCCTTGCGCTTGCCGCCCTGGTTCACTGCGGCCACGGACGAATCCATGGTCTTCAGCCACGGCACGATGCCGTTGGAGTGGCCGTTGGTCGACTTGATCAGCGAACCACGCGAACGCACACGGGTGTAGCTGACGCCGATGCCGCCGGAGAACTTGGAAAGCTGGGCGATGTCGCCGTACTTGGAATAGATCGACTCCAGCGAGTCCTGCGGCGAGTCCAGCAGGAAGCACGAGGACAGCTGCTCGTGGGTGGTGCCGGAGTTGAACAGGGTCGGGCTGGACGGCAGGTAGTCCAGGTTGCCCATGCGCTTGTACAGCGCCAGGGTCTCGGACACGTCCTCGCTCAGCGCGCTGGCGATGCGCAGGAAGAACTGCTGCGGGGTCTCGATCACCTTGCGGGTGTGCGGGTGGCGCAGCAGGTAACGGTCGTACAGGGTGCGCAGGCCGAAGTAATCGAAGTTCAGGTCCAGCGAGATGTCGATGGCATCGTTGAGCTTGCGTGCGTTGGTCTGCACGAAGTTCAGCAGGCGGTCGTTGATCAGGCCGACTTCATGGCCACGGCTGACCGACTGCGAGAATGCGTAGATTTCCTGGCCGGAGACTTCCTTGGCGATGTAGTTGGCCAGCAGGCGCGCAGCCAGGCGGCCGTATTCGGGCTCTTCACCGATCAGCAGGGCGGCGGTGCGGATGGACAGTTCGTCCAGCTCGCGGGTGGTGGCGCCGTTGTACAGGCCGGAAATGGTGCGGGTGGCCACGCGCATCGGATCGACGGCGTGCAGGCCTTCGGAGGAACGCTGCACCGCGCGCACGATCTTGTTCAGGTCCACCAGTTCGGTCGTGCCATTGCGCTTGGTCACACTCATCGCGTTGGCCGTCGGCGGCGACGTCAACAGGAATTCGCTTTCCTTCTCGATGGTGGCGCTGGATTCGGTGGTCACGGCGTGTGTCCTCTTGGCGTGATTGGTGGGTGCTCGATGCATCGGGTGACGCAGCCCGGGACATGACAGCCCAGGATGGCAGGACGGCGTCGCAGGGGATGAGACCCTGCGCCTGCCACTGCCGTTGGCGATCGCGGATGGGTACCCCGGGCATCCCCTGGAATTGGGGTTGCTGCGACCGACGGCCACAAGATAGTGGGGGTAGTGGGGTCCGTCAACGCCAAATGTAGTGAAATTCGGCAATCCCTTGCGCCGCAAGGATCGTGCCATCGGCGCCCGGATCAGACGCTTCAGACCTGCCGGAACGGGCTGCGCAGTCAAGCCCGAAAGGCGTCATTGCGGTGGTACAACGCACCGCGAAAACGGAACAATGACAGCTTCACATGACAGTGATGAAACTGGCTAGGGACAACCCTGTGGATAGATGGTGGGCAGCCGGTGGGAATCCGGTGGACGGGTGACTTCCGGCCGGTGACGCCCGCGCGCTGACGGCGGATGCTGGCCGCTCGCTCCCGGAAAAGGATGCTCCGATGCACCTGCGGTTGCCCGCGCTGGCCCTGCTGCCCGCCCTGTTCATCGCCCCGGCGCTGGCCGCCGAGGGGCTGGACCTGCGTTCGGACCAGTGCGGCATCCATACCGACTATGACGTGCTGGTGGACAGCGGCGGCATCTGGCTGCGGCATGGCCCGCAGGCGCCGCATGAAGTGGTGTTCCACGACGGCGAGCTGAGCCTGGACGGCAGGATGGTCACGGTCAGCGCCGCCGACGCCGCCCGCCTGCGGCAGATGGAGGCCGGTGCCCGCCAGTTGATGCCGGCGGCCACCGCACTGGCCCACGAAGTCTCCGGGGTCACCTTCGATGCGCTGGACGCTGCCTTCGAGGCCATCACCGGCAAGTCCCGCAACCGCCAGATGCGGGCGATGCGCGGCGAGATGCAGGACTGGATCGACGCCAGCCTGGGCCGCGGCTACTGGGAACAGGAAGCCTTCGGCGACGGCTTCGACGCGCACATCGAGCAGATGGCCGAGACGATGGCCGGGTCGATGACCCGCAGCGTGATGTGGCAGGTGTTCACCGGCCGCGCCGGGGCCATGGAGCGCCGCGCCGATCGCCTCGATGCCGAAGTCGACCGCCGCATGGAAGCGCGCAGCCAGCAGCTGGAAGCCAAGGCAATGGCCCTTTGCCCGATGGTGCGTTCACTGGCAGAGGCCCACGATGCGCTGGAAGTGCGCTACCAGGGACAGCCACTGCGGCTGCTGGAGCGCGGCGAGAGCGTTCGGGTGGAGCACGGCAGCGGCTCGGGGCTGCATGTGTCGGCCGGGCCGGATGAGCGGCCGTTGGGGAGCGCGGTTGCGCCCACCCGATAGCCGCGCCGTGCTGTCGTAGAGCCGAGCCCACGCTCGGCTGCTTTTCGGCACATCATGCAAAGGCAGCCGAGCGTGGGCTCGGCTCTACAAACGGCACTACCCTCACGCCCGGTGCGGGGTGCCCAGGTATTCGGCGCTCTGCATTTCGATCAGGCGCGAAGCAGTGCGCTCGAACGCGCCCTGCAGGCGCTGGCCGGTGTACAGCTCGATCGGCGAGGTGCTGGCGGTGCAGACCAGGTTGACGTGGCGGTCGTACAGCTCGTCGATCAGGTTGACGAAGCGGCGCGCGGCATCTTCGTTCAGGCGATCGAATGCCGGAATGCCGCCCAGCAGCACCGTGTTGAACTCGTGCGCGATCTCGATGTAGTCCGAGGGCCCCCGCGGGCCCTCGCACAGCGCGGCGAAATCGAACCAGGCGATACTCTTGCCGCGGCCACGGACCGGAATCTTGCGACCCTCGATCTCGATGTTGCCGGCCTTGGCCGGCTGGCCGCCACTCAGCTCATTCCAGCGCGTGGCCAGCCACTCATCGCTGTCGGCCGCCAGCGGTGCGCGGTACACCGGCGAGCGGGTCAGCGCGCGCATGCGGTAATCCTCGGTGCCTTCGGCGTACAGCTCGACGCAGAAGCGCTGCAGCAGGCCGATGGCCGGCAGGAAGCTCTCGCGCTGCAGGCCATTGAGGTACAGGTTCTCCACCGCCGTGTTGGAAGTGGTGACCAGGGTCACGCCTTCGGCAAACAGGCGTTCCAGCAGCCGCGCCAGCAGCATCGCATCGCCGATGTCGGTGACGAAGAACTCGTCCAGCACCAGCACGCGCAGGTTGCTGCGCCACTCCTGGGCGATCTTCGCCAGCGGGTCGCTCTGCCCCTGGTGCTCGCGCAGGCGCTCGTGGACGCTGCGCATGAAGCGATGGAAATGCGTGCGGTACTTCTGCTTGATCGGCAGCCCGTCGTAGAACAGGTCGACCAGGAAGGTCTTGCCGCGGCCGACGCCGCCCCAGAAGTACAGGCCCTTCACCGGCTCGGGCTTTTTCCAGAACGAGGACAGGCGGTCCAGCCAGCCGTCCTCGGCGCTGTCCAGCAGGCCCAGGTGGATGCGGTCCAGCTCGGCCAGCGCAGCATGCTGGGCCGGGTCGTTCTGCCAGTCGCCACGGGCGACCCCTTCCGCGTACCGCTGCGACGGGGTCAACTCGGTTGCACTCATGCCGCTGCGCCCAGCCAATGTTTCACGCCGTGGGTCAGCGCGCCGCGCAGGTCGATCAGCTTGCGGTGGAAGAAGTGGCTGGTCTCGGGCATGCGCACCAGCTCATGCGGGAAGTCCAGCGTGTCCAGCCACTGGTAGACGGCCTGCGGGTCGACGATCTCGTCCTGCTCGCCCTGGATCACCAACCAGCGCGCCGGCGGTGCGATGCCATCGAAATCCCAGCGACCGGCCGGCGGCGCAATCGAGATCAGCGCTTCCGGCTGCAGCGCGGCAGCGGCCTTCAGCGACACGAACGAGCCGAAGCTGAAACCGGCCAACCACAGGCGGTCGTCCGGACGCTGGCTGCGCACCCAGGCGGCGACGGCCTTCAGGTCGTCCTGCTCGCCCACGCCGTGGTCGAACTCACCGGCCGACGCGCCAACACTGCGGAAGTTGAAGCGCACCGTGGCGATGCCCAGCTCGCGCAGGGTGGTGGCGGTCATGGTGACCACCTTGTTGTGCAGGGTGCCGCCCTCGGTGGACAGCGGATGGCAGACGATGGCCACGATCGGCTGCACCGGCACATCGGCCTTGGGCAGGTCGACGACCACTTCCAGCGGGCCGGCCGGGCCGTCCAGTTCGAGGCAGGCGGTTTCGCCAGGGGCGACGGGGAACGAAGGCTTGTGCATGGCACCATGATACCGTCCCCTGCCCCCGCCCTGTGCCCGCCCCATGCTCTACCTGTCCTTGGCCGTGATCTGCAGCGTGCTGGTTTCGGTGTTGTTGAAGCTGGCCAACCGCCGCCAGCTGGATGTGGCGCAGATGGTCACCTGGAACTATCTGGTGGCTGCAACGCTCACCGCCGGGGTGCTGCAGCCGCCGCTGGATGCACTGCGCGCGCCGCATGCGCCGTGGCTGTCATTGCTGGCGCTGGCGGTGGTGCTGCCGTCGATCTTCCTGGTGCTGGGCCGCGCGGTGGCGGTGGCCGGCATCGTCCGCAGCGACGTGGCGCAGCGGCTGTCGCTGCTGCTGTCATTGGCCGCCGCGTTCCTGTTCTTCGGCCAGACCGCCACGCCGTGGAAGTTGGTCGGCCTGGCGCTGGGCCTGGTCGCCATGGTGGCGATCAGCCTGCGCCCGCGCGGACCGGCGGTGTCGTCCTCACCCGGTGGCTGGGGCTGGCTGCTGGGCGTCTGGGCCGGGTTCGCGGTGGTCGACGTGCTGCTCAAGCAGGTGGCGCTGTCGGGCACGCCGTCGATGGCGGCGGTGCTGGCCAGCTTCAGCGTGGCCTTCGTACTGATGCTGGCGCTGCAGCTGTGGCGGCACTTCAGTGGCCGCAGCCGGCTGGCCTGGCGCAACCTCGGCGCGGGTGCGCTGCTGGGCCTGCTCAACGGCGGCAACATCCTGTTCTATGTGCATGCGCACCAGTCGATGCCGGAGAGCCCAGCCACCGTGTTCGCCGGCATGAACATCGGCGTGGTGGTGCTGGGCGCGCTGGTGGGCGTGTTCGTCTTCGGCGAGGCGACCACGAAGTGGAACCGCACAGGTCTGGCGCTGGCGGTGCTGGCGATCGGGTTGATCGCCTGGGGGTGAGCGTTGGTTGCGGCGGGCCATTTCCGCGCCCGCGGTGGGATGTCACTTTTCTTTTCGCGCGAAAAGAAAAGTAACCAAAAGAAACGCGCCGCCAGCCGCGAGCCGGTGCTGTGCACCGGTTCCCTGCGCTTCTCGGTGAACCAGGGGACGGCGCCGAACTCGCTGCGCTCAGACATCGGCGCCTCTTCGCCCCTGATTCACCTGCGATGCTCGGCTCGCTTGAAGGCGGACTGGTAGATCAAAAGCAAAGGCGGCATCCGTGCCGATCAAGGTCCCTCCCAGAGCAGATCCCCGGCGAACCTTATCTGTCGAAACCCAGCAGCAGCGGGTCGTGGTCGGAGCTGCGCCACGGGCCCTGCACGTTGCGGCCCTGGTAGCCGCTGGCGTCCTGCTCGTCGGCGTTGCTGTGCCATTCGGCGGCGCCGCGCAGGCGCTTGGCCATGCCCGGGCTCAGCAATGCATGGTCGAGGCGGCCGGTGTAGCCGTTGTAGACGTAGCTGTAGGGATGCTCGACCTTGGCGACCTTGAACGCGTCCTGCCAGCCCAGGTCATGCAGGGTGCGGATCGGGTCTTCCATCGCGTAGGCGTTGAAATCGCCCAGCAGTACCGCGTCCTTTGCACCGGTACCGGTCGGGTCGGTCTGCAGCCAGGCGTGCAGCTGCTGCGCGGAGGTCACGCGGGTGGCGTTCCAGCAGCCCTGGTTGTCGTTGCGGTCGGCGTCGGCACCGGCGGCGTCGCGGCAGCCCTTCGACTTGAAGTGGTTGGCCACCACCACGAACGGTGCGCCCTGCTTGCCCTGGAAGGCCTGCGCCAGCGGCACGCGACTGTGCTCGACGAATGGACCACCGGTCAGCGTGGCCGGCTTGCCGACCGGCTGCAGGCGCGCGCTGCGGTAGATGATGCCGACCCGGATCGGGTTGTCGCCGGGGCCGTTGCCCGCGTCGACGAAGCGCCAGTCGCCCTGCGCGCCGCGGTCCCGGTTGAGCGCATCGACCAGTTCGGCGATGGCCGACTGCGGACCGTAGCCGTCGTTCTCCAGCTCCATCAGCGCGGCGACATCGGCGCCCAGCGCGTTGACCGTGGTGACCAGCTTGGCCACCTGCGCCTTGTGCTCGTCCAGCGTGCGCGCGCCGCGCAGGGTCGGGAAGCCACCGCCCTGGCCATCACCGTTGAAGAAGTTCTCCAGGTTGAAGGCCGCCACGTGCAGGCCGCCCGGCACGGTCGGCACCGCCGGACGCTTCAGCTCCGGCAGTTTCAGCACACCTTCGACCTGCAGGCGCGGCCGCCCCTGCGCGTCCATGTGCACGACACCTTCCACATTGCGCAGCTGCATGCCGGTACGCAGCACCGGGCTGGCCGGCAGATAGGCCACGCTGGCCGGGTCGCGGGCATCGCTGCCGTCGTCCAGCACCAGGCGGCGGCGCTGGTTGTCGGCCATCACCTGCTCGTAGCCGGCAGTACCCGGCGCGGCCACTTCGGTCGGCTGCCAGAGGCGGCCATCGAAGGCCACGGTGAGCTGGCCGAAGCGCTCCAGGCCGTCGGTACCGGCCAGGGTCAGCGGTGCGGCGATGCGCACGCGCTGGCCATCCAGCACACGCCAGTCGGCCGGCGCGGCGGTCAGCACCACGGTGGCGCTGCTGCGCGCAGTGGAAGGCGACGCGACCGGTGCGGCCTGCGGCTGGGCCTGGGCAAAGGCGCCGGCCGGCAGCAGCAGGGACAGGGCAAGGGCGAGGGAACGGCGGCGCATCGACGGGCGACTCCATGGAAGAGGCGCACAGACTAACCCTGAAATGCGAAACCCCGCCTGCGCAGCGGGGGCATATGAGCGATCAGGCCTCGGTGGGCAAAGCCTGGGAATCGTAGAGCCGCGCCCATGCTCGGCTGCACCTGGCCACACCGCGCGGAGAGCAGCCGAGCGTGGGCTCGGCTCTACAGGAAGCAGCGCGTTGGGGCGTCTACTTCAGGTTGCCCAGCATCCAGTCCACGGTGGCGTGGATCTGTTCCTCGGTCAGCGCCGGGTTGCCGCCCTTGGGCGGCATGATGCCGCCGTCCGGGCCGGTGTAGCCCTCGATGGCGTGCTTGTAGAGGGTGTCCTTGCCCTGTGCGATGCGCTTGTCCCAGTGCGAATGGTCCAGCGTCGGCGCCATGCCCACACCGGTGGTGTGGCAGGCGGTGCACAGGTTGTCGAAGATGACCTTGCCGTCCTTTGTGCCGCCGTAGGCCACCTGCGACGCGGCCTTGGCCAGCGCGGCGGCCTTGGCGGCGGCCTGCGCGGCGGCGCCGGTGCTGCCGGCATAGACCGCGCCGGTGGGCGAGATGCGCTGTTCGGTGCGCTTGGCCGCGGCCGGCGACACCTCGGGCGGAATCCTGGTGTGGATGTAGGCGGCAAGGAGGATGAGGCCGAGGGTGATGGTCGCCAGCAGCGCGATCACCATGGAGAAGCGTTTCAGGAACTCCAGATCGTAATTCCGCACTCTTCGTTACCCCTGGCTGATAGTCGTTGGACCACGGCTGAGCGACTGCGTGATGGACCGAGTATAGAACGCGCTTTGCGTGCGACAACAGGCGTCACTGCTGGTGCGGCGCAACATGCGGCCGTGGCCGCATGCGGTTAGCGCCGGGGCGTGCCCGGCGAGCGCGAAGCGCGGCAACAACGGTCGAGGATGGCAACAGCCGCCGGGCATGGCCCGGCGCTACCGTTTTGCGGGGGCGCCGATCGCACGCAGACAGAAGCTGCAGATCGCATCCACCAGTGCGTCTTCGTCGCGGTGTGCTTCGCGGCTGGGCGCGGTCGGGCCGACCATGGCTTCGGTGAAGGCGCCGACCAGGCAGGCGGCGGCCACATGCGCGTCCTGCGCCGGCAGCTCACCGGCCGCCACGCCCTCCTCCACCAGCCGCAGGAACACGTCACCGAACGCGCGGCGACCGCGCATGCGCTCGGCTTCCACGTCCGGGTCGACCGGTTCAACGATGAAGGCGTGCGCCAGCCCCGGCCCGGCCAGGGCGCGGCGGACGAAGGCGGTGATCGCCAGCCGCAGGCGCTCGCTGGCCACCTCCGGGCCGCTGGCGATGCGTTCCATGATCGCAACCTCGTGGGCCACGGCGGCGTTGAGCACCTCCACGAACAACTCGGCCTTGGACGGGAAGTGCCGGTAGATCAGGCCGGTGGACACCCCCGCCTGGGTCGCCACGGCGGTTACCGGAGCATTGCGCCAGCCGCCGGTGGCGACCAGCTCGCGGGTGGCCAACAGGATCCGTTCACGGGCCCCGGCCAGCCGTTCTTCCATCAGTGCAGAGCGTTTGTAGGCCATGTTTTGATTCTAGTTTCAATTTTTGAATTTGTATTCACTTCTTACCCGAACCCCGCTACGCTGGGGTCCAATCGCCCGTGCGGGCAGCGGTCCTGCAGACCGCCGCCCGCTCCCCCGCCGGGTGCGTCCATTTCCTGCCATCCCGCCGTGGAGCCACCACAATGCACGTGCCATCCCTGAACTTCGACCTTGGCGAAGACATCGACCTGCTGCGCCAGAGCGTGGCCCATTTTGCCGCCGCCGAGGTCGCACCGCTGGCCGCCGAGGCCGATGCCACCAATCAGTTCCCGCTGGCCCTGTGGCCGAAGCTGGGCGAACAGGGCCTGCTCGGCCTCACCGTGGAAGAAGAATACGGCGGCACCGGCATGGGCTACCTGGCCCACGTGGTGGCGATGGAAGAGATCTCGCGTGCTTCCGGCGGCATCGGCCTGTCCTACGGCGCGCACTCCAACCTGTGCGTGAACCAGCTGCGCAAGAATGGCAACGAAGAACAGAAACAGCGCTTCCTGCCGGGCCTGTGCAACGGCAGCCTGGTCGGCGCGCTGGCGATGAGCGAGCCGGGTGCCGGTTCGGACGTGGTGTCGATGAAACTGCGCGCCGACAAGCGTGGTGACCGCTACGTGCTCAACGGCAACAAGATGTGGATCACCAACGGCCCGGATGCCGACGTGCTGGTGGTCTATGCCAAGACCGACATGGACGCCGGCGCCAAGGGCATCACCGCGTTCCTGGTCGAGAAGGGCATGAAGGGCTTCTCCACCGCGCAGAAGCTGGACAAGCTGGGCATGCGTTCCTCGCCCACCTGCGAGCTGGTGTTCCAGGACTGCGAAGTACCGGAAGAAAACGTGCTGGGCCAGATCGGTGGCGGCGTGCGCGTGCTGATGTCCGGCCTGGACTACGAGCGCGTGGTGCTGTCCGGCGGCCCGCTGGGCCTGATGGCCGCAGCGATGGACGTGGTGATGCCCTACGTGCACGAGCGCCACCAGTTCGGTGAGGCGATCGGCAGCTTCCAGCTGATCCAGGGCAAGATTGCCGACATGTACGTGGGCCTGGGCGCCTGCCGTGCGTATGTCTATGCCGTGGCACGCGCCTGCGACCAGGGCCGCACCACCCGCCAGGACGCCGCCGGTGCCATCCTGTACGCCGCCGAGAAGGCGACCTGGCTGACCGGCCAGGCGATCCAGATCCTGGGCGGCAACGGCTACATCAACGAATACCCGACCGGCCGTTTGTGGCGCGACGCCAAGCTGTATGAAATCGGCGCCGGCACGTCGGAGATCCGCCGCATGCTGATCGGCCGCGAACTGTTCCAGCGCACCCTGTAAGGCCACCGCGATGACCGTCCTGAACAGCCAGCTGCAACCGGGCAGCGAAACCTTTGAAAGCAACCGCGCGGCCATGCAGGCCGTGGTTGACGACCTGCACGCCACGCTTGCCCGCACTGCACTGGGCGGAAGCGAGGCGGCACGCGCCAAGCACACCGCGCGCGGCAAGCTGCTGGTGCGCGACCGCATCGACGCCCTGCTCGACCCCGGCAGCGCCTTCCTGGAAATCGCGCCGCTGGCCGCGCACGGCATGTATGACGATGCCGTGCCCGCTGCGGGCGTGGTGGCCGGCATCGGCCGCGTGAGCGGCGTGGAATGCGTGATCGTGGCCAACGATGCCACGGTCAAGGGCGGCACCTACTACCCGATGACGGTGAAGAAGCACCTGCGCGCGCAGGAGATCGCCGAGCAGAACCACCTGCCGTGCATCTACTTGGTCGATTCCGGCGGCGCCTTCCTGCCGCTGCAGGACGAGGTGTTCCCCGACCGCGATCATTTCGGCCGCATCTTCTACAACCAGGCCAACCTGTCGGCGCAGGGCATTCCGCAGATCGCCTGCGTGATGGGCAGCTGCACCGCCGGTGGCGCCTACGTGCCGGCGATGAGCGACGAGACGGTGATCGTGCGCGAGCAGGGCACGATCTTCCTCGGCGGCCCGCCGCTGGTGAAGGCCGCCACCGGTGAAGTGGTGACGGCCGAGGAACTGGGCGGTGCCGACGTACACACCCGCATCTCCGGCGTGGCCGACCACATGGCCGACAACGATCTGCAGGCGCTGGCACGGGTGCGCGCGATCATCGCCCAGCTGAACTGGCGCAAGCCGGAGCCGGCGATGGCGGTGCAGGCGCCCGAGGAACCGCTGCTGCCGGCGCATGAACTGTATGGGGTGATTCCCGCCGATACGCGCAAGCCCTACGACGTGCGCGAAGTGATCGCACGCCTGGTCGATGGCTCGCGCTTTGACGAGTTCAAGCCGCGCTATGGCGCAACACTGGTTACTGGCTTCGCGCATCTGAACGGCTACCCGATCGGCATCATCGCCAACAACGGCATCCTGTTCTCCGAGTCGGCGCTGAAGGGCGCGCATTTCATCGAACTGTGCACCCAGCGCAACATCCCGCTGGTGTTCCTGCAGAACATCACCGGCTTCATGGTCGGCCGCAAGTACGAACAGGGCGGCATCGCCAAGGACGGCGCCAAGCTGGTGATGGCGGTGGCCTGCGCCAAGGTACCCAAGTTCACCGTGGTCATCGGCGGCTCGTTCGGTGCCGGCAACTACGGCATGTGCGGCCGTGCGTACTCGCCCAACTTCCTGTGGATGTGGCCCAACGCGCGCATCGGCGTGATGGGTGGCGAGCAGGCCGCCAGCGTGCTGGCCACGGTCAAGCGCGATGGCATCGAAGCCAAGGGCGGCCAGTGGCCGGCAGCGGAGGAAGACGCGTTCAAGGCACCGATCCGCGAGCAGTTCGAGCAGCAGGGCCACCCGTACTACGCCAGCGCGCGCCTGTGGGACGACGGCGTGATCGATCCGGCCGACACCCGCCGCGTACTGGCCCTGGCGCTGTCGGCCAGCCTCAACGCCGCCCCGCAGCAGACGCGCTTCGGCGTGTTCCGCATGTAACCCGTGCCATGACCGAGCCTGTTGCCATGTTCACCAAAGTCCTGATCGCCAATCGCGGCGAAATCGCCTGTCGCGTCATCGCCACCTGCCGCCGCCTCGGCATCGCCACCGTGGCGGTATATTCCGATGCCGACCGCAACGCGCGCCACGTGCGCCTGGCCGACGAAGCCATCCACATCGGTCCGGCCGCTGCACGTGAAAGTTACCTGCGCGGCGATGCCCTGCTCGACGCCGCACGCCTGACCGGCGCGCAGGCGATCCACCCCGGTTACGGCTTCCTGTCAGAGAATGCCGACTTCGCCGATGCCTGCGCCGCCGCCGGCATCACCTTCATCGGGCCGCCGGCCAGCGCCATCCGCGCGATGGGCGACAAGAGCGCGGCCAAGGCATTGATGGCGAAAGCCGGCGTGCCGCTGACGCCGGGCTACCACGGCGACCAGCAGGAACCGTCCTTCCTGCGCGAACAGGCCGACGCCATCGGTTACCCGGTGCTGATCAAGGCCAGCGCCGGTGGCGGTGGCAAGGGCATGCGCAAGGTCGAGCGCAGCGAGGACTTCGTCGATGCGCTGGCCAGCTGCCAGCGCGAGGCGGCCTCGGCGTTCGGCAATGACCACGTGCTGGTCGAGAAGTACGTCGAGCGCCCGCGCCATATCGAGATCCAGGTGTTCGGCGACAGCCACGGTGAGGCGGTCTACCTGTTCGAGCGCGACTGCTCGGTGCAGCGCCGCCACCAGAAGGTGCTGGAAGAAGCACCCGCCCCGGGCATGAGCGCAGAACGTCGCGCGGCGATGGGCAAGGCGGCGGTCGATGCCGCGCGCGCGGTGGGCTACGTCGGTGCCGGCACGGTGGAGTTCATCGCCGGCCCGGACGGCGATTTCTACTTCATGGAAATGAACACCCGCCTTCAGGTCGAGCACCCTGTGACCGAGTACATCACCGGCACCGACCTGGTGGAATGGCAGCTGCGCGTGGCCTCGGGCTTGCCGCTGCCGCTGCGCCAGGAGCAGCTGGCGATCCACGGCCATGCCATCGAAGCACGCCTGTACGCAGAAGATGCCGACCGCGGCTTCCTGCCCTCCACCGGTACCCTGCGCCGCCTGCGCCTGCCGGCTCCGTCTGCCCATGTGCGCGTGGATACCGGCGTGGAGGAAGGCGACAGCATCACCCCGTACTACGACCCGATGATCGCCAAGCTGATCGTCTGGGACGTGGACCGCGACGCCGCGCTGCGCCGCATGAGCCAGGCACTGGCCGACTGCCAGGTGGTGGGCGTGACCACCAATGCCGGCTTCCTGCGCCGCCTGGTGAACACCGATTCGTTCGCGCACGCCAAGCTGGATACCGCGCTGATCGAACGCGAACAGGCGGCATTGAGTGCAGCGGGCGATACGGATGATGCCCTGTGGCAGCTGGCCGCCGTGGCCGCTGTTGCAAGCACTGCCGGTGCCGGCAGCGATGCGCGCGACCCGCATTCGCCGTGGCAGGCGCAGGACGGCTGGCGCCTTGGCGCGTCCGCGCCGCGCGTATTGCCGCTGCAGCAGGGAGAGCGCCGGCACACGCTGAAGGTGTGGGCGCAGGCCGATGGCTGGCGCGTGCAGTGCGACGATGCGGCGCCGGTGCAGGTGATCGGCACGGCCAGTATGCAGGGCCTGACGGTGCAGCTGGGCGAGCGCCGCTGGTCGTTGCAGCTGCTGCGCGACGGTGACCAGCTGTACCTGTTCGGCGCCGACGGCCAGCACCGTTTCACCCTGCACGATCCGGTGGGTGAATCGGACCACGCCGTGGCCGACGCCGGCAGCCTGCTGGCGCCGATGCCGGGCAAGATCGTTGCGACGCTGGTCGCCGCCGGTACCGAGGTCAAGCGCGGCACGCCGCTGGTGGTGCTGGAAGCGATGAAGATGGAGCACACCCTGCAGGCACCGGCGGACGGCACGGTGAAGGGTTACCGCGCCAAGGCCGGCGACCAGGTGGGTGACGGTGCAGTACTGGTGGACTTCGAGGCGGCGTGAACGCCGCGGCGGCGACCGCTCAGCGGTCGTCGCCCACCACCACCCGGCCAGCAGGATCGAATTCGGCCGTGTCCAGCGTGGCACTGCGCCAGCCCAGGCCGCAGATGGCCATCGCGCTCTGCCCGATGCCGTCGAAACCGAAGGCACGATCGACATCGGCATCGTTGATGGCTGCGGTGACGAATGCCGCCAGGCCACGCTCGGTCGCGCACAGGTACAGCAGCTGCGAGATGTGGCCGACATCCAGCGTCACCGCACGATACGCCTTGGCGTGGTTGCGGTACTTCCAGAAGCAGCGGTCGTACCGCGGTGCCAGCACCAGCAGCGCCGGTGCATCGGCGAACCACTCCTGACCGGACAGCATCCGCCGTGCCAGCGCGGGCAATGCATCAGGCGGCGGCGAGGGCAGCGGCAGCACGGCGTGCTGCACCGGGTGGTAGTGGTACAGGCCCGGTGCCAGTCCTTCCACGTTCTGCACCAGCAGGAAACCTTCGGTGGGATGCAGGCCGCCGCCGGAGGGCACGTTCTTCTTCAGGAACTCGGTATCACGCTCGACCTTCTGCACCGCGTGGGCCATCAGCGTGCGCTGCAGCACCTGGGCCAGCAGCGGCAATGGCAGCGCGCGCTGCGGGTCGAAATTGCGGCAGGTCGTGCGCTGCGCCAGCAGCGCGTCGAACGCCGCCTCTTCACTGCGCGGCAGCGGCTGGTAGTCGCCCTGCAGGGCCTGCACCACCGGTGGTGGCGGCCCCAGCCGCTGGCGCAGGCCGGCAGCGGTATCCAGACCCTGGCGACGCATGTCCTCCACGCTGTCCACCGCCTGCCAGCGCGCATGGCGATGGGCCAGTGCGGCCAACGGCCACCACTGGCTGCGACGCAATGCCTCATCACGCATCTGGTGCCCGACCTCATCCGGCGGGTCGGTCAGCACCAGCCCCTGCTCGACCAGGCGCGCCAGCATCGCCGGAGAGGTGCCGGCCGGCGGTTCGCTCCAGCGGTGCGCGCTGAGCTCGCCCAGCAGCTGGCGCTCCTCGGCGTCCACCGGCAGCGGCTGGTCCAGATGGGCGGCCAGGGCCACCCAGCTGATCTGGCTATCCATCTCGGCCTGGCCGGCCAGCATCGCGCGCAGGTCCAGGGTGACCGACTCGCGGGGCTCGAACATCAGGCTGGCGCAGCGGCGCAGGCGCATGGGTTTCCTTCCTTCTGCCGCACAACCGGCATAGCAGCAACGACCGCGACGCGGCCAACTTTAGCGACATGCACGCCACCGCCCTCAATGGCAGGCTGTCGCGGCCGATACGAGAAACTCAACCTACGGACGATCTCCATGAGCACCCATCCCCGCCTTTCCGCCGAAGACGCCAGCACCCTGCTGGACCACCTCATCGGCAACGACGACTTCCGCAACCACTTCACCGCATCGCCGGGCAAGGCCCTGGCCTCGATCGGCCTGGACGGTGCCGTTGGCGAGAACGACTGCATGAAGATCGGCACCCTGGCTTCGGTCGAGGAGCTGCGCCGCACCCGCGATTCGCTGCATGCATACCTGAGTGCCTCGACCGCCTCGATGACGGTGGTGTTCTGCTTCGAAGCCGACCGGATCGACGAGCGCGTCAACGCCTGAGTCCGCATCAGCGCGGTACCCGCACCGACGTCGCCTCCGTGGCGATGTCGTGCACATTCAGGGGCTGCCAGACCTGCATGGACGCCACCTCGGCAATGGCCTGACCGTGGTGCCGGGCCAGCCAGGCCTGCTCGCGGCGCACGCCGGCAGTGTCCTGCTCGGCACGCAATGCCTGCAGCAGCACAACATGGGCCTGCACCGGTTCGCTGCCATCAAAGGTGGGCTCGAGCAGATGGCGTGCCGCTTGCGGACGCTGTTGCGCCAGTTCGGCCATCGCCAGCACAACCCGGCGCCACTTGCCCACCACAGGGCTGCGCTGCCGCTCCAGCAGTTCGCCGTGGTCACGCAGCCACTCTGCGGCCAGCGCATGCTGGCCTTGGCGCTGGGCCAGATAGGTCAGGGCCAGCAACTGCAGACTGCGGCTACCCACGGCGGAGTCGTCGTTCTTCCGCAGCAGCGGTCGCAGCATGGCGGCGATGGATTCAAGCTCCTTCGCATCGCCGGCCGTGCACAACGTGGTCACGGTGGCGTGTTGCAGCCGTTGATGGATCTGGTAGTCGATCAGATCCGGTGCTGGGCCATCCGCAGCGATCGCGGCATGCAGGCTGCTGCAATCACGCTGCTCCGCAGCCACCAGCAGGTTTGCCCGCAGGCGCATGCGCTGTTGCAGGTCATCCCCCCGCGGCAACCGCATCAACAGCTGCTGTGCCTGTGCGTCCAGGCCCTGCGCAACCAGCACGTCCACATCCAGGTCGTCGGCCTCGTCATTGCCGCGCAGCATCTGTGCCTGGTGCAAGGTGCGCATTGCCTGCTGCGGCTGGCCGAGGCCCAACTGTGCCCGCGCCAGATGGATCATCGGATACAGCCGCAACGGGTCCTGAGGCACCGTCGCGGCGCGCGCGTAGGGCACGGCCTCGGCGAAGCGATTGTCCTGCAGCAGCCCCCAGGAGGTATTGGACAGCCCCGCAAACGAATCCGGATAGATCTTGGCCAGCGCACGCCACTGTTCCAGTGGCCAGCCACCGGGTTCCAGTTCGGCCTGCCAGCCCTTCAGGTACAGGCGCTCACGCGCGGGCAAGCGCTGCTGCTGGGCCAGCGCGTGCTCCAGCGCGTCACGCGCGTCCGCAACCTGCGCAGTGCGGGCCAGCAGCTTGGCCACGCCCATGTAGGCCAGGGCGAAACCGGGATCGATATCGATCGCCGCCTGGTAGAGGTTGCGTGCTTCTTCGAAGCGACGCTGGCCCAGTGCGCTTTCGGCCAGGGCAAACGCACGCAGTGCGCGCAGGTCCTGGGTCGATGCCCGCGGCAGCGGCAACGACTGTTCCAGGCTCGCCACCGATTCGCCCAGTCCGCGCCGCAGGCGCCCGACCACGTCGTCCACCGCGAACACCATCTGATCGGATCGATCCACGGTGGCGGTGAACGTCTGGATCACCTGGCCGGTGCCGGGTGCGGCGACGTCGATGGCCAGCTCATAGCCACCAATCTTCTGCCGCACGGTCGGCAACAACACGGCGCGCGCACCCTCGCGCACCGCCACCTCGGCCGCGGTATCGCGGTTGAGCCGGGTATCGCCCGAGAGCCGCGCCATTTCCAGGCTCTCGCGGATCTTGCCCTCCGACAGCACGTTCACGTAACGCGACTGCTCCAGCGCAATCCGGATGGCGTGCCGCATCGAGTCGTCGAAGATCGGGTCGCCAGTGAGGTTGTCGACATCGCCGAGCACCACCCAGTCGCGCTCGGCGAACGCGATCGCCGGTTCCGGTCGCAGCAGCAGCCAGCCGCCCAGCACCACCACCGTCAGTACCAGACCTTCAGCGGCCAGCACCAGCGGCTGCCGCCACAGCGGCAGGTCACGGCGCGCCTTGGCATTGGCACGCGGCATGCGCAACGGCGCCGAGCCGATCTCGCCTACTTCGATCACTTCCTGCACCACCGGCACGCCCTTGAAGCGCCAGCGCCCGTGCGACTTCCACAGCAGGCGCGGGCCGCGCTCGCCCAACGCATCGGTGGCGCGGCGCGTCAGTGATTCGGCGACGGCCGACAACAGGATCTGGCCAGGCCGTGCCAGCATCATCAGACGCGCCGCCATCGGCTTGGCCAGCCCTTCCACTTCCATCGACTTGGCGCCGGCGCGCACCGCTTCGGGACTGTTGTCCCAGGTCAGTACGTCACCCACATGCAGGCCGGCACGCGCACGCAGTTCAATCGAACGCTGCTGGCCCAGCGTGTGCAGTTCGCACTGGTAGTCCAGCGCGAAACCGAGCGCATCGATGGCGCGCTCGAACAGCATGAACAGGCCGTCGGAGCGATCGATCAGCTGGCCATTCCAGCGGTGCTGCAACACCAGCACCAGGCGGTCGTGTTCCTGGAACAGGCTCGCGGCCGCGACGTCGCCGATCCGCTCGACCAGCTGCAGCGAATCACACAGATCGGTGAACAGCAGGGCGCGTAGCTGGGGGCTATGCGGGGCTGACGTTCCGTTGTCGCCATTCATCGCCTGCATCTCCCTATGGGCCGTCCGGAGCATCCACCCAGCGCAGGCAGTTGCCGCCATCGCGCTTGGCCTGGTACAGCGCGCGGTCCGCACTGGCATACCACTCGCTCCAGCCGGCCTCCGGCGCCAGCAGGCTGGCACCGATGCTGACCAGGCTGACATGCGGCGTGCCATGACTGCGTTCGAGCAGGCCATGCACCGCGCTGAGGATGAACTCGGCCGCGTGCTGCACGATCTCGTGATTGCCACGGCGCAGGATCAGGCAGAACTCATCGCCGCCGAGGCGGCAGGCCAGGTCCTGCTCACCGGCCATCGAGCGCAGGATGTTGCCCATGCTCTGCAGCACACGGTCGCCGGCCTGGTGGCCGTGACGATCATTGATCTGCTTGAAGCGGTCGCAGTCGATCAGCAGCAGGGCCTGCGGCAACCCGTCACCGTCGGCGCGGCACTCCTGCAGGTACAGGGTCAGGCCACGGCGGTTGTGCAGCCCGGTCAGTTCATCGGTACGCACCAGCTCACGGGTGTGGGTCAGCTGATGGGTGGTGATGTACAGATTGTCCAGCGCGGTTTCCAGATCATGGTTGCGCCGGCGCAGCTGGCTGATCAGGGCCTGCTCGTTGGTCAGCACGCGCATGATCGTGCGCCGCAGGAAGTAGGCGACCAGGCCGGGATCGGATTCCACCAGGCGATGGAAATCGGCCGGGCCCAGCTCCAGTACTTCGCAGTCGGCCAGCGCGCGTGCACTGGCGCTGCGCAGGTGATCACCGACCAGCAGGCCAAGCTCACCGAAGAACTCATGCTGGCCGAGCGTCTTGATCACCAGGTCCTCGCCGAAGTCCAGTTCGATCTGGCCCTGGAGGATCACATACATCCGTTCGCCGCGATGGCCACGCTGGAACAACCACTGTCCGGCATGAAGCTTGCATGGACGGGCAAATCTGGCGAACAATGCCACCTCGGCAGCGGACAGCAGCGCGTGCACGATCTCGGCCATCGCCACCCGGGCGATACCTGACGTCACATCACTGTTCTCGGCCGCACCCCTGCCGGTCATTCCCTGCACCCGCCGCCAGCGTCCCCTGGTGAGCCGCGGAGCATAGCACCGCTTTAAAGTGTGCGCCCTATCTCATTTTGACCCTTCTGCCGATCTTGATTGATGTGAAGATCGATGGTGGCGCGTTCTGGTCACGGGTGTCCGGGCAAAACCCCTGCTGGATCAATCCGATGCCGGGTTTCACAGGGTTTCGGCCAAGTTGCCGGCACACGGGGTGCGCCTGATTGACGCTGCCTGCTGGCCGCGCCTTTGCATCGATACAACAACGCCGGCAGGTCCCCCGACCGGCCGGCGTTGTCTGGCCCTTCCCTGGCCACCCTGATCGCTCTGAGGCCCGGTAGTGCCGGCCGCTGGCCGGCAACCATCTGGACCTCGGGAACATCGACGGGTTGCCGGCCAGCGGCCGGCACTACCGCATCACGCAGCGCGTTCGCTGCGCCCGCCGTGGAACTGCTCTTCCTCGGTCGAGCCGGTCAGCGCGGTGGTCGACGACTGGCCCTGCTGGATCGCCTGGGTCACCGCGTCGAAGTAACCGGTACCGACCTCACGCTGGTGCTTGACCGCAGTGAAGCCACGCTCGGCCGCTTCGAACTCGGCTTCCTGCAGCTCCACGAACGCGCTCATCTGGCGGCGTGCATAGCCGTGGGCCAGGTTGAACATGCCGTAGTTCAGCGCATGGAAGCCGGCCAAGGTGATGAACTGGAACTTGTAGCCGTAGCTGCCCAGCTCGCGCTGGAACTTCGCGATGGTGGCGTCGTCCAGGTTCTTCTTCCAGTTGAAGCTGGGCGAGCAGTTGTAGGCCAGCAGCTTGCCCGGGAACTTCGCATGGATCGCCTCGGCGAACCTGCGTGCGAATTCCAGATCCGGCTTGCCGGTCTCGCACCACACCAGGTCGGCGTAGGGTGCATAGGCCAGGCCACGGCTGATCGCCTGGTCCAGGCCATTGCGGGTCTTGTAGAAGCCTTCGACGGTGCGCTCACCGGTGGTGAACGGCTTGTCGTTGCCGTCGATGTCACTGGTCAGCAGATCCGCTGCTTCAGCATCGGTGCGCGCGACCAGCAGGGTCGGCACGCCCAGCACGTCGGCGGCCAGGCGCGCCGCGTTGAGCTTCTCGATCGCCTCACGGGTCGGCACCAGCACCTTGCCGCCCATGTGGCCGCACTTCTTCACCGAGGCCAGCTGATCCTCGAAGTGCACGCCGGCGGCACCGGCCTCGATCATCGCCTTCATCAGTTCGAAGGCATTGAGCACGCCACCGAAACCGGCCTCTGCATCGGCCACGATCGGCTGCAGGAAGTCGATGTCATCCTTGCCTTCGGCGTGGTGCAGCTGGTCGGCGCGCAGCAGCGTGTTGTTGATGCGCTTGACCACTGCCGGCACCGAATCGGCCGGGTACAGCGACTGGTCCGGGTACATCTGGCCGGCCAGGTTGGCGTCGGCCGCCACCTGCCAGCCGGACAGGTAGATGGCCTTCAGGCCAGCCTTGACCTGCTGCATGGCCTGGTTGCCGGTCAGCGCACCCAGCGCGTTGACGAACTCGCGCTCATGCAGCGACGCCCACAGCTTCTCCGCACCCAGGCGGGCCAGCGAGTGCTCGATGTGGACGGTGCCGCGCAGGCGCACCACGTCGGCGGCGCTGTAGTTGCGCTGGATGCCTTCCCAACGCGGGTTGGTATCCCAGTCGTGCTGGATCTGTTCGGCAGTGGGCAGCTTGCTCATGTCTTTCTCCAGTTCGGTTCGTGCGTGCAGCGGGGAGGGAAACGGCGTGGAAACGCGGGCGGGAGTCAATCGATGCGCGCGTAGGCCGGCAGGGTCAGGAAATCGGTCAGTTCGTCGCTGCGGCTCAGTTCGCCGAGCAGGGTGATGGCCTCCCCGATGCGTGCACCACCGGGCAGCGCGGCGGTATCGCCCAGCCGTGCCGGCAGCTGCGAGAGAGTGGAATCCAGCAGCGCCAGATCGATCGCGGTGCCGTCGTCCAGTTGCTGGCCCGGCGTATGCAGCCACTGCCACAGCTGGCTGCGGCTGATCTCGGCGGTGGCCGCGTCCTCCATCAGGTGGTGGATCGGCACGCAACCGTTGCCATCCAGCCACGCCGCCAGGTAGCGCACGCAGACTTCCACGTTGCCTTCGAAGCCGGCACGGGTGATGGTGCCCGGCGGGCGCGCGATCAGTTCATCGCGGCCCACGCGCACATCCTGGCGCAGCACGCTGTGCTGGTTCGCACCGGGCATGTGTTCGTCGAAGATCGCCATCGCCACCGGAATCAGCGCCGGGTGCGCAACCCAGGTGCCGTCATGGCCGGCGGTGACTTCGCGCAGCTTGTCGGCGCGCACCCGGGCCATCGCCTGTTCGTTGGCGGCGGCATCGTTGTTGATCGGGATCTGCGCGGCCATGCCGCCCATCGCATGCGCACCACGGCGGTGGCAGGTCTGGATCAGCAGCTCCGAATAGGCCTTCAGGAACGGCTGGGTCATGGTCACCTGGCCGCGCTCGGGCAGCACGCGGTCGGCGTGGCGGCGGAAGGTCTTCAGGTAGGAAAAGATGTAATCCCAGCGCCCGCAGTTCAGGCCGACGATGCGGTCACGCAGCGCGTGCAGGATCTCGTCCATCTCGAACACCGCCGGCAGCGTTTCGATCAGCACGGTCACCTTGATCTGGCCGTGCGGCAGGCCGAGCATGCCTTCGATGTGCGACAGCGCGGTCTCCCACAGCGCCGCCTCTTCCATGCTCTGCAGCTTGGGCAGGTAGAAGTACGGGCCGCGGTCCTTGGCCTGCAGGGTGCGGGCGTTGTGGAAGGCGAACACCGCCGCGTCGAACAGGCCGCCGGCGATGAACTGGCCATCGATGCGCACGTGCTTCTCGTCCAGATGCCAGCCGCGCGGGCGCACGATCAGCACGGCCTGTTCGTCGTACGGGCGCAGGGTGTAGTGCTTGCCATGGGCGGCGGTGAATTCCAGATCACCACGCACCGCCGCCGCCAGCGACTGCTGGCCGGCCAGCAGGTTGCGCCAGGTCGGCGAGGTCGAATCCTCGAAGTCGGCCATGAACACCTTGGCGCCCGAGTTCAGCGCGTTGATGACCATCTTCGGGTCGGTCGGGCCGGTGATCTCGACGCGGCGGTCCTGCAGCGCGGCCGGCAGCGGCGCGACGGTCCAGTCGCCACTGCGGATGGCGGCAGTGTCTTCGCGGAAATCCGGCAGGCCGCCCTGGTCGAAGAACGCCTGGCGCTCGCGGCGGGCCTGCAGCCGTGCCTGCCGGCCCGGTTCCACCGCACGGTGCAGCGACACCAGCAGGGCCAGCAGCGGCGCCGGCAGCACGGTGTCCTGGCCGGCCACGCGGGTCGCCAGGGCGATGCCGGGGGTGGCCTTGCTGGCAGGGGTGGGAACAGCGGAAGCGACGGCGGACATGGGGCAACTCCAGCGGTGGGGGAACGCCTCCACGGTGCCGCCCGGGCCGAGTATTTGGCAAAACAGTTTTTGCAATGCTCTACATAAGTTGTGCTAATACTTGTAACGCCATGACCACGCGCCCCTCGCCAAGTCCGCGTTTTTCCTACAAATCCGACCGGTTGAAGCCGCTGCGCGCGTTCTGCCAGACGGTGCGCCTGGGCTCGGTCTCACGGGCGGCTGAGGCATTGTTCGTCAGCCAGCCGGCCATCAGCCTGCAGTTGCAGGCGCTGGAACGGGAGCTGGGGGTGCCGTTGTTCGAGCGCAGCGGGCGGCGCCTGGTGCCCAGCCGCGAGGGCCAGCTGCTGTATGAAATGGCGCAGCCGCTGGTGGAAAACCTGGACGGGCTGGAGGCACGCTTCCGCGACAAGGTACGCGGCCTGGATGCGGGCGAGCTGAACATCGCCGCCAACAGCTCGACCATCCTGTACCTGCTGCCGAAGATCGTCGAACGCTTCCGCCTGCACTACCCGGACGTGCGCCTGACCCTGCACAACGCGATCAGCGCCGACGGCACCGACCTGCTGCGCGAGGATGCCGCCGACCTGGCGATCGGTTCGATGACCGATGTGCCGGCCGACCTGACCTACGCCCCGGCCTACCGCTTCGAACAGGTGCTGATCGCGCCGCATGACCATCCGCTGGCCAAGGGCGGCGAGCTGGAGTTGGCCGACATCGCGCGCTATCCGCTGGTGCTGCCGCCGAAGCGGCAGATCACCTACCGGCTGGTGGACCAGGTGTTCCAGCGCCACCGCATCGCCTACACCGTGGCGCTGGAGGTGGGGGGCTGGGAAGTGATCAAGCAGTACGTGGCGATGGGCATGGGCATTTCCATCGTGCCGGCGCTGTGCCTGAACGAGGCCGACCACGAGCGGCTGGCGGCGCGGTCGATGAAGCGCTGGTTCCCCGAGCGCAGCTACGGGGTGATCGTGCGGCGTGGCAAGGCGTTGTCGGCGCAGGCGCGGGCGTTCATCGAGCTGATCCAGCCGGAGTTGTTCAGTCCGCGCGATTACGACCAGAGCGGGCATTCCGAGCGGTAGGGGTGTTCGGCAGGGCTGCGCCCTGCACCTGCCGAGGCCGAAGCAACGGCAACAGCGGGCTATCCGTGGGATGGCGGTGCGCTGTGGGTGGGCAGGACACGCCGTGAACCCATCCCTGGGGGCTCGATGGCGCCATCCATGGCGCCAACGGTCCTGCCCACCCACAGCGCACCGCCTCTGACAGTTCTCCGCGGCTGTTGGTAGGTGTCGACCTTGGTCGACACGTCATCAATGATCGAAATGGGCTTTTGTAGAGTCGAGCCATGCTCGACTGGCGGAGAAACGATCAAAGAAGACGCCAGGCACGGTGCCGGTCTGGCTAGACTGGCGCCATGTCCGTCGAACTCCGCCACCTGCGCTACTTCCTTGCCGTCGCCGATACGCTGCACTTCGGCCAGGCGGCGGAGCGGTTGGGCATGTCGCAGCCGCCGCTCAGCCAGCAGATCCGCCAGCTGGAAGATCTGATCGGGGCGCGCCTGTTCGTGCGCAGCCACCGTCGTGTGCAGCTGACGCCTGCCGGTGAGCTGCTGCAGGAGCGTGCACGCGCCATCGTGCAGCAGGTGGAAACAGCGGTGGACGAGGTGCAGCGCGCGCAGCGCGGCGAGCAGGGCGAACTGCGTATCGGCCTGACCCGGGCCACGCCACTGTCACCGCAGATTCCGCGTTCGATCCTGCGCTACCGCCAGCAGTACCCGCAGGTACGGCTGCAGCTGAGCGAGATGAACACGCTGCAGCAGATCGATGCGCTGCTCGACGGCAGCCTGGACGTGGGCATCATCCGCAAGCGCGCGTTGCCGCCGGAACTGGTGGCGCACAGCCTGTTCGTCGACCCGCTGGCGTTGATCGTGCATGCCGACCACCCCGCCCTGCGCAAACTGTCGAAACAAGGAACGCTGTCGCTGCGCGACTTCGCGCAGGAGCCGTTCGTGGCATTTCGCCGCAGCGCCGGTGCGGGCATCCATGACCACATGATCGCGTTGTGCGCGGCCGCCGGGTTCACGCCGCGCATCGCGCAGGAGGCGGGCGAAGCCTCGACCCTGATCAGTCTTGCTGCTGCCGGCCTGGGTGCGGCGATCCTGCCGTCGTCATGCGATCACATCCGGGTGGAGGGCGCGCGCTTCGTGGCGCTGGCCGATGCCGGTGCGCATTCGGAGGTGCAGCTGGCGTGGCACCGCGAGGGGGTGACGCCGCTGATCCGCAATTTCGCCGGGTTGTTGCGCGAGGCGTTCGTGGAGGGCTGAGCGTGCAACCCACCCGGTAGTGGCCAACCTTGGTTGGCCCACGACCACAACGCCGACCAAGGTCGGCCTCTACCAGACCAGGATCACGCCGTCACCGGCTGCGGGGCGCGCTGCTGCAGCGCCCAGACAATGCCACCGCCGATCAGGGTCAGCACGGCGGCGAACAGGCACACACCCCGCCAGTCCCACGCCGCATAAGCCAGGCCGCCTAAACCACCGAGCACACTCGAACCCAGGTAATAGGCAAACAGATACAGCGCCGAGGCTTCCGCGCGCATCGTGCCGGCACGGCTGCCAACCCAGCTGCTGGCCACCGAGTGACCACCGAAGAAGCCGAACGTGACCAGCGCGATGCCGAGTGCCATCGTGCTCAGCCAAGGCAGTGCCAGCAGCGCGATGCCGGCACCGATCAGCGCGAACGAGATCGACAGGATGCGGCCGCGTCCGTAACGCGTAGCCTGCTGGCCCATCCACGCCGAACTGAAGGTGCCCACCAGGTAGACGCTGAAGATCAGGCCTACCACGGTCTGGCTGAGGTGGTACGGCGGCGCCAGCAGGTGGTAGCCCAGGTAGTTGTAGAGGGTGACGAACACGCCCATCAGCACGAACGAGGTGGCGAACAGCCACGGCAGGCCCGGGTCGGCGAACAGCATGCGCCAGCGTGACGGCAACTGGCGCAGTCCATCACGGCGGGGGTGGAAGTGACGCGACGGCGGCAGCTGCAGCCACAGCAGCACGGTGCTGGCCACGGCGATGATCGAGACCACGCCGATGCCCCAGCGCCAGCCCCAGTGGTCGGCGATGATGCCTGCCAGCAGTCGCCCGCTCATGCCACCGATGGCGTTACCGCCGATGTACAGGCCCATCGCCAGGCCCAGCGCGCGGCTGTCCATTTCCTCGACCAGGTAGGTCATCGCCACGGCCGGCACGCCGCTCAGCGCCAGGCCCAGCAGGGTGCGCAGCACCAGCAACGTGGTCCAGTCGTCCACCAGCGCGGTGCTCAGCGACAGCATGGCCGAGGCCAGCAGCGCAGCAATCATCAACGGGCGGCGGCCGACCGCGTCGGACAGCAGGCCGGCCAGCAGCATGGCCACCGCCAGCGTGCCGGTGGTCAGCGACAGCGACATTGCGCTGCCGGCGGCGGACACGCCGAAGTGGCGGCTGAATTCGGGCAGCAGCGGCTGCACCGTGTACAGCAGCCCGAAGGTGGAGAAGCCGGCCAGGAACAGCGCCAGCGCGGTGCGGCGGAAAGCCGGCGTGCCCTGCTGGATGCGGGTGTCGGAAGCGGGGTCAACAGCGTGGGGGCGGCGTTCGACGGTCGCGGCGGTTTCGCCAGTCATGGGATCGGTGGGCCGGTGGGGACGGCCGGGTATGGGAGGGAACGGGCCTCAGACTAGGCCCGTCCATCCAGTCGATCCATAACCTGATAGGTCAGGATTGATACACAGAAAGTATCAATTCAGCTTACAGGCGCTGCCACTCGAAGCCGGCGCCCCGGCGGTAGTACACCGCCACAGCGCGGCCGTAGACCTTGTCAGCGTCGACGAAGCCGAAGAAGCGGCCATCGAAGCTGTTGCCGCGGTGGTCACCCAGCACCAGCACCTTACCGTTGGGCACCACCAGATCGGCGATGTCCGGGCCGCCGCCCATGTCCAGATCGAGGCGGGCACGGCGTTCACCGAAGGCTTCCACGTCCTGCAGGTCGGCGGTCTGCAGTGGCTGGCCGTTGATGCTCAGGTGCCCTTCGTGCAGCTGCACATGGTCACCGGCCACCGCGGCCACCCGCTTGATCAGGCGGGTACCGTCGGCCGGCGAATCGAACACCGCCACCTCGCCGCGCTGCGGGGTGCCGGTCGCCATCAGTTCCTTGCCGGTAAACGGCAGGCGCAGCCCATAGGCACGCATGTCCACCACCACCCGGTCGCCGGGCTGCAGGGTCGGCTGCATCGAGCCGCTGGGCACTACGTAGTGGTTGGCCAGGGTATCGCGGGCGGCGGCGAGCAGGCCGAGCATCACCAGCAACGGCAGCGCCTCTTTCTTCAGCCAGGCCAGCGCGCGTTCGGAAAAGGGAGGGCGGGCAACAGCGTCCATGGCAGGCTCCGGGTCAGTGGTAGCTGCATCAGACCACATCCGGGCCGAAGAGGTTCCCGCACCGGCTTGCTGTAGAGCCGAGCCCGCGCTCGGCTGCTCTTCAAGCGTCGGTGCACGCCAGCCGAGCGTAGGCTCGGCTCTACAGGATGGGTTACGCAGGTTTTACGCCGTGCCCCGGCCACGGGCATCGCACCTTTACGGCCAGCACGTGCATCGTGTGCCCACCGCGCCGCAGGGCGCATTCCGCAAGGTGTTGTATGACCCTCCTGGTGATCCGCCACGCGTCTCCGTCGGCGCCGCGCCCGCAGTTGCCGGCGCAGCTGAGCGGCCATCGCGTGCTGTGCAGCGACTGCGCGAGTCTGTCCGAAGTGCGCCAGTGCCTGTGCCAGCCGCAGGCGCACTCGGCCGACTGGGTGCTGCTGGATGTCGGCGTGGCCGACGAGGCGCAATGGCAGGCCGAGGGTGGCGCACTGCAGGCGGCGCTGGAACGGCTGCCGGCGCAGTACATCGAGCTGCAGTCGCCCAGCGAGCCCGGCCTGGATGCGCGCCTGCGCCTGCAGCACGGCCCCGCCGCGGTGGTGCTCGACCAGCGCAGCCAGCAGGCCGGCTATCCGCTGTCGCTGGCCATCGTCGGCCGTCGCCTGGCGCAGGAGGGCTGAGCCATGTCGATCTTCATCATCCGTGGCCCGGAAGCGGCCGGCGCCTTGATCCGCACGGCGATGCCACTGCCGGCGCCGGTACTGAAGTCGCTGGTGCATCGTGCGATCGATGCCGGCACCAGCGTGGCGATCCGTGCCTGCGGTTCGGAACAGGAACTGCTGGACGCACTGCGCGTGGCCGACCACAGTCGCGGCGAGGTGACGCTGCTCGATCCGGGTGCATGTGCCAACAGCCTGCGCCTGCAACGGTTGCTGCCCTATCTGCACAACGCGTACGTGGAAGTGCATGACGACGGCGCGGTGGCCGAGCCGTGCCTGCCGGCCGGTGTCGGCCAGCGCCTGGGCATCGCCGCCGGCTATGGCGCGCAGAGCTATGTGCTGGCGCTGGACATCGCACTGGATCACCTGGGGCTGGCCGAGCAGGCCAACCGGGTGCATGTGGGGACGTAGCGCGCTTCCTTTCGTGGGAAACCAGCCGAGCATGGGCTCGGCTCTACAAGGGCGCGAAAGGCAGCCGAGCGTAGGCTCGGCTCTACAAGAAGAGCAAAGAAAAACGGCGGGGTTGCCCCCGCCGTTTTCGCTTTCTTATTTCAGCCCGCGGAACTTCAGCAGCGGTTCCACCGACGGGTCCTTGCCGCGGAAATCGCGGTACAGGGTCGACAGCTCCACACTGTTGCCGCGCGAGAGGATCTTGTCGCGGAATTCCTGGCCGTTGGCCGCGGTCAGGCCACCGTGTTCGGTGAACCACTGGTAGGCGTCATGGTCCAGCACTTCGGCCCAGAAGTAGGCGTAGTAGCCGGCCGAGTAACCACCGCCCCAGATGTGGTCGAAGTAGGTGGTACGGTAACGCGGCGGCACCTGCGGCAGGTCGACCTTGAACTTCTTCAGCGCGCTGGCTTCAAAGGCGCCGACATCCTGCAGCGGCGCGTCGGCCTTCTGCGTGTGCCAGGCCAGGTCCAGCAGTGCGGCCGACAGGTACTCGGTGGTCGCGTAGCCCTGGTTGAAGCTGCGCGCCTTGAGGATCTTGTCGACCAGTTCCTGCGGCATCGCCTCGCCGGTCTTGTAGTGCTTGGCGTAGTTGGCGAACACCTTTGGATCCAGCGCCCAGTGCTCGTTGAACTGCGACGGGAACTCGACGAAATCACGCGAGGTGGCGGTGCCGGCAATCGACGGGTACTTCACGTTCGAGAACATGCCGTGCAGCGCATGGCCGAACTCATGGAACATGGTGGTGACGTCGTCGAAGCTGATCAGCGCAGGCTGGCCGGCGGCCGGCTTGGTGAAGTTGCAGACGTTGTAGACCACCGGCTTGGCACCGGTCAGGCCGTCCTGCTCGACGAACACGTCCATCCAGGCGCCGCCGGACTTGCTGTCACGCTTGAAGTAGTCGGTGTAGAACAGCGCCAGCGAGGTGCCGTCCTTGTCGAACACTTCGTACACCTTCATGTCCGGGTTGTAGGTCGGAATGTCGGTACGCGGCTTGAAGGTGATGCCGTACAGCTGGGTGGCGGCGTAGAAGACGCCGTTCTGCAGCACGTTGTCCAGTTCGAAGTACGGCTTGATCTGCGATTCGTCCAGATCGTACTTGGCCTTGCGCACCTGCTCGGCGTAGAAGTCCCAGTCCGAAGCGGCGACCTGGAAACCACCCTTCTGCGCGTCGATCACCTTCTGGATCTCGCCGGCTTCGGCGCGTGCCTTGGCAGTGGCGGCCGGCACGGTGTCGGTCAGCAGCTTGAGCGCGGCAGCCGGGGTCTTGGCCATCTGGTCACCCAGCTGGTAGTCGGCGAAGGTGTCGAAGCCGAGCAGCTTGGCCTTCTGTGCACGCAGCTGGGCCAGGCGCTGCACGGTCTGCCGGGTGTCGTTGGCATCGCCGCGCTCGGCGCGGGTTTCCGAAGCCTTCAGCACGGCGGCGCGCTGGTCGCGGTCGCTCAGCGAGCCGAGCACCGGCTGCTGTGTGGTGTTCTGCAACGGCAGCAGGAACTTGCCATCCAGCTTGCGATCCTTGGCGGCGGTGGCAGCGTTGTTGATCGCATTCTCGTCCAGGCCGGCCAGCTTGGCCTTGTCGTCGACAACGACGGCCGCAGCGGCGGTGGCGGCCACCAGACGGGTATGGAACTGGGTGGAAAGGGTGGTTTCTTCCACGTTGAGCTTGCGCAGGCTCGCCTTGTCGGCGTCGGACAGCTGTGCGCCAGCGCGCACCAGGCCGTCGTAGTAATGCTCGACCAGGCGCTTCTGCACCGGGTCCAGTTCCAGCGTGTCACGCTGGTCGTACAGCGACTTCACGCGCGCGAACAGCTTCGGATCGAGGTTGATCTCGTCCTGGTGCGCGGCCAGCTTCGGCGCCACTTCTTCCTGGATCTTCTGGCGTGCATCGTTGGTATCGGCCTGGACCAGGCCGAAGAAAATGCGCGACACGCGGTTCAGGGTCTCGCCGCTGCGCTCCATCGCCACGATGGTGTTGTCGAAGGTGGCCGGCTCGCTGCTGTCGGCGATCTTGCGCACGTCGGCCAGGTGCTGGCGCATGCCTTCCTCGAACGCCGGCAGGTAGTCGCTGTCCTTGATCTTGTCGAACTGCGGCGCCTGGAACGGCAACGTGCTGGCGCTCAGCAGCGGATTGGTGGAGGCTTCGGCCGGCTGCTGGGCCGGGGCTTTCTGGGCATCGGACACGGGGGTGGACTCCTTGCCGGAACAGGCCGCCAGCGCCAGGCTGATGGCGGCGGCCAGGACTACGGTACGCGACATGTAAAACACTCCTTGGGCAGACGGTACGGGATACCAGCCCTCCACCCTACTCCTGTCGCGCTCGCCCGGCATGTGCCGGACGTGGCGTCTATGCGGCGGCCTGCGGCAGGCTCAGACCGTACCGCGGGTCTTGCCCATCCACGGCCGGTAGAACTCGCGGATGGCGGCCATGTCGGCGGCATCATCGCCGCTGGGCGTGAACAGCGGGCCGATGCCGATGGTCTTTTCCGGGTAGTGGAAATACGCGGCCAGGATCGGCACGTCGGCCATCCGGGCGATCTTCAGGAAGCCGGCCTTCCAGTCCTTCACGGCCTTGCGGGTGCCCTCGGGGGTGATGGCGAACCACATCTTCTCGTTGTTGCGCAGCAGGTCCACCGCCTGGCCCACCGTGCCCTGCGGCGAGCTGCGGTCCAGCGGGATCACGCCCAGCTTGTGCAGCAGCGGGCCCAGCGGCCACCAGAACAGCGATGCCTTGCCCAGCACCTTGACCTTCATTCCCAGCGCGATCTTGGCCGCCATGCCCCACAGGCCGTCCCAGTTGGACGAATGCGGCGCGATGATGAACACCAGGCGGGGAATGTCAGGCAGGGTGCCGGTCACCTTCCAGCCGCCCATGCGCAGGGTGCAGCGCGCCAGCCAGCGCAGGAAGGCGTTGGGTTTGACCTGCGGCATCTGCGGCGGCACGGCCGGCAGCAACGAAGTCGGGTTGTTCAAGCAATCACTCCCAGTCACGTGATGAGCGCCCGCGCTTGATCTGCGCGCGCCCGCGTTTGGCGTCCAGACGACGCAGTTTCGACCCGAGGGTCGGCTTGGTGGCCTTGCGCGGCTTGGGCACGCTCAGCCCGGCCTGGATGAAGGCCGCCAGCCGCTCGCGCGCATCCTCGCGATTGCGATCCTGGGTCCGGAAACGTTGCGCGTCGATGACCAGCACGCCTTCGCCGGTCATGCGCCGGTCACGCCGCGCCAACAGGCGCGCGCGCAACGGTTCGGGCAACGAGGGCGAGTTGGCCACATCGAAACGCAGTTCCACCGCGGTGGAGACCTTGTTGACGTTCTGGCCACCGGCACCGCTGGCACGCACGAACCGCTCGACGATCTCGCCGTCGGGGATTTCAAGCTGCGCGCTGATGGTGACCGGTCCACTGCCCATCCGCGCATTGTAGCGGCAGCCACGTGCCGGAGTGCGGCATCGCGCACCGTATGCCGCCGATCAGGTACCGAACACGCCGCCTTCGCCTTGGCTGCGGGTATGCTGGCTGTCCCATGTACCGCAGGAAGCCCGCATGACCCGCACCGCACCCGCCCTGCCGTCCCTGCTGCGCCGCGCCGCCCTGCTGCTGGCGCTGGCCGTGGCCAGCGTTCCGGCCCTGGCCGCGCCACCGACCGATGGCGACATCAACCGCCTGCTGTCCGCGTCACGGGCGCAGAGCATGATCGACACCATGCTGCCGCAGATCGAGGCGATGCAGCAGCAGCAGTTCCAGCAGGTGGCCGCACAGCGCCAGCTCAACGCCCAGCAGCAGGAACAGCTGAAGCGGATCCAGGCGCGGACCAGCCAGACCCTGCGCCAGGCCCTGTCGTGGCAGCAGCTGCGGCCGATGTACGTGGACCTCTACAAGAAGACCTTCAGCAAGGAAGACGTGCTGGCGATGGCCGAGTTCTACGAGAGCGCGGCCGGCCAGAGCCTGCTGGACAAGACCCCGGCGCTGATGCAGAACGTGATGGTGGCCATCCAGGCGCGCATGCAGCCGCTGTTCGCGGATCTGCAGAAGGACCTGGAAGCGATCGTCAACGAGCCGGAAAAGAAATAACGGGGTGCGCCGGGCCACGCCCGGCCGCTGGCTGTAGAGCCGAGCCCACGCTCGGCTTACCGCAGCAGCATCAGGCGTCGTCCACCTGCCAGCCGAACAGGCCCAGCGCCTTCTGGAACTCGCGGTCCAGCGGCGCACGCACATCCACCGTGCCACCGTCCGGATGCGGGAAACGCAGGCGCTCGGCATGCAGCAGCATGCGGTGCACGCCCTGCATGCGGAAGATGCGGTTGTGGCGACCATCACCGTGGCTGGTGTCGCCGATCATGTGATGCGAGAGATGCTTCAGGTGCCGGCGGATCTGCCGGAAGCGCCCGGTCTGCGGCTGGCAACGCAGCAGCGCGTAGCGCGAACGGGTGAACTCACCGACCGGGACCGACAGCTCGCCGGTGGCCAGGCGCTGGAAGTCGGTGACCGCCGGCTTCTTCACCGGCTTGCCCGGGCCACCGTCGAGGTCGTGGTCGACCCGCCAGGACAGTTCTGCCGGCCAGCCACGGCAGACGGTCAGGTAGTCCTTCAGCACTTCACCGCCCATCAACGCCTTGCCCAGCGCGCTGGCGGTTTCGCGGTCGAAGGCCAGCAGCAGGCAGCCGCTGGTGGCCCGGTCCAGGCGATGCACGAGGAAGATCGGGCGGCCCAGCTGCTCGCGCAGGCGGTCGGCCAGGAAGTCGTCTTCGCCACGGGCCAGCTTGCTGTCGTGGACCATCAGCCCGGCAGGCTTGTTGACCACGGCCAGGCGTTCATCCAGGTGCAGCAGCTGCAGGGGCGCGGTGTCGGTCTCGACCGCGGCGAGGGTCTCGGGTTCGGTGCTCACCGCGGGATTATAAAGGCCTGCCTTCTGTAGAGCCGAGCCCGCGCTCGGCGACTCTGCGCGACCGGCAACGGCGTGCCAACCAAGGTTGGCACCTGCCTGTAGAGCAGTCAGGCGCTGCGTACGGCCAACAGCTCGCCATTGCCCACCGGCACCAGGCTGGTGCTGAAGTCCGGATCAGCCTCCAGCAGCGCCCGCAGCGGTTCCATCTGTTCTGCATGCGAGGTGGCGTTGTCCACCACCAGCAGGCCGCCGGGCCGCAGCACGCGGCGCAACTGCGGCCACCAGCCGGCGTATTGCCCGCGGTCCGAATCGAGGAACAGCAGGTCGACGCTGGCATCCGCGACCAGCGCCAGCCACGGTCCTGCATCGTCGTGGACCAGCGTGATGCGATCGGCCAAGCCACTGCGCGCGAAGGTGTCACGCGCCATCGCCACCTTGTCCTCCGCGTATTCCAGCGTGGTCACGTGGCCGTCGATGGCGGCGGCAGCCTCGGCCAGCCACAGCGTCGAATAGCCGTTGGAGGTGCCGATCTCCAGCACCCGGCGCGCAGCGCCGAAGCGGACCAGCACGGACAGGAATTCACCCGTCTCCGGCGTGATGTTGAGCATGCGGCGCCCGCGCGCGCTTTCGCGGGCATCGTTGTCGGCGCCGAAGCGGGCCAGTTCGTCCTTGAGTGCCTGCAGCATGGGACCTACTTCCACCACGCGCGCGCCAGCGCCACCACGCCGACCACACCGGACAGCCAGCTCCACATCGGCAGGTCGCCCCAGTACCAGCCCGGCGGCTGCACCACATAGATCAGCGCGGCGATGGCCAGCAGGCCGACACCGGTGATCGCGCCCACCGCACGCTTCTGCAGGCGCTGCACGCTGGCATCCAGTGCGGCCAGGTCGCGCGAACGCATCGACAGTTCGTGGCGGCCTTCCACCTGCTGGGTCAGCCAGGCGTGTACCAGGCGTGGCATGTCCGGCGCATGGGTCATGATTTCCGGCAGGCGCTTGCCGAGCTCGCGCACCACCCGGCGCGGGCTGTAGCGCTCGCGCAGGATCTTCGCCAGCACCGGCTTGGCCACCGCCCAGATGTCGATCTGCGGGTCCAGCTGGCGGCCGACGCCCTCGATGTTCAGCAGGGTTTTCTGCAGCAGGATCAGCTGCGGCTGCAACGTCAGCTGGTAACGCTGGGCCACGCGGAACAGCTTCATCAGCACTTCGGCCAGCGAGATCTGCGATAGCGGCCGGGTAAAGTACGGCTCGCACACCGAACGCACGGCCGCTTCCAGGTCATCGATGCGCACGTTATCCGGCATCCAGCGCGCCTGCACATGTAGTTCGGCGATGCGGCGGTAGTCGCGGTTGAAGATGGCCATGAAGTTCTCGGCCAGGTAGTACTGATCTTCCTGCGAGAGCTGGCCCATGATGCCGAAGTCCAGCGCGATGAAGCGCGGGTTGGCGCGACGCGACGGATCGGTGTCGACCCAGATGTTGCCGGCGTGCGCGTCGGCATGGAAGAAGTTGTCGCGGAACACCTGGGTGTAGAACACCCGCACGCCCTTGGCGGCCAGCGCCTTGCGGTCGATGCCGGCCTTGTCCAGCGCGGCGATGTCGTCGGACGGAATGCCCCACACGCGCTCCAGGGTCAGCGCGCGCTCGGCGGTGTGGCTCCAGATCACTTCCGGCACGTACAGGTCGTCGCTGTTTTCCCAGAAGCGGCGCAGCACGCTGGCATTGGCGCCTTCGCGCTGCAGGTCCAGCTCGGCGGACAGGGTGTTTTCGACCTCGGCCACCACTTCGCGCGGACGGATCTTGTCGGCGCGCGGATGGGTGCGCTCGACCAGGGCGGCCAGCGAATTGAGCAGGGCGATATCAGCGTCGATCTGCTTCTCGATGCCCGGGCGCAGCACCTTGACCACGACCTGGCGGCCATCGGCCAGCGTGGCCGCGTGCACCTGCGCGATCGAGGCCGAGGCCAGCGGTTCGGTGTCGAAGCTGGCAAATGCCTCGCTGACCGGCAGGCCGAGCGCTTCCTCGACGATGCGACGCGCGGTCTCGCCATCAAACGGCTTGACCCGGTCCTGCAGCAGGGTCAGTTCGTTGGCCACATCCGGTGGGACCAGATCGCGGCGGGTGGACAGGATCTGGCCGAACTTGACGAAGATCGGGCCGAGATCCTGCAGCGCCAGGCGCAGGCGCGCACCGCGCGACTGTGCGGCGATGTCGGCCGAGGCGCGCGGCACGAACGGCTTGGCCAGGCGCAACCAGCGCTCGGCCGGTGTGCCCTGCAGCAGGTCGTCGAGGCGGTAACGCAGGATCACCCGGCCGATGCGGCTGGCGCGCAGCACGGCCTTCATGCGGCACCCCGCAGGCGCTGTACGCGTGCACCAAGGCGCTCCACGTCGTCGCGCAGCACGTCCACATCATCGTGGAAGGCATCCAGTTCAGCGCGCGGCACTACATCGCGCGATTCCTCGGTGATGAATTCTGCGGCGCTGTGGGCCAGGTCGACCGCGCCCTGGCGTGCGTGCTGCAGGGCGCTGCGCAGGGTATTGGCGACCTGCACGCCCAGTACCTCGCCGAACACGCTGACGAAGGGCTGCTGCCAGTCCGGGTCGAAGCCCTTGGCGAGCTGCTGCAGGCGGCGTGCCAGTTCGGCGTCGCCGGCCACGCGCACGCGGCCCTTGCCGTTGTTGTCACCGCGCCGTGCGTTGGCCAGCAGCGGCAGCTGCGCGAGCACGCCGGCCAGGCTGCTGCGCACGGCCAGGTCGGCTTCCTGCGCATCCACCGGGCCGACCCGCAGCTGGTCGCCGTCGACGCTGATGCGCATGGCCAGCGACGGCGCTTCCAGGGTCAGATCGATATGCCGGCCATCCAGGCTGGTCAGCGCATGGCGGGTATCCGGATCCAGCGCCAGCGCGCGGTTCAGGGCGATCTGCAGGGCGCGGCCGGCGACCGGCTTGAGGGACTTGAGCAGGGAGAGAGCCATGTGTGCATTCTACCTGCGTGGGTGGGGGGCTTGGGCCGGGCTGCCGCCCGGCACCCGCAGAGGCAACGGCAACAGCAGTAGCCGAAGCAACAGCAACAGCGGGCATTCCGTGGGTTGGCGGGATGGGTCCGGTTGCGGGGGACGCCGTAAACCCATCCGTGGGGGCTTGGCCGCGGCATCCATGCCGCGGACACCCCCACAACCGGACCCACCCCGCCTTCGACAGTTTCCCGCTGCTGTCAGGGCGGCTTTCTGTGTTGCTGTGGTGGGTGTCGACCTTGGTCGACACGGTAGATCCACGCCATGCGAGGATGGATTTCTGGTTCATCTGTGCCTCACGCGGAAGGCCGATGAAGGTTCATGCTATGAGGCCACGCAACGCACAGGACATCGCATTCCCCATGGCACGGACCCGGGTCGGCATCATCTTCGGTGGCAAGTCTTCCGAGCACGAAGTTTCGCTGCAGTCGGCGAAGAACATCCTCGATGCGCTCGATCGCGAGCGCTTCGAGCCGGTGCTGGTCGGTATCGACAAGCAGGGCCAGTGGCATCTGAGCCAGCCGGATACCTTCCTGATCAATGCCGATGATCCGTCGCGCATCGCCCTGCATCGGTCCGGTACGTCGCTGGCGGTGCGCCCGGGCGCCGAGCAGGCGCAGCTGCAGCCGTCCGATGCGGCCAGCGCGCTCGGCCAGATCGATGTGGTGCTGCCGATCGTGCACGGGCCGCTGGGCGAGGACGGTGCGCTGCAGGGGCTGCTGCGCATGGCCAACCTGCCCTTCGTCGGTTCACCGGTACTGGGCTCGGCGGTGGCGATGGACAAGGACGTGACCAAGCGCCTGCTGCGCGACGCCGGGCTGCAGGTGGCACCGTGGCTGTGCATCCGTCGCCATCAGGCGGCGGCAGTCGATGTCGATGCGGTGATCGCGCAGCTCGGCCTGCCGTTGTTCGTGAAGCCGGCCAACCAGGGTTCGTCGGTGGGGGTGAGCAAGGTCAAGGATGCAGCGGGCTTCGCCGAGGCGCTGGCATTGGCGCTGCGCTACGACCACAAGGTGCTGGTGGAATCGGCGGTGGTCGGTCGCGAGATCGAGTGCGCGGTGCTGGGCAACGAACATCCTCAGGCCAGCCTGTGTGGGGAAGTGGTGGTGCACGACGAGTTCTACGCCTACGACACCAAGTACATCAACACCTACGGCGCCGAGGTGGTGGTGCCGGCGGATATCGATGCTGCAACCCAGGCGCGCATCCAGCAGACCGCGCTGCGGGCCTACCAGGCGCTGGAGTGTGCGGGCATGGCGCGCGTGGATGTGTTCCTCACCACAGACGGTGAGATCGTCATCAACGAGGTCAACACACTGCCGGGCTTCACCCGCATCAGCATGTACCCGAAGCTGTGGGGCGCCAGCGGTGTGGGCTACACGACGCTGATCACGCGGCTGATCGAACTGGCGCTGGAGCGCCATGAAGCCGATCGCGGATTGCACAGCGCCGTGTAGCGGCGCTGTGTGTAGCGTCGAGCCATGCTCGACGCTACAAAGAGGGCGTGCCGGCCAGAGGCCGGCACTACCCTGCGGTCTTCTACCCGCGCTTGCGGAACATCGAGATCACTGCCAGTACCAGGAACACAACGAACAGGATCCAGGCAATGTTGCTGGCAGCGCCGGCAATGCCGGAGAAGCCGAGCACAGCGGCGATGATGGCGATGACGAAAAAGATGACGGCGTAATGCAGCATGGCGCTCCTCGCAGATGTCCGGGCCGTTGGATGGCGTGGGTCCATCCTCCCGATCTGGCGGTGTGCAGCCAGTGACGGCGATCTATGCAGCAGATGAAGCCTTCAGCCTGCGCAGCCCTTCTTCGACGCTGACCTGCGGCACGTAGCCGAAGTCACGGCGTGCCGGCTCCATGCTGTACCAGTGCGGCGTGCACAGCTGCTCGGCCAGGAAGCGGGTCAATGGCGGCTCGCCGCGCAGGCGCAGCAGCGGCCACAGGCGCTCGCAGAGCGCACCGATGCGGTAAGCGGCCTTGAAGCTGATCGCCTTGTCCACCGTCGGCGCACCAACGGCGGCCAGCAGCTTGTTGACCAGCTCGCGCATCGGCAGCGGTTCGCCGTTGGAAATGAAGTAGGCCTTGCCCGCACACGCGGCCCCCGGCGCCAATGCCTCGAAAGCGAGAAAGTGTGCGAGCGCGGCGTTGTCGATGTAGGTGGTATCCACCTTGTTGTTGCCATCGCCCACCAGACGCAGGCGGCCCTGCCGTGCACGTTCGGCCAGGCGCGGCACCAGCTGCTGATCGCCCGGGCCCCAGATCAGGCGCGGGCGCAGTGCCACCGTCGCCAGCGAGGCGTCGTTGGCCGCCAGCACGCGCTGTTCGGCAATCGCCTTGGTCGCCGCATACGGGGCCTGGAAGTCCTCACCGTAGGGCACTTCATCCGCGCCCAGACCTTCCACCGGGTGGGTGGCACGGTGCGTCACGCTGGGCGTGGAGGTGTAGACCAGCCGGCTGATGCCGTGCGCGCGGCAGGCGGCGATCACATTGTCAGTGCCGACCACGTTGGCCTGGTGGTAGCTGTCATAGCTGCCCCACGCACCGGCCTTGGCACCGTTGTGGAACACCGCGTCAACGCCGGCCACCGCGTGCAGCACTGCCTGCGCATCGGCCAGGTCGCCACGGATCTGGCCCACGCCCATCGCCTGCAGTTCCGGGTAATGGCTGCGGTTGAACGCCAGTACCTGGTGGCCACGTTCGACCAGCCCGCGGCACAGCGCCTGGCCGAGGAAACCACCACCACCGGTGACCAGGATCTTCATGCGCGCTTCTCCAGTTCGGCGCTGGCCCAGACGGCGAGCTTCTCGCGGCCGATCTTGGCGTTGTGACGGATATCGACGGGGAACGCCGGATGCACCAGGAAGTGCTGCAGGCCGGCCTCAGGCGTGCGCGCTGCGGCATGCGCACGCAGCGCTTCCTGCAGCGCCGGGCTGTCTGCCTGGCCACGCTGCAGTTCCACGCACAGCACCGGCACCTGTGCACCCGGGGCGCCGACACCGACCAGCGCCGTGCGCGCCACCCCGGCCACGGTGTTGAACACCGGCTCGACCTGTTCGGTGTACAGCGGTCCGCGCGTGGTCTCCACGCGCTGCGTCTTGCGCCCGCAGAACCACAGTCGGCCCTGCGCATCGAAGTAACCGACGTCGCCCATGCGATGGACCACGCGCGTGCTGCCATCGGCCAGCGTCTCGTGGATCTTTGCCGCCGCCGTGGCCTGCGGGCGGTTGAAATAACTGTCGGTGGCGGTCGGCCCGGCTACGGTGATCTCGCCGACCTCGCCGGTGGCCAGCACGCGTGCCTGCGACCAGTCCGGCAGCGGCGCGTCATCGATGGCGATGATGCGCACTTCGTTCGGCGCCACCACGCTGCCCACGCAGGTCCCTGCGCCAGCCTCGGTAGCGGCGCGCGTACGCTCCAGCTCGCGGCCCTCGACCACGGCCACCGGCAGGCACTCGGTGGCGCCATACGGCGTCCAGAACTGCGCGTCGGCCGGCAGCAGGCTGCGGATGGTGGCGACCACGTCCGGCGGCACCGGCGCACCCGCCGAGGTCACCCGGGTCACCGTCGGCAGCGGCCGGCCATGCTTCGCCAGCACCCGCATCAGTGCCGGCGAGCCGAACAGCTGGGTGACGCCGAAACGCTGGATGGCGTCGTGGAGGCGCGCCGGGTCGGCCTGTGCCGGCCGGGTCGGGTCCATGTCCGGGATGACCGAGGTCAGGCCCAGCGCAGGATCGAACAGCGCGAACGGCGGGAAGGTCGGCAGGTCCACCCCGCCCGCTTCCATGCCGAAGGCACTGCCCAGCAGCTGGATCTGGCCGACGAAGTGGCGATGGCGGTAGACCACGCCCTTGGGCACGCCGGTGGAGCCACTCGTGAACAGGATCGCGGCCATGTCCTCGCCGTCAGTGGCGGCCAGCATCGGCCCACCATTGGCGCCGGCGCGCTCCAGCGCGGCCAGGGTGGTTCCGCCCCAGCCGAGGCGGCGGCCGACGGTCACCAAGCGCGCCGCCGACGGCGCCCAGCGCAGCACCAGCCGCGCCACATGGGCCAGCGGAATGCCGATGAAGGCTTCCGGCTGCGCCTCGTCCAGACACTGTTTCAGCGCGCGCTTGTCGATGCCCGGATCGACCAGCACTGGCACCGCGCCCAGCTTGAACAGGGCGAACATCAACAGGAAGAACTCCGGCGAGGGCCGCACCATCACCACCGTGCGCACCCCTCGGCCGATCCCGTAGCCGGCCAGGCCGGCGGCCATGGCATCGCTGCGGGCGTCCAGCTGGCGGTAATCCAGGGTGACGTCGTAGGCGGCCATGCCGTTGCCGGCGCCCCGGCGGCCGGGGCAGCGGATAGCAATCTGGTCGGGGCGTTCACGCGCCAGTTCAGGCAAACGGGCCGCAATATTGCAGGGTCGGTTCATCCGCTCATTGTCGCCGCTTACGGAATTTCTTGCGCGGCGCCCCACTTCGTGGAAAATCCGCACCCTCGTTCCTGATTCCGACTGCCGCCCGAGGCGGCTTGCCCATGCAACATCCCTGCATGACCTGCGGCGCCTGCTGCACCCAATACCGCGTGGCCTTCCACTGGATGGAATCAGACGAGGTCACCCCCGGCGGCGTGCCACACCAGCTCACCGAAGTGCTGGACCCGCATCGCCTGTGCATGCGTGGCACCCATTCCAAGCCGGTGCGCTGCGTGGCGCTGGATGCGCAGATCGGCGTGTATTCACGCTGCACCATCCACCCCAACCGGCCCAGCGTGTGCCGTGAGGTGGATGCATCGTGGGAGTACGGCAAAGCCAGCCCGCAGTGCGACAAGGCGCGCATCGCCTATGGCCTGGATCCACTGACGCTGGCCGACTGGCGTTGGCGCGATGACGCCGACAATGATGACGATCATCCGGACGACAACGGCAACAGCCCGTCTTCGCCGCCGCAGGCGCCGGTCGCGGCGTAGTCCGGTGTGCCGACCAACGGTCGGCACCTGCCCATTACCTCTTCCGGTGGGTGCCGACCGTTGGTCGGCACGCCCCTCAGATCGGGTTCTTGTCCAGGAACGCGCGGATCTCCGGCACCAGCACCTCGTGCTTGTCTTCCAGCACGTAATGCCCGGCATCCTCGAAGGCATGCACCTGGGCCTTCGGCAGCGCGGCCTGGAAACCCTTCAGGAAGTGGTGGTCGAACACGAAGTCGCGCAGGCCCCAGCCGAGGAAGGCGGGGCGGTCGGCGAACGACGGCAGCGCCTTGCCGGCACGCTCCAGCAGCGACCACGCCTTGTCGGCCGGCGACAGCGGGATGTCCTGCATGAAGCGGATGGTGCTGATGCGGTTGGCGTAGCTGTTGTACGGCGACACGTAGGCGCGGCGCACGTCGGCCGGCATCTTCCGCTCCACGCCCAGCCACGAGGCGCCGGACGAGAATGCGTTGAAACTGCGGATGATCCACTCGCCGATCTTCCAGTGGCGGCCCAGCGCGATCTGCCACGGCATCTTCTTCGCGGCCGGCATCGGGAAGGCGGCGGTGTTGAGCACCACCAGGCGCTTCACCTGGTCGTGGTGCGACAGCGCCCAGCCGAAGCCGATCATGCCGCCCCAGTCGTGCACGGCCAGGGTCACCGGGCCGGTGATGCCCAGGTGCCTGAGCAGTGCATCGAGATCGTCCACGCGCGACTGCAGCGTGTACTCATAGCGGCTGTCGTCCGGCTTGTCCGACAGGCCCATGCCGATGTGGTCCGGCACGATGCAGCGGTAAGTGTCCGACAGGCCAGCCACCAGCGTGCGCCAGTAATAGCTCCACGACGGGTTGCCGTGCACCATCACCACCACCTCGCCGTCGCGCGGGCCTTCGTCGAGATAGTTCATCGACAGGCCAGGGCGCACTTCGAAGCGCTGCGGGTGGGCGGGGTAACCGGGGAGATCGCGCATGCGGAGCACCTAAGGAGAATCGCGGCGCGGTGTAGAGCCGAGCCGATGCTCGGCTGCTCTCCGGTCCGCTGCGGAAGAGCCGCGCTGCGCGCGTGAGCCGAGCATGGCTCGGCTCTACAGGAGGTCGGGCAGCGGGCTGCTTACCAGACCACTTCAGCCATCGAACAGTTCAGGCCGGAACCAATGCCCAGAAGCGCGATGCGATCGCCCTTCTTCAGCTTGCCCAGCTGCTTGAGCTTGCTCAGCACGATCGGCACCGAGGCCGGGCCGATGTTGCCGTGCTCGCCGAAGATGGTCATGACCTTCTTCGGGTCGATGCCGAAGTTCTTGATGAACGCGGCAGTGTGCGGCTGGCTGACCTGGTGGATCACGAACTGGTCCAGCTCTTCCACGGCCCAGCCGAGTGCAATCTTGGCGGCGCTGAAGGTCTTCTGCGCCAGCTTGATGCCTTCGATCAGCAGCAGGCGGGTATCGGTGACCATGCGGTCCAGGTTGCCCAGGCACAGCTGGTTCCACTCGGTGGCCGAGCGGGTCACGCCGCCCTTGTAGCGCGGGGCGTCCGGCACCAGTTCCGAGCGCGCCATCACCATGGCCGCAGCACCCGAACCGGTGGTCAGCGCCGCCAGCTCGTTGCGGAAATCGTCAGCGGTGACGTCCGGGGCGGTCATGCGCTCCAGGGTCTTCTCGTACACCAGGTTGGCGGTCTCGCCATCCACCACCAGCGCGTAGTCGATATCACCGCGCTCGATCATGCGCGCCGCGATATCCATGCCGTTGATGAAGGCCAGGCAGGCATTGGCGACGTCGAAGGTCATGCATTCGTCGCTGACGCCGAGGTTGCCGGACACGATGGAGGCCGTGGACGGCTCCAGGTAGTCACGGCTGACCGAGGTGTTGACCAGCAGGCCGACCTGGGTCGCGGTGATGCCCGCGTCTTCCAGTGCCTTGCGGCCGGCCATGGTGGCGGCGTCCGACGCCAGCACGCCGTTGTCCCACAGGCGGCGGGCATGGATGCCGGCGATATCGCCGAGCACGTCGGTGCGGATACCGAGGCGATCCAACGTCGGCTGCAGGCGTTCGTTGATTTCCTTGGTCGTCAGCGTATGCGGCGCGTCGACGTGTGCCAGGCCGGCGATCGAGACATTCTTGAAGAGCATCGAGGTTAGCGCCAAGGCTCAGGCAAAAGGGGGCGCTATTCTATAACCCCCGGGCTTTCACCGCATCTTTACGAATTCAGCCTTGCCCGTATGGTGAAGCGTTCAGCGCGGCGGGCACTGGAAGGCGGCGAAGCGCTGGCTGCCATCGGCCGGGGCCGCAGCGGCCTGCACGGCATTGGCGCCGGCGCTCGGGGCCTCGTTGCGGGCCAGGGTTTCCAGCTCTTCCTGCACCCGCAGCGGGTTGCGGTTGTAGAAGCCGACCTTGCTCTTCACGGTGACCACCACCTCGCCCTTGGCGATGCAGCCGGCGGGAACCGGGCCTGCCGGCAGCACGCGGGTCGCCTTGCCGGCCGGTTCGATCGGCACCCAGGTACAGGCGGTGACGGTGAGCAGCAGGGAGGAAAGCAGCAGAACGCGCATGGGCAGATCCTGGAAGGGTATGGGGGGATTCTGCCTGAACAGCCTGAATCGGGGGTAGCCGGGGGTGGGGTCGGATCCCCCGGTAGCGCCGGGCCATGCCCGGCGAGCGCGCAGCGCGGCATGGCTGGCCGCCGAAAAACCGCCGGGCATGGCCCGGCGCTACCACGGGAGACCTGCCCGCCGTGGCGGGCAGGCACATCCCTTACTTCTTGACCGGGTTGCCTTCGGCATCGATCACCGTCACCTCGCCCAGGTTCAGCGCACGCACGGCCGCTTCGGTCTGCTTGAGGTCACCCACCACCACCCAGGTCAGGGCCTGCGGCTTGATCTCGGCAGCGGCCTGCTGCACCTGCGCCGGGGTCATCGCCTCGATCTCGGCCTTGCGGCGCAGCACGTAGTCGTCCGGGCGCTTGAACTGCACGATCGAACCGATGGTCGACGCCACCGCGCTGGCGGTCTCGTAGGCACCGGGCAGGCTCAGCGTCTGGATGTTGCGGATGCGGTTCACCTCGTCGGCGGTGGCCGGCTTGCTGCCATCGGCGAACGCGGCGATTTCCTTGCGCATTTCCGCCATCGCCGGACCGGTCTTGTCGATCTGCACCGGCGCGCTGGCCATCCACGGACGCTGGCCCACCGAGTTGACCGCGCTGCTGCGTGCACCGTACGACCAGTGCTTGTCTTCACGCAGGTTCATGTTCAGGCGCGAGGTGAAGTCACCGCCGATGACGCCGTTGGCGATGTCGAAGCGGGTCGAGCTGGCAGCGCTCGAAGGCGCCACCACCTGGCCGGCGAACAGGTTGGCCTGCACCGCACCCGGCTGGTCGATCAGGAACACGCGCGGGCCCTTCGGCAGCGCTACGTCGGTGGCCGCCTTCACCTGCGGGGCGTCGCCACTGGCCTTCCAGTCGCCCAACTGCTTGTCCAGCAGCGGCACGATCTCGGCCAGGGTGGTGTCACCGACCACGATCAGGGTGCCGTTCTGCGGGCGCAGCCAGTCGTGGTGGAAGTCGACCAGGTCTTCGCGGGTCAGGCCATTGATCGCCGCTTCGTCACCGCTGCCGGTGAACGGAATGGCATACGGGTGGCCCTTGCCGTACAGCAGCGGCGGCAGCACGCGCATCGCCACCGCACCCGGGTTGACCTTCTCCTGCTGGATGCCGGCGATCCAGCTCGCCTTGACCCGGTCGATCTCGCCCTGCTCGAAGCGCGGCTCACGCAGCAGGTCGCGGTACAGCGCCAGCGACGGTGCCAGATTTTCCTTCAGCGCCGACAGGTCCACGCTCATCGAATCCAGGCCGGCCGAGGCATCCAGGCTGGCACCCAGTGCGTCGGCGACATCGGCGAAGGCCAGTGAGCCGAGCTTGCCGGCGCCTTCGGTCATCAGGCTCATGGTGAAGTTGGCGGTGCCCGGCTTGCGGCCCTGGTCGGCGCTGAAGCCGCCCGGGAACTGGTAGCTGAACTGCACCACCGGAATCTCGTGGCGCTCGGCCAGGATCACCTGGGTGCCGTTCTTCAGCGTGGCGCGCTGCAGCGCCGGGAACTTCAGCTGCGGGAACTCGCGGGTCTGCGGCACGCCGGCCTTGCGGTCGACCTGCTCGGGCAGGGTGCTGTACTTGGGGTCCACCGCCGGCACGTTGAACGGCTTCGGCGCCTGGCTCGGGTCTTCCTTCAGCGCCACGCGCTCACCCGGTGCGATCACCAGGGTGTGGCTGCCCGTGTCCAGCCACTGCGCGCCCAGCCGGCTCAGATCAGCAGCACTGGCCTTCTCGATGTTGGCCAGCGAGGTGCGGAAGCAGCCCGGGTCGCCGGTGAACACCGCGCACTCGGCCAGTGCATCGGCCTTGCCGCCGAAGCCACCAATGCGCTCGATGCCGCGGATGAAACCGGCGCGGGCACTGGTCTTGGCGCGCTCCAGCTCGGCCGCGGTCGGACCCTGCTTGATCAGGCGGTCCAGTTCCTCGTCGATGATCTTCTCGACCTTGGCCGGGTCCTGGCCCTGCTTGACCGTCGCCATGATCACGAAGTTCGAACCCAGCTGCGACGTCGACAGGCCCGACGCGATGCTGTCCACCAGCTTGTCCTGGTGCTGCAGGCGCTGGCTCAGGCGCGAGGACTTGGCACCGCCCAGGACCTGCGCGAACAGTTGCAGCTGATCGACATCGGTGGTGCCGACCTGCGGCACGTTCCAGGCGCGGTAGATGCGCGCCTGCGGCACCTTGTCCGTCATCGTCTCGCGCGTGTCGGCGCTGCGCTTGGCCACGTTCACTGCCGGCTGCGCCATGGTCGGGCCGGCCGGGATGGCGCCGAAGTACTTGCCGACCTTTTCCTTGGCGGTGGCCAGGTCGATGTCGCCGGCCAGCACCAGCACCGCGTTGTTCGGGCCGTACCAGGTGCGGAACCAAGTCTTCACGTCATCCAGCGACGCCGCGTTCAGATCGTTCATCGAACCGATCACGCCGTGGTGGTACGGGTGGCCAACCGGGTACAGCGCCTTGTTGAGCTGGTCCCAGGCCTGGCCGTAGGGCTGGTTCTCGCCCTGGCGCTTCTCGTTCTGCACCACGCCACGCTGCTCGTCCAGCGCCGCCTGGTCGATCGCACCGACCAGATGGCCCATGCGGTCCGATTCCATCCACAGCGCCATGTCCAGCGCGGTGGTGGGCACGTTCTCGAAGTAGTTGGTGCGGTCGGTATTGGTGGTGCCGTTCTGGTTGGTGGCACCGACCTGCTTGAACGGTTCGAAGAATTCGCCGTCGTGGTTTTCGCTGCCCTGGAACATCAGGTGTTCAAACAGGTGCGCGAAGCCGGTACGGCCAGCCGGCTCGTCCTTGCTGCCCACGTGGTACCAGACATTGACCGCGACGATCGGCGCCTTGCGATCGGTATGCACGATCACGCGCAGGCCGTTGGGCAGGGTGAACTGCTCATACGGGATATCGACCTTCGCCGGTGCGGCCGGCTTGGCCGCCAGCGCATGGGAAGGCACAAGCGTGCCCAGGGCGGTGCTGAGGGCGACGGCCAGCAGTGCAGCGCGCGGGCGAAGGGCGAGAGACATATCCGGATCCTTGGTCACATAGGTGAACCCCGATCCTAGCCTGCGCACGCAGCGGCAGGAATCGGCCAGCAGTCACTGGGGGTGTTTGCCCCTGTGCCCCATCCGCGGTGCCGATCTGCCCTGCCTGACCCGTCACATGCGCCCGCCAGGAACGTCCGGACAGTGTCCGCGGCGCATCGAATGGACAGGTGTCCGCCCACCGGACACTTTCCGGCGCAAAAAAACACTTGTAAATCAACAACTAAAAGTTGGCACGGGGATTGCTTGGTACTTCCTGCGCCAGGAAGGGCTTCAGACGAAAGCTGACTGAAGACTGAACAAATGCAGGAAATCGAAAATTTTCCTTGCATGCCCAGAATCGGTGTACTACCTTACTACCACACCACTGATCACCAACACTAAACAGGCCCCGTCATGAACGCCAAGACCATTGCCATCGCCATCGCCCTGATCGCCGGCACCGCGGTTGTTTCGTCGGTGCAGGCCTCCGAATCCATCAAGACGCTGTCCACCGTGCAGGTCCGCCCGGCCGCCGACCAGCTGGCCCAGCAGGCCTGGGAACAGGCCAGCGGCATCCCGACCCTGGCCACCGTGGAAGTGCGCCCGAGCGCCGACCAGCTGGCCGAGCGCAGCGGCTACGTCGCCGCCCCGGTTGCGGCCGCGATGCCGATCACCACCCTGGCCTCGGTGGAAGTGCGCCCGAGCCTGGAACAGCGCGTCGCCCTGGCCGCCGAACTGGAAGCCCAGCGCTACGCCGCCACCCTGGCCGCCGCCGCCACCAACGTTGCCCACTCGGTCATCGTCAACCTGCCGGCCCTGCAGGTGCGTCCGAGCGCCGCCGACCTGCAGGCCCTGGCCACCGAAACCGCCCAGGTCCTGCTGCGCCCGTAAGCGGTGCCGCCCTGCCCAGCGCAGGGCGTGCGCCGTAAAGGCGGCCGCCGTCGCAGGTACACTGCGCCGATGAATGCCGCGCCCCAGTTCCACGTGATCCTGTTCCAACCGGAAATCCCGCCCAACACGGGCAATGTGATCCGGCTCTGTGCCAACACCGGCGCGCAGCTGCACCTGGTCGAGCCGCTCGGCTTCGCACTGGAAGACAAGCAGCTCAAGCGCGCCGGGCTGGACTACCACGAGTATTCACGCCTGCAGGTGCACCCCGACCTGGATACCGCGCTGGCGCGGATCGCACCGAAACGGTTGTTCGCCCTGAGTACGCGTGCCAGCGTCCGCTATGACAGCGTGGCCTTTGAAGACGGTGATGCATTCCTGTTCGGCCCCGAAAGCCGCGGCCTGCCGCAGGACGTGCTCGATGCCCTGCCCGATGGCCGCCGCCTGCGCCTGCCGATGCGGCCGGACAACCGCAGCCTCAATCTTTCCAACACCGTTGCCGTGGTGATGTACGAGGCCTGGCGCCAGCACGGGTTTGCCGGCGGCGCGTAACGCCGCAGACCGCTTGTGGTGGGTGCGGACCTTGGTCCGCACAGATGTTTGGCCGCGCGCTGAAGGAATGTGCCAACCAAGGTTGGCACCCACCAAAGGCAGGTCCAGGGGACTGCTGAGAACTTCCGGTGGCTGTGGGCTGCTTCTGGTGGGTGCGGACCTTGGTCCGCACCGATGCCCGGTCGCGCGCTGAAGGAATGTGCCAACCAAGGTTGGCACCTACCAAAAGCAGGTCCAGGGGCCTGCAGAAACTTCCGGAGAGGTGTGCCAACCAAGGTTGGCACCCACCGGAACCAGGTTTCAGAACGCGTTGATGCCGGTCAGCTCGCGGCCGATCACCAGCTGGTGCACGGTCTCGGTGCCTTCATAGGTGATCACCGATTCCAGGTTCAACGCATGCCGGATCGCCACATGCTCGGTGGTGATGCCCGCTCCGCCCAGCAGATCGCGACACTCGCGGGCAATGTCGATGGCCATGCGGCAGTTGTTCCACTTGGCCAGGCTGACCTGCTGCGGCTGCAGCTGGCCGGCTTCCTTCAGCCGGCCCAGTTGCAGGGCCAGCAGCTGGGCGGTGGTGATGCGGCGGGCCATCTCGGCCAGCTTGATCTGCGCGCTCTGCGTCGCCGCCAGCGGGCGACCGAACAACACGCGCTCCTTGGCGTAGCCCAGCGCTTCATCCAGGCAGGCAATCGCCGCGCCGATCGGGCCCCAGCTGATGCCATAGCGGGCCTGGGTCAGGCAGCCCAGCGGCCCCTTCAGGCCCTTCACGTTCGGCAGGCGGTGGCTGTCGGGCACTCGCACGTCATCGAAGAACAGCGCACCGGTCAGCGAGGCGCGCAGGCTCATCTTGTGCTTGATTTCCTGCGTGGTGAAGCCGGCCATGCCCTTCTCCAGCACGAAGCCCTGGATACCGTCCTCGGTCTGCGCCCAGACGATGGCCAGATCGGCCACCGGGCCGCTGGTGATCCACATCTTGCTGCCGCTGATGCGCCAGTCACTACCGTCGCGCACAGCGCGGGTCTTCATGCTGGCCGGGTCGGAACCCCCATGCGCCTCGGTCAGGCCGAAGCAGCCGATCAGCTCGCCGCGCGCCATCGCCGGCAGCCACTGCTGGCGCTGTTCCTCGCTGCCATAGGCGTAGATCGGGTACATGCACAACGAGCTTTGCACCGAGACGAAGCTGCGCAGGCCCGAATCGCCGCGCTCCAGCTCCTGGCAGATCAGGCCGTAGCTGACCGCGCCGAGGCCACCGCCGCCGTACTCGGCCGGCAGCGTTGCACCCAGCAGGCCCAGTGACGCGATCTCCGGCACCAGTTCAGACGGAAAACGGGCCTGGTCGAAGGCATCGCCGATGATCGGCAGCACGCGCTCGTTGGTGAAGCGGGCGACACTCTCCTGCACCGCACGCTCTTCCTCGTTGAGCAGGGAACGGACATCGAACAGATCGTACGGATGCAAAGCCATGGCACTCACACGCAGTCAGGACCCGGCCATTGTCGGTCATCCGGGCAGCGCGTGCCGACCAGGGTTAGCCCCACCAGGGCTGAGGCACTACGCTGCGCTGCAGCAATCGTGCGGTGAACGGCGTCTATCTAGCTCGATCACGCGCGTCCCGGTACCCTGACACATTCAAACAACCGTTTCGCCCGTGGCCGCACGCGCGATTCCCAGGCACCGCCGGTGGCCCCGATGCCGGCCCTACCCACGAGTCATGCAATCGATGAGCGCTGAAGCCAACGCCCTGCCCCCGCGTGAAGTAATGGAGTTCGACGTGGTGATCGTCGGCGCCGGCCCCGCCGGCCTGGCCACCGCGATCCGCCTGCGCCAGCGCGCGATCGAAGCCGGCCGCGAGCTGTCGGTCTGCGTGCTGGAAAAGGGCTCCGAACCAGGCGCCCACGTGCTGTCCGGTGCGGTGATGGACCCGCGCGCGCTGACCGAACTGTTCCCGGACTGGGCCGAGCGCGGCGCACCGCTGAAGCAGAAGGTCACCCGCGACGAATTCCTGTTCCTCAGCGAAACCGGCGCACGCAGCACGCCCAACGCGCTGCTGCCGGAGTGCTTCCACAACGAAGGCAACTACATCATCAGCCTGGGCGAAGTGACCCGTTGGCTGGCGCAGCAGGCCGAGGCGCTGGAAGTGGCCATCTTCCCCGGCTTCGCCGCCGCCGAAGTGCTGTTCGGCGACAACGGTGAAGTGATCGGCGTGGCGACCGGCGACATGGGCATCGAGAAGGACGGCAGCATCGGCCCGGCGTTCGAGCGCGGCATGGCCCTGCAGGCCAAGTACACGATCTTCGCCGAAGGCGCGCGCGGCCACCTCGGCCGCCAGCTGATCGCCCGCTACACGCTGGACGAAGGCAAGGACCCGCAGGCCTACGGCATCGGCATCAAGGAGCTGTGGCAAATCGACCCGGCCAAGCATGAGCCGGGCCTGGTGGTGCATGCCGCCGGCTGGCCGCTGGACAGCGATACCTACGGCGGTGCGTTCCTGTACCACGCCGACGGCGGCAAGGTCGCCATCGGCTACGTGGTCGGCCTGGACTACAAGAATCCGTGGCTGAGCCCGTTCGAGGAATTCCAGCGCTTCAAGACACATCCGTCCATCCGCAAGCACCTGGAGGGTGGCACCCGCATCGGTTACGGCGCGCGTGCGATCACCGCCGGTGGCCTGCTGTCGCTGCCGAAGACGGTGTTCCCGGGTGGCGCACTGGTCGGCTGCGAGGCCGGCTACCTCAACGCCAGCCGCATCAAGGGCAGCCACGCGGCGATCAAGACCGGCATGCTGTGCGCCGACGCCGCGTTCGACGCGCTGGCCGCCGACCGCCAGCACGATGAACTGAGCGCCTACCCGAAGGCATTCGAAGCCAGCTGGCTGTTCACCGAACTGCAGCAGGCCAAGAACTTCAAGCAGTGGTTCAAGAAGGGCCAGACCGTGGCCACGCTGATGACCGGCGTGGAGCAGTGGCTGCTGCCCAAGCTGGGCGTGCGCAATCCGCCGTGGACGCTGCACCGCACCCAGCCGGATCATGTCTGCCTGGAACCGGCGTCCAAGCACACCCGCATCGCCTACCCCAAGCCCGATGGCGTGCTGACCTTCGATCGTCTCAGCTCGGTGTTCCTGAGCAGCACCAACCACGACGAGAACCAGCCCAGCCACCTGACGCTGAAGGATCCGAGCATTCCGGTGAAGGTGAACCTGGCCGAGTACGCCGGTCCGGAAGCGCGCTACTGCCCGGCCGGCGTGTACGAGTTCGTCGGCGAAGCCGACAGCGCGCGGCTGCAGATCAACGCGCAGAACTGCGTGCACTGCAAGACCTGCGACATCAAGGACCCCACCCAGAACATCGTCTGGGTGACCCCGCAGGGCGGCGGCGGCCCGAACTATTCGGGCATGTGAGTGCTCCGGGCTGCGACGGCGTGTCGCAGCCCGCCTGCCCCGCAGCGTCGCTATCCTGCCCGCCCATGCGCGCTTTCTGCCTGCCCATCACCGTTGTCGTGGCCCTGGCGGCCACGGCCTGCCAGCGCCCGCCTGCGGCTCCGGCCACGCCGGAACAGGCGCACCAGCAGGCCATGCAGCGCGCGTTTGAACTGTGTGCCGGCTGCCACACCGTACAGCCCGGCGGCATCCACCGCTTCGGGCCGAACCTGCACGGGGTGATCGGTCGTCGCGCCGGCAGCCTGCCCGACTACGGCTACTCCGAGGGCATGCGCCGCGCCGACATCACTTGGACCGCGCAGACCTTGGATGCGTTCCTGCAGTCGCCCACCCACGTGGTGCCCGGCACACGCATGTACAACGCTTTCCCCAGCGCCGAACGCCGCGCGCTGGTGATCGCCTACCTGCAGCAGCAGCCGGCTCAGTGAGCCAGGCGCTGCAGTTGCTGCTGCAGCCGCGCGACGAACCCCGCCACCGCCTCGAACAACGGCTCCGGATCGGTCTCGGCTGCGTCCTGCAGGCGCTCGACCAGGGCATTGGCCTGCCCGGCCAGCACCGTCGCCCCCACCGCACCCAATCCACCGGCCTGGCGATGCAGGTGCAGTGCGGCAGACATGCGGTCACCGGCCTGCACGGCGCGCCGTACGCCCGCCAGATCACCTTCGCTGGCCTGCAACAGGCTGTCGCGCAGCTGCTCGGCCACCGCGCGCGAGCCGAAGCGCCGCTGCAGGCTGTCCAGATCGGGCAGCGTCCCACCATCGTCGGCAACGGACTCGGCCAGCTCCTCAAACGACTGTCCCTGCGCCTGCGGCAACCAGCGCAGCAGCGCGGTACGCAGCGTGGCCAGTGACAACGGCTTGGCCAGCACTTCGTCCATGCCGGCCTCACGGCAACGACGCGCATCGTCGTCCAGCACACTGGCGGTCAGCGCCAATACGGTCAGCCGCGGCTGGCCGTTGCGGCCCTCGCGTTCGCGCAGCAGGCGGGTGAATGCGAAGCCATCCAGCACCGGCATCCGGCAATCGGTGATGACCAGATCGAACGACTCCGACGCCAACCGATCCAGCCCCTGCTGGCCATCGCCGACCAGCACATGCGGCACGCCCAGTTGCTGCAGGCGCCAGGCCATCATCGCCTGGTTGGTCGGATGATCTTCGATCACCAGCACGCGTGCCTCGCGCAGCGCCGGCGGCAGCAGCGCCGCTTGTTCCTGCTCAGCGACCAACGCTTCAACATCACCACTGCTGGCTTCCACCAGCGACAGCCGCACCTCGGCGCGGGTGCCCTCACCCAGCGTGCTGTGCAGCTCCAGCTCGCCATCCATCATCTGCACCAGGCGCTGGCAGATGCTCAGGCCCAGGCCGGTACCACCATGGTCGCGCTGGATATACGCACCGGCCTGGGTGAACGGCGCAAACAGGTGCTGCAGCTTTTCCGGTGCGATGCCGATGCCGGTGTCGGTGACGCTCAGGCACAGCGGCTGGCTGCCGTCCTCGGCGGTCGGCCCCAGCACTTCCAGCTGCAGCCGCACTTCGCCGCGCACGGTGAACTTGATGGCGTTGCTGAGCAGGTTGAACACGATCTGACGCAGGCGCACACCATCCACTTCGTGCGCGGCCGCCAGCTGCGGGTCGATCTGCACGTGCAGGTCCAGCTCACGCGCACTGGCCTGCGCCGACAACAACCGGCACACGCTTTCCAGCAATGGCCGCAGCGGCTGCGGCACCGGTTCCAGGCGCAGCGCGCCGGCCTCCAGCCGCGAGTAATCGAGGATGTCGTCGAGGATCTGCCGTAGCATCTGCGCCGAATCCTCGATCACCCCCAGGATGCGCTGCTGCTCGGCATCCAGCGGCGAATGCGCCAGCACCTCCAGCATGCCCAGCACGCCACTCATCGGCGTGCGGATCTCATGGCTCATGGTTGCCAGGAAACGCGACTTCGCTTCCGCGGCCTGTTCGGCGTCGGCCTTGGCCGCAGTCAGGGCCTCGGCCTGCGCACGCGCCTCGCTGACATCCACCCAGTAACCACTCCAGGTCACCGCACCTGCTTCGGCCGCATAGGGATGGGCCTGGCTGCGCACCCAGCGCGCGCCGGCACCTTCAGGTCGCAGCCGGAATTCCAGAATGAGCGGTGCGAACTGGCGCGCCGCCTGCTCGACCGCATGCAGGATGTGCTCGCGGTCGTCTTCCTCGATGCGCTCCAGCAGGCACGTTGCATCCTGTTCGGCCTGCTGCCGGCTGATTCCGAACAACGCCTGCAGGTCACCGGCAATGAACGGGAAGCTGAGGGTTCCGTCTGCCGCACGGCGCGCCTGATAGACCACGGCGGGCAGGTTGTCGGTGACTTCGGCCAGGCGCTGTTCCAGATGACGTCGCCCGGCCACCTCGCGGCGCAGCCGCCAATGCCCGATGGCGTGCACCAGCAGCGCGGTGAGCAGCACCAGCAGCAGCGGCACGCCCCAGCGCGCCACGCGGGTCCAGTCGAGCCCGTTGCGATATTCGACGGCCAGCCAGTCGCCGCGCAGGGCCTCGCGCTGGCGTGGGGTCATCTGCAGCAGCAGGCGGTCGAAAGTAGTGGCCAGGGCGGCATGGCGGCGCTCGACAGCCAGCACTAGCTGATCGTTGAAGCCAGCCGGTGCGGCCACCTGCAGGCGCCCCGGGAAGCGGCTGCGCAGCAGATGGTCAACCACGGCCAGATTGCCTACATAGGCATCGGCGTCGCCATTGATCAGGCGCTGCAGGGCCTGTTCCGCGCTGCGCGCCGCGATGATCCGGGCCTGCGGTGCCTGCTGCAGCACATAGCCACGCACGCGCTCCGGATCGGACAGCAGCACCCGCCTGCCCTGCAGGTCGGACAGGCCCAGCAGCGCCGGGCTGTCACGCTGGCTGACGATCACGTTCGGCACGCTGATGAAGGGCTGGCTGAACACCCAGTCCGGGCCCAGGTAGCGCGAATCGGCAGGAATGCCCATTACCGCCTGCAGCTCGCCACGGCGCGCCTTCTCGCGCACTTCGTACCAGTCATGGCTGTTTTCCACCTGCAGGTTGGCGCCGGCCTGCAGCAGGCGGCGCAGGTATTCGCTGGCCAGGCCGCTGGGGTTGCCATCCTGGTCGGCGAACGACAGTGGCGCCGCGTTCGGCGCGAAGCCGATCTTCAACGGCTGCTCCAGTACCCGCTTCTCGGCCTGGCTCAGCGCCAGCTGTGCCGATGCCGACCACCGCGGAGGTGGCAGCCAGCGCTGCACCAGCGCATCGCGCTGGGCCTGGCTGGTCGCGGCCAGCGCCAGGTCCAACGCTTCGGCCAGCGGCTGCTTGCTGTTGGGAATGCCGAAGTGCAGCCGTTCGGGCGGCAGATCGCTGGGGCGCAGCAGCACGACCCCCTGCAGGTCCTCGCGGGCGATCAGTTCGGTGGCTACGTACGCATTGCCGATGTAAACGTCAGCCTTGTCGTCTCTGACCATCTCCAGCGCCGCCAGCGAGCTGTTTGCGACAAGCTGTCGTGCCCGGGGGAAGCGCGCCCGCACCTGCGGGCCGGTCAGGAAGTCCTGCTCGATCACCACCCGCAGTCCATCCAGGTCGGGGATGTCGGAGGCACGCAGGTCATCCGGGCGTCCCACCAGGGCCAGCGGCGCCTCGCCATAGGCGGCGGTATAGACCATGCAGCGGGTGAGATCGGCACTGAGACCGACATTCATCACCACGTCGATCTCACCACGACATGCCGCGTCCAGCACGGATGTCCAGTCGGAATAGCGCCTCGCCTCGACCTTCATGCCTAGCTGACGGGCGAGAAGCGACAGATAATCGGGTCCGAGGCCGACCTGCTGGCCATCACGGAGGGACTCGAACGGCGGCCAGCCACTGTCATACTGGCCCACGACGATGCTCGGATGCGCGGCAACGTACTCGCGCTGCAGCGGGGTGAGCGGCAACGGTCCAGGCACCGCCTGTGCCAGCGCTGCAGGCAACGCCAGCACGGCCAGCAGCAGGACCAGCCCGCGAACAGCCCAGCTACGCATCGGCGTCGATCTCCTAGAATCTGCCAGGAGCCGCGATGGTCGCGGCCCGGCCTGCCCGGTGGTCATACTAGAGCATGAGCTTGCGCATCATCATCGCAGACGACCACCCGGTGGTCCGTATCGGTACCCGCGCCGTCATCGAATCGAGCGGGGTTGGCCGCGTGGTCGGCGAAGCCGACAGTGCACAGGCGCTGATGGCCCTGCTTGGCAGCCAGCCCTGCGACCTGCTGGTGACCGACTACTCCATGCCCGGCAGCCCACAGGCCGACGGCTTCGCCATGATCGGCATGATCCGCCGGCGCCATCCCGACCTGCCTGTACTGATGCTCAGTGTCTCCAACAATCTGGCGATCCTGCGCATGGTGCTCGACAGCGGCGTGCTCGGCCTGGTCGACAAGAGTTCGTCGATGGACGAACTGCCGCAGGCCATCCAGTCGGTCTACCGGGGCCAGCCCTACATCAGCCGAAGCCTGCGCGAGCGGGTCGAGGCCGCCGGCAGCTGGCGCATGCGCGAGGGCGACGGCAAGCCGCTGTCGCCACGCGAAGTGGAGGTGCTGCGGCTGCTGGGCACCGGCATGACCGTGAAGGAAATCTCGCTGCAGCTGCACAAGAGCGTCAGCACCATCAGCCGGCAGAAGGGTGACGCCATGCTCAAACTGGGCCTGAAGGGCGACGCCGAGCTGTTCGATTACCTGCGCGACGGCAATATCTGAGAGCCAGATCACAAAGAAGGGCATCTGCCACCGCCCTCTTTGACCCGCCGCCGATCTGTGCCAAGATGGCCCGGCGTGAGTTCTCAATGCGAGGTCGAAGGAATCGACCGGCTCATGTCCTCGCTCCCGTCCCTCGTGGATGGGGTGCGGTTTCCTGCCGGCCGTCTGGCCCGGCAACGCTGACCATGGAGAGGCGCATGCATCATTCCCCCAAGCTACGTTGGACCCTGCCGGTGCGACCCCTGCGCGCATTCGCGGCGTGCCTGCTCGTCTCTCTTTCCGCTGCCGCCTGCAGCGCCGCCGATCCGGCCCCCTCGTCCTCCCAGCCCGGCGCTCCTGCGCAGGCTGCCAATGCGCCCCGACAGGATGTTGCCCCGATGCAGACCCCCACCCCCGATGCCGCCGTCACCCCGCCCGACGCGCCGACCGTCATGTATTTCACCTACCAGGTGGACGGCGATGGCGCGACCTCCTATGAGGTCCAGAACGGCAGCGTGGCGACCTTCTGGTTCGGCCACACCTTCACCCTCGATGGCACCACGTTCTACACGGGTTTCTCCTGGGATACCCGCGAGCACTACGGCAAGCCGGGCGAGCAGACGCCGGCCGGTCCGGATGACCGCGCCAACCTCGCCGAGGCCACCTTCGTGCTGGCCGGCACCGACGCCAGGAAGCCATGGAAGTTCCGTGGCCAGGAATGGACCATCGGCGCACTGGGCGCGTACGACAAGGCCGACGATGTCGATACCCGGCGCAAGCCACTTGAACATCGCACCGCCGACGGCCGCCTGCTGCTGGCGGTGCCGACCCGCAGCTTCGACCGCGGCATCAGCAGCACCGGCTATGCGCTGCTGCTGTTCAACCCCAAGCGCAGCGAAGACGACGTGGACAGCAAGGTCTGGCGCTATGTCGGCTCGGTGCGCACCGGTGAGGACAACAGCGCGGCCTGCGACGAAGGCAACGTGATGCCCTGCACCGGCAGCGATGGCGAACTGGCCTTCGCTGCCGAGGGCAACGGCCTGCCGCGCCTGACCGTGACCTTCAAGGGCACCACCATCGAAGGCCCCGGCAAGACCCGCGCCCTGGGTGCCAGCGACACCGTGCACTACACCTTCGACAGCGCGACCCAGCAGTACGTCGCGCCTTGATAGCACCCGCCACGCGCGGGTTCCCTGTTGACCGACATGTTCTTGACTCACGGATGAGTCCGGTTGGCGATTCGCGGCATGCGCCGCTCCATCAACCCCGAGGAAAACGTCATGGCACAGCATGACTACAGCAGAAAGGAAGTCCTGGACATCGTCGAGCAGGTCGCCCGGCAGAAAGGCATTCCGGTCGATGACTTCATGCGCTTCGCGCACATCGAGACGGGCGGCACCTTCAACGAGCGCGCCCACAACACCTCATCCGGCGCCAAGGGCCTGTTCCAGTTCGTGCCCGGCTCCGCGCGCCAGTACCACCTGACCGGCCACGAGTTCGACCCTACCCGCAACACCGAGGCGGCCGCGCAGATGTACCAGGACAACCTGGACTCGATGGCGCGCCGCAACGAGCGCACCGGCAACCCGTACCTGTCCGGGGGCAACACGCCCACCGGCCTGGACCTGTACCTGGCCCACCAGCAGGGCAGCGCCGGCTATGGCTCGGTGCAGACCGCCATTGCCACCGGCACCTTCGGCGTGGTGCGCAACAGCCACGGCGAAGAGATCAACATGCGCCGCAACGTGCTGAACCAGATCGGTTCCGACGCGAAGGCGCTGACCGGCCACACCCTGGCCGAGATGCGCGGCATGAACGATGGCGACCTGGCGCGGACGTTCTCCAGCTACTACATCCACAAGTACGCAGCGATCAGCATTCCGGAAAAGAACATCGAACCGCAGGCGGTGGCGCAGGGCCAGGGCCAGACCGCGGCAGCGCCCGCACAGGTCAGCGCAGCCGTAGCGGCCGGTGCTGCCACGTTGGCGGCAACCGCAACAGCCGCTGCCGCGCCGAAGCCGGGCATCGAACTGCAGGCCGCCTACGAGGCCGGAGTGAAGTACGACCACGTCAAGTACGCCATCAACATCCCGGGTCACGCGCTGTACGTGCCGGGCAAGACCGGCAAGAACGTGGAGCAGGGTTACATCGACTGTTCCGGTTGGGTCGGCACGCTGCAGAACCGGACCATGGACGAGATCAACCAGAAGGCCGGGCATGCGGTGTTCAGCAAGGCTGATCGCATCGACCTGGGCAACCTGGGTTCCGGCGGCATCGTGCGCAAGGCGTTCGACCAGTCCGGCGTGCTGCTGGACCGCGACGCGATCCTGAAGCCCGATGCGCTGAAGGAAGGCATGATCATCGGCCTGGATACGGCCAAGACCCGCCATGAGCACTGGAACGGCATCGACCACATCGTAATGGTGGTGCGCGACCCCAACACCGACAAGCTGCTGATCAGCCAGTCCACCGGCAGCAAGGGCGTGCACACCATGCCGGTCGAGGACTACCTCAAGCAGGTGAAGGAGCACCCGAACTGGAAGCTGTACGCCTCCGATCCGCTGTCCAAGGCGCGCGACCTGCTGGAAAACCGCACCCAGTCGCACGAGCAGACACAGGGCAAGCCTGCGGCCGAGCACAAGGCCGCTGCCACCCCGCACGCCGAACTGTACAAGCAGGGTGCGCACAGCGAGGGCGTGCGCAGGGTGCAGGAGCAGCTGGGCCACCTCGGCTACGTCGGTGCCGACGGCAAGCCGCTGGTCGAGGATGGCCGCTTCGGCCGCAACACCGACGCGGCGGTGCGCCAGCTGCAGAAAGACAACGGCCTGGTGGCCGACGGCATTGTCGGGGCGAAGACCCTGGAGGCGATCAAGGACGCCCGCGAACGGCCGTTGCTGAACGACGAGCGGCACCCGCGCAATCCATTGTTCATCCAGGCCAGCAAGGGTCTGGAACTGATGCCGGCAGGCACCTTCAAGGATCGCCACGCGCTGGAAAGCGCCGCTGCGGCCCTGACCAAGGAGGCGCATGCCGCCGGCCTGCAGCGCATCGACACGGTGGTGCCGAGCCCGAACGGTGAGCGCCTGTTTGCCGTGCAGGGCACGATCGGTGACCCCGCCGCCAGCCGCGTGGCGGTGGATACCCGTGCCGCCAGCGAGCAGAGCCTGGCGCTCAGCAGTGGTGCCGTGCAGGGTGCGCCCAACGTGCTGCACCAGCAGCAGGATGCCCAGCAGGAGCAGGCCCGGCAGGCACAGAAGGCGATGGGCGTCTAAGCCCGCAGCGCCTTGGGAGAGAAGGGAGGGCCACGTCCGCGTGGCCTTTTCCCTTTCTGCCAGCTGAGCGGCCGAGGCCGCTTTCAGCCTTGCTTCATGCCGCCTGCCGCTAGATGAATGCGCAAGCCGCACGGTGGACCAGGCAATGTTCCGGCAATGTTGGAACGCCAGCGTGGACACCACGGCAGCCGGGGCGCCCCACGCCCTCCCTGCCCAGCGTGGCATGCACCTCACAGGAGAACGAACATGCTCAGTACTTCCGCACTCAGCTTCCGTGGTCTGGCGATGGCTCTGGCACTGGTGGCCGGTGTGGCCGTGGTCAGCGATGCCAGCGCGATGTCGAGGAAGGACAAGCGCACCCTGGTCGGCGCCGTGGTCGGTGGCGTGGCCGGCAACCTGCTCTCCAACGGCGATCCTGCGGCCACCGTGGGCGGCGCCGTGGCCGGCGGGGCGATCGGCAACCTGACCACCTCCGACCGCCGCGACCGCCGTTACTACGATAATCGTCGTTACGACGACCGCTACGATCGCCGTTACGACCGTGGCTACTACCGCAGCGGCTACTACGACCGCGGTGACGACCGTCGCTGGCAGCGCGAGCGCTACTACGACAACCGCTACTACCACGACCGCGGTCGCCATCGCGGCTGGTAAGCAGCGCGGCATCTCCCATGCCGATGCACGGACGGGCGGGTCGATGACCCGCCCGTTTGCGTTGGCCGCGTGCATGGCGTTGAATGCGCAGCCTTGGATGTGACTTTCCCCACCGGGGCTGCGGCATGACTTCTTCTTCCCACCGCGTGCAGGGCCTCAACAACGACGAGGTCGCTGCCGACTGGCCACCGATCAGCGCGGCGGACATCGCGTGGCTGCGCCGGCGTTACCCGCAGCTGGGCGAGCACAGCCAACCGCGCTGGCACAGCCCCCGACCGCTGTCGGCCGCCGCGATCGTCGACGGTGTGGACGGCGCGGTGTTCATCAAGCGCCACCACCACAACGTGCGCAGTGCGGCCTGCCTGGAAGAAGAACACCGCTTCATCGCCCATCTCGCCGCAGCGGGCGTGCCGGTGGTGCAGGTGCTGCCAGCGGCCGATGGCCACAGCGCCGTCGAGCATGGCGAATGGACCTTCGAGCTGCATGCGGTTGGCGTCGGTGAGGACCTGTACCGCGACGCCGTGTCGTGGTCGCTGCTGACCGATGTCGCACAGGCCCGCGAAGCCGGGCGCGCACTCGCACAGCTGCACCGCGCTGCGGCCAGCTATCACTCGGCGCAGCGCAGCACCCATGTGCTGGTCGCGCGCGACGATCTGATCCGCGCCGACGATCCGGTCGCGGCCATCAAGGCAGGGCTGCACGAGCGCCCCGGGCTGGCCCGCTATCTCGCGCGCATTCCGTGGGAAGCGCAGCTGCAGCGTGACGTGTTGCCGTGGCATGCCGGCCTGGCCAAGCGCCTGCGCGACGAGCCGCGGCTGTGGGCCCACAACGACTGGCATGTTTCCAACCTGCTGTGGCGCGATGGGCAGATCAGTACCGTGCTGGATTTCGGCCTGGCCTCGCCCACCAGCGCACTGTTCGACCTCGCCACCGCGATCGAGCGCAACGCGGTGGCGTGGCTGGAGCTGGAGCGCGGCATGGAGGCGGTGCGCATCGATATCGCGCTGGCCCTGCTCGACGGCTACCGCCAGGTACTGCCGCTGTCGGCGGCACGCGTGCACCTGCTGGCCGACCTGCTGCCGGTGGTCCATTTCGACTTCGCACTGTCCGAAGTGGAGTACTTCGAAGGTGTCACCGGCTCGACCGCGAATGCCGACGTGGCGTGGCAGCCCTTCATGCTGGGGCACCCGGCGTGGTTCCACAGCGCGCCGGGACAGGCACTGCTGCAGGCCCTGCACGCGGCAGCCTGAAGGGCGCCGGCTCGCAAATCCGTACCATTTGTAGTGAAATGGTCACCTGAAGCGGGGGTGCCTGGATCTGCCAGGCTGAGAGAGTCCCTTGGAACCTGATCCGGTTTGCACCGGCGTAGGGAGCTTTGAGCCGCAGCCACACCCCCGTCATGGGCCGGTGCACCTGCGCGCCGTCGCTTCGTCTCCCTTGTTGTCCGAAGACGAATCGAATGAACCGCTGCCTTCGCCCCACCCTGCTCTCCCTCGCCCTCTGCGCCGCGCTGCCGCTGCACGCCAGCGAGGCCGAGGCGTCCCCTGATGCGGCTGCCAATGGCGCCGAACGCTCGCCGACCGAACTGGCAGCGGTGCGCGTGCAGGCCGGCAAACCGAAGGCCGATACCTCGCGCGTGAACGCCTTCGGTGGCGGCAGCTGGAAGGACACGCCGGCCTCGGTGAACGTGCTCGAGCGCGATTACCTCGATCGCCGCCAGGTGCGTTCGCTGTCCGAGCTGGCCAGCAACGATGCCTCGCTGGGTGATGCGTATGCGCCGGTGGGCTACTACCAGAACATCGCCATCCGTGGCTTCGCGCTGGACGCCGCCACCGGCTACCGCTTCAACGGCCTGTCCATCGCCGGCGAACAGCGCCTGGCGCTGGAGAACGTGCAGTCGGTGGAGATCCTCAAGGGTGAAGCCGGCCTGGCCGCAGGCGTGATGGCGCCCGGCGGCATCATCAACTACATCGGCAAGCGCCCGGCCGAAGTGCGCACCGCCACGCTCGGTACCGATTCGGAAGGCTCGCGCTACGTCGCCGTCGATGTCGGCCACTGGATCACCCCGCGCTTCGGCCTGCGCCTGAATGCCGCGTGGGATTCCAGCAATTCCTATGTCGAGCACGCCGATGGCCGCCGCAATTTCTACTCGCTCGCGGCCGACTGGCTGATCGGCGAACGCGGCAAGCTGGAGGTGGACGCCAATTACCAGACCAGCTCGCAGCGTTCGGTGTCCGGCTACCAGCTGCTGGGCGCGCGTGACCTGCCGCGCGGCGTCGACCGCGAGCACCTGCTCGGCTACCAGCCGTGGCAGCGCCCGGTGGATATCGCCAGCACCAACATCAGCGCACTGCACACCTACGACTTCAATGACGCCTGGCAGTCGCGCGTGTCGGTCGGCCACAGCCGGTCGGTGATCGACGACAACGTCGCCTTCGCCTACGGCTGCTACTACGCCACGCAATGCGCCGATGGCAGCGTGCCGGGCAACTACTTCGCGCCCAATGGCGACTACGACGTCTACGACTACCGCAGCCCGGACGACACCCGCCGCAACCAGCAGGCCCGTGCCGAGCTGCGCGGCCGTTTCGAGACCGGCAGCGTCGGCCATGAGCTGACCCTCGGTGCCGACTACTTCCGCCGCACCGTGGACAAGCGCCCCAGCGTCAACGAGTACGTCGGCACCACCAACATCCACGAGGCACCGGTGCCGGTGTTCGAGCCGTCGCCGAAGATGCCCGGCCCGTCCGCACGTCGCCTGGACAGCCGCCAGACCGCCTTCTTCGCGCTGGACCGGATCAGCTTCGGTGACGACTGGCAGTGGCTGGCCGGTGGCCGCTTCGTGCGCCTCGACGAGCGCGCCTACGACAAGCGCGGCACCCCGCAGCGCCACAGCCGCCTGTCGCGCTTCCTGCCGCAGACCGCGCTGGTGTGGAAGGCCACCGACCAGCTCAACGCCTATGCCAGTTACGTGCGTGGCATTTCGCTGGGCCAGGAAGCGCCGTTCTGGACCAGCAATGCCGACACCTTCCTGCCGTCGGTGCAGTCGCGCCAGCTGGAAGTGGGCGTGAAGTACGTACCGGTCGAGGCGTTGACCCTGGGTGCGGCCGTGTTCCGCATTTCGCAGCCGTACCAGTACGCCAAGCCGGACAACAGCGACGTGGGCTACACCTTCGTCGAGGAAGGCACCCAGGCCCACACCGGCCTGGAGCTGACCGCCAACGGCCAGCTGACCGATGCATTGCAGATCGTGGCCAGTGCCAGCGTGCTGCAGGCGCGTGCGCGCGACACAGGCACGCCGGCTTATGAAGGCCATCAGCTGGTGAATGTGCCGAAGGTGCGGGCCAGCGTGCATGTGGCCTATGCGCTGCCGTTCGTGCAGGGCCTGGATGTCACTGGCGGCTGGCGTTATGCCGGTGCCAACGTCGCACGTGCCGACGGCGGCGTGCGCGCACCGGACTACTCGGTGTTCGACGCTGGTCTGCGCTTCCAGCATCGCCTGCACGAGCGTGCGGTGACCTGGAACCTGTCGGTGGACAACGTGTTCAACCGCTTCTACTGGCGCGATACCGGCAGCAGCGGCGGTGACTACTACCTGTTCCCCGGCGCACCGCGACAGGCCCGCCTGTCGGTGACGTTCGCGCTGTGAGCGGCGTGATGCTCGAGTGGACCGCCGCACTGTGCAGCATCCTTGGCGTCTGGCTGATGGCCCGGCGCCGGCTGGTGGCGTGGCCGGTGGGCCTGCTGTCGGTGACGCTGTACGGGCTGGTATTCGCCGAGGCCAAGCTGTACTCGGACACCCTGCTGCAGGTCGCCTTCGGTGGCTTCCTGGTCTACGGCTGGCTCAACTGGCGGCAGCATGCCGCCGATGAGGGCAGCATCCGCATCGTGCCGCTGGCGCGCGGCAAGCTGCTGCGCGACCTGGCCATCGGCCTGTGTGGTGGCGTGGCGCTGGGTGCGGCCATGCATACCTTCACCGATGCCGCACTGCCCTGGCTGGACGCGATGCTGACCGCGCTGAGCCTGGTCGGCCAGTGGTGGCAGGCACGCCGCCACGTGGCCTGCTGGTGGGTGTGGATCGCGGTGGACGTGGTCTATGTGGGTGCGTACCTGTTCAAGTCGCTGCACGTGACCGCCGCGCTGTACGTGTTCTTCCTCGGCCTGGCCGTGTTCGGCCTGCGCGCATGGAGCGCGGCCGCGCGTGAACCGCAGGTGGCAACGCAGTAGAGCCACGCCATGCGTGGCTGGGGGCCACCGGTAGTCGCCAACCTTGGTTGGCGTGCCTGCCGACCAAGGTCGGCATCTACCAGGCATATCCACGCATGGTGTGGATCTACTGGGTAAGCACCAGGCCCAGCCGCAGCGGCTGGCGCATGTCGGCCGGTGGCGCCGCCTGCAACGGCGCTGCCTGCAGGGTCGCGCGCAGGTCTGCATCAACCTGGGCATCGCCCAGGCTGTCGAATTCCAGCTTCGAGATGCGGCCATCCGCCGCGATCCACACGCTCACCGGCAGCGGCGTCGGTGCGTCCGGATGCGCCTGCAGCCATTCCAGCACGCGCTGCGCCTGCGGGTCCTGCTCCTGCTGCAGGCGCTGCTGCAGTTGGCCCCCCACGGCGGCGGCATAGGCCATCCAGTGTGCAGGAGCTTCCTGCGCGGACACCGCAGCGCTCCCCAGTGCCAGCGCACCGAACAACGCGGCCAGCGGCCGCCACCAGCGGCGCATGCCGGTTCTGTTCCCTGTCATGGCCATCACCTGCTCCTGCACTCGCATCCAACAGCAGATGGTCGGGGCGGTAGATGACAGGCAGATGGCAGTCGCCGCTGCCCGGCGCGATCAATCGCCCAGATCGGCCAGCACTTTGCGCGAGGGCGCGAAGAAGGTCACGCCGGTGGTGGCGGTGGAGAAATCGAGGATGCGGTCGTGCAGCGGCGCGGGATTGCCGATGAACATGCGCTCGAGCATCTTCTCGATCACCCACAGGCGGCGGGTGTAACCAATGAAATAGGTGCCGTACTCGCCACGGCCCGGGTTGGCGAACGGCATGTTGTCGCGCAGGATCTCGTGCTCGCCGTCGGCGTCTTCAATGGTGCACAGGGTCTTGTGCGACTTCTGCGCATCCGCCGGCGCATCATCCAGCTCGATGTTGTCGTGCTTGGTGCGGCCGATGATCGCTTCCTGCGCCTCGGTCTTCTGTGCGCGCCAGGCATCAAGGTTGTGCAGGTACTTCTGCACCACCACATAGCTGCCACCGGCATGTTCGGGATCTTCTTCGCCCACGATGGTGGCTTCCGGCAGCGACAGCCCTTCCGGATTGGCGGTGCCATCGACGAAATCGAGCAGATCGCGGCCATCGAAATAACGGAAGCCGGCCACGTCATCGACCGTCTCCACCGCATCGCCGAAGGCCATCAGCAGGTTGCGCTCGAACGCCACGATCAGGTCCATGGTGCGTGCGCGGATGTGATACAGCAGGTCGCCGGGCGTGGACACGGCGGTGTGGGTCGCGCCCTTGATCTCGCGGAACGGCTGCAGCTCACGCGGCGGCGTGGTGCCCACCAGCGGCTTCCACACGCGGTGACCAATGGCCACGTTGCAGGTGAAGGTGCGCTCGATCTCGCGGATGGCGGTGTTCTTGATCAGGTCATCGGTGCTGGCCAGGACCTCGCGTGCCTTCGCGATCGACGCCTCGTCGTCCTTCACCTTCAGCACCAGGAACGCCGCCGAATGGGTCAGTGGCGCAGTGATCTGCTGCGGCTCGTTGTCGAGCGTGTGGTTGAGGGCGGTGATCGGTGCGGGCTGGGAGTTCACGGCGGTTCCTGCTGGCTTGAGGCGGGCGCATCGCGTGTGGCGATGTGCGGGCGATCATAGCGGAACCGACTGACCGGGGACGGAGCGGTTCTCGTTCCGTCCACCAGCGAAGGTACGAAGACCTCAATCCACATCACTCCAGACCGCCAACTCGTAGCCATCCAGATCGCGGAACTGGAAGCGGCGGCCACCGGGGAACGCGAACACCGCCTGCACCACCTCGCCCCCAGCGGCAGTCACACGCTGCTGTGCATCGGCCAGGTCCGCGCAGTAGAGGATCACCAGCGGCCCGCCGTGGGCACGCACCGGCGCGTCGGCCACGAAGCCGCCTTTCAGGCGGCCATCGTCGAACTCGGTATAGGCCGCGCCGTAGTCGGTGAACTGCCAACCGAACACCTCGCCATAGAAGCGCTTGCTGCGGGCGATGTCGGCGACGTTGAATTCAATGTTGTCGATGCGGCATTCGGCATCGTGGGGTGCGACGTGGCTCATGGCGTGGCTCCGTGGTGGGAGCCCCAGCTTCAATCAACGTGGCATCGCGGTCTTGAACGAAACGGCCATCATTGGCCCCACTCCAGACGCAGTTCGCGTGCGGTCATGCCACCCAGCTCACGTGCCTCGCGACTGAGATGGGCCTGGTCGGCATAGCCGGCCTCGGCGGCCAGCATCGCCAGCGAGTGCTGTGGCAGCGCGCGGCTGTGGCGAAGAAAACGTTGCAGGCGCAGGATCCGCTCCAGCGTCTTCGCCCCATAGCCGAACTGCGACTGGCTGAAGCGCCGCAGGCTGCGCGGACTCAGGCTCAGGCGTGCCGCCAGCGTATCCAGCGTGGCGTCACCAATGGCGAGCGCCTGAAACAGGGCATGTGCACGCTGCGCCGGGGTATCGAGCGCGGACGCACCCATATGCTGTTGCAGGCAGTGCGCCATCCGCTGCAGGCGCTGTGCAGGCGCGGTGTCACCAATGGAGGCCGCCGCCTTGCTCGCCCACGCGCCCTTCAGATCGGCCAGTGGCACGGCCTGGCCGATGATCTCGGCCAGGGGCAGGCCCAGCGCGGCCAATGCCTGGCCGGGACGGAAGCGTGCCCCCAGCACCTGCGCACCGGGTGCCAGCGCCGGGTGCGCGGCCACGCGGTCCGGGCCGACCACGAACAACGCACCGTCGCGCCAGAGGATATCCACGCAGCCATCGGGCAGTACGGTGATGTGCCCATCGGCATCGTCAGGAAGCTGGCTCTGCCACAGCTGACCAAAGTGGCCGCGCAGCGGCGCAGGCGCCGGATGCTCCTGGTAGGCCGTGCCAGTACCTGCGAGGGGGGAAGAGTCGCCCATGCCGCATTGTCGCGCTACAGGGCCCATAAAAGTGAAGCCCGGCGCGAGGCCGGGCTTCGGTTGGCGTGTGGGAGAGAGAGAGAGTCACACGCCAGCACAACACGCACTAACGACAGGCGTTTGTTACCAGGTGAAGCGCGGGCCCACGAACCACTCGCGGTCGCCAGCCTTGGCCAGCTTCACTTCGCCGCTCAGGCCCCAGTTCTGGTTGAACTTGGCGGTGGCGCCGACACGGCCGTAGAACTCGCCGTCCGGGTTGTAACCGTGCTTCTTGCTGAAATCTTCGTAGCCGGCCATCACGTAGCCTTCCACGTACGGGTTGAACGCGGTGCGCACGCCCACTTCAGTGGAGTAGCCGTTGAAGTCCAGGCCGCGCTTCTCGTCGTACTTCTGGTACGCAACACGGGCCACCAGATCGGTGTTCGGTGCGATGCCGTAGTTGTAGCCGACACCCAGGCGCCACTGGTCGACGTCATTCTTGAACTTGTCGGTTTCCTGGGCGCTGTAGTCGCCAAAGACGTGGAAGTTCGGGTGCACCGCAACGGAACCCTTCACCTTCCAGCCATCGGCGTCGCCGCCCTTGGCATCGGTGTTCACGTAGCCGCCTTCAACGTAGTTGTACGACAGGCCATCGGTTGCCGATGCAGCGAACGGCAGGGCAGCCAGAAGACCCAGGGCAAGCAGCGAATTCTTGTTCATCGGGACACACCTTTAATTATTTTGGTTTCGTCGACCGCCTCCCGGGAGGGGGAGAGAAAGGAGGCGGTCGACAGGTGTGAATTATCCGTTAGGGGGTCTAATCAACCCTGAATATTGAACTGACTGGTGTATAAATAAGGCTGGCGTTCAGGGAACTCTGCATGGCACCGCTGCCGGCTTCTTATACGCACCACGCTCGATGCTTGATGTGGGCACTGATCCTGATCGCCTCGCCGGTCGCGCTGCTGCAGGCACAGGCGGCTGAGCGCATCGTTTCTGCCGGGCACATCGTCGTGCAGACAGACGATGTCACGCGCTTCTTCAAGGTGATGGACGCCAACCAAGGGCGCCCAAGCGCCGATGAACTGCAACACGGCTATCTGGATGCGGGTACGGATGCCCTGCGCAGCTTCACCGACAGCCGTATCGGCTCGATGGAGCGGCTGGCCAGGGCCATCCAGGACAAGCCGGCATTGTTTGCGAAAGCGGGAACCTGCGCGACAGCATTGCCATCGATCCGCACGCGCGTCGCCGCTGCCGTCGATCAGCTGGGCGCCTTGTTGCCGTCTGCGCGCTTTCCCCCGGTCACCGTACTGGTGGGCCGCGGCAACAGTGGTGGCGTGACCACCGAAGCAGGCGTGGTCATCGGCCTGGAAGCGCTGTGCAACGCCGACTGGATGCAGGCCGATGTGAGTGACCGCTTCGTGCATCTGATCGCCCATGAGTATGTGCACGTGCAACAGCCTGGTGCACACGTGGAGGTCGAGCAGCCCACCCTGCTCTATCAGACGCTGCTGGAAGGCGGCGCCGAATACGTGGCCGAACGGATCTCCGGGCAACCGGCCAACGTGCATCTGCAGCGTTGGACGCACGGTCGTGAGTGTGCGCTGGAGCGCGCGTTCCTGCAGGACAGCATGGGTACCGATCTTTCGAGGTGGCTGTACAACGGCCCCGGCGACGATGCGCGCCGTGGAGATCTCGGCTACTGGATCGGCTACCGCATTGCCCATGCCTACGTTGCGCGCGCGCCCGACACGCGCAACGCCATCGCCGAACTGCTGAATGTCCAACCTGGAAACGCTGCAGCGCTGCTGGAAGCAAGTGGATGGCAACCTGCGTGCGGAGCAGGCGAAAGCGCGCAGGCGCAGATACCGTGATGCCGGCTTCATGCTGGTGAATGGGTGATATTGAACAGGCACAAGGCGCTTGGCCGGCGCAGATCAGCTCGCCTGATCCCGCTTGTTAAGGTTTGTTGATTTACAGGCCTTCACAGCCCATCCACGTACTCAAATTCCAGCTGAAAGCGCTTGGTGGCCACGGGAACAAACGCCGCTATATTCCAGCTTCCCCAGACGAAGGAGGGAGTGCAATGAACCTGAACCCGCAACACATGAAGACGGCCCGCGCACTTGCTGTAGCGCTCATCGCCACCGTCAGCCTTGGCGCCTGCGCCTCTTACAAGAACGAGTTTGCAACCATCAACTCGCGTCTCGATCAGCTCGACGTCAAGGTGCAGGGTGCTGCGCAGAGTGCGGAATCCGCCAACCAGTCCGCACAGCAGGCCAACCAGCGTCTGGACCAGATCGAAGGCCGCGTGCAGCAGCTTGAAAGGGCACCGGCCGGCCGCAAGCCGCGCGGGTAATCGCTCCCTCACTGCTTGAATTGATCCATCTCTGTATCGGGAACCAGTGGCCTTCGCCGGCCACTGGCGTCCTTCCACCCAAGACTGCATTGCAAGGAGCCGTCTCATTCGTACCTACTCCTCCCCTGCACGCCGCGCCCTCCATGCCGCACTGGCCATGGCACTGGTCGTTGCGTGCAGCGGCGTAGCCAACGCCAGGGACAAGGACGCACCTGCATCACCGGTAGCCGCCGTTGATGAACTTCCGGCTGACCAGAGCGTGTCCGAAACGGTGATCGAACTGGCCGGCTGGGTCGTCGCCAGCAAGGACAACCAGGGCTATCCGTTTGCAGTCATGGACAAGGCGGCGGCGCAGGTTCTGATCTTCAGCGGTGACGGCAAGCTGCGTGGCGCGGCACCGGCGCTGTTCGGTTCGGCTATCGGCGATCATTCCGCACCCGGCGTCGCCAAGCTCGCACTGAGCGCGATTCCCGGCCACGACCGCACCACGCCGGCCGGCCGCTTCATCGGTGGCTACGGCCCCTCCGACGATGCCGGGCGCGTGCTGTGGGTGGATTACGATTCCGCGGTTTCAATGCACCCGCTGCCGCCGGGCAGCCCGAAGGAAAAGCGTGCCGAACGACTGGCATCGCCCACGCCGGACGACAACCGGGTCACCCACGGTTGCATCAATGTCTCGCCCGCGTTCTACGGGCAGATCGTGCAGCCCATGTTCGAGAAGGGCGGCGTGTTCTACATCCTGCCGGACAAGGATTCGATCGCGAAGACCTTCCCGGAGTTCGCGCAGAGCCGCGGGGATGCGAAGGACGAAGACGAGAAGGGCGCGCGGCGCGCAAGCAAGTAATACGCTCGTCGGCAGATTGGAATTCAGGAAGCCGCAGCCCCTGCGGCCCGCGCCAATACCGCGGCATGCGCGTCGCCCTTCCGCTCGCTGTAGCGGTCCACCAGGTAGTCCGACCGCCCTCGCGTCAGCAGCGTGAACTTCACAAGCTCCTCCATCACATCCACCACGCGGTCGTAGTACGGCGAGGGCTTCATGCGCCCATCGTCATCGAATTCCTGCCAGGCCTTGGCCACCGATGACTGATTGGGGATGGTCAGCATGCGCATCCACCGGCCGAGCACGCGTAGCGTATTGACGGTGTTGAACGACTGCGAGCCACCGCTCACCTGCATCACCGCCAGCGTCCTGCCCTGCGTGGGCCGCACGCTGCCATCTTCCAGCGGCAACCAGTCGATCTGGTTCTTGAACACGCCGGTGACCGTGCCATGCCGCTCGGGGCTGACCCAGACCTGGCCTTCCGACCACTGCGACCACGCACGCAACCGCTGCACTTCAGGGTGGCTCGTGTCCACGCTGTCGAGCATGGGCAGTGCATGCGGATCGAACATGCGGGTTTCGCACCCCAGATGGCGCAGCAATCGCTCGGCTTCCAGCGCCAGCTTGCGGCTGAACGACTGCGGCCGCAGCGAGCCGTAGAGCAGGAGGATGCGTGGCGGCCCCAGATCTGCCGCGGCGAGCTGGTGATGATTGGGCTGGGGCAATGACGATTCCACCAGATTGGGCAGGTCAGGGCTTGTGATTGGCTTATTCATTCGATTATTCTAGAAATATGGAAACGTTAAATGCAATCACCGCCCTCACTGCGCTCGGTCATGCCACCCGCCTGGCTGCCTTCCGCCTGCTGGTGGAGGCTGGCCCGGCAGGGCGCATGGCGGGCGACATCGCCACGGCCCTGCAGGTGCCCCCAGCCACGCTCAGCTTCCACCTGAAGGAGCTGGTGCAGGCCGGGCTGGTGGAGAGTGAAAGCCAGGGCCGCCATGTCTGCTATCGGGCCAACTTCGATGCCATGAACGGCTTGATCGAGTACCTGACGCACAACTGCTGCGCGGGCTCGCCGGACGAGCGGTGCGCGGTGAGCGAACCGGCATGCAGGTGCTGAGATGAAGCCAGACCCCGTGATTCGTGCCGGCACACGCGACGACCTGTCCTCCATCCGGGACCTTCTGCAGCAGGCGCAGTTACCCGTGGCCGATCTGGAAAGCAGCAAGGTCGTGTTTTTCGTCGCAGACCTCGACGGCGTCCCCGTGGGCGCCGTTGGATTGCAGGTTTTCGGCGCCTCGGCGCTGCTCCGCTCCCTGGTGGTGTCTGATGACCGACGCAATACCGGCCTTGGGCGCGCATTGCTGGCAGCGGCCGAAGAGGTGGCCTGCCGTATGCAGGTCAGGGAACTGGTGCTGCTGACAACATCGGCAGGCACGTGGTTCGCGCGGCACGGCTATGCCGGATGTGATCGCGCGCAGATAGCGGAGGCGATCCGCAGCTCTGCCGAGTTCACTCGTCTTTGCCCGGCCAGCGCGCTTTGCATGTCCAAGCCACTCACTGACCATGGAAGCCACATGACCCGCAAGGTCCTCTTCCTCTGTACCGGCAACAGCGCCCGCAGCGTGCTTGCTGAAGCCACCCTGCGCGCCTGGGGCGGCGATCGCTTCAGCGCATTCAGTGCGGGCAGCCAGCCCACTGGCCAGATCAATCCCTTCGCGCTGGCCCAGTTGCAGGCCGAAGGAATGCCCATTGAAGGGCTGCACAGCAAATCGTGGGATGAGTTCGTGGACGCGGCCCCGATGGACCTGGTGATCACCGTATGCGATTCAGCCGCAGCGGAGGCCTGCCCGGTGGTGTTCGGTGACTTCATCCGCAGCCACTGGGGCCTGCCCGATCCGGCGGCCGTCGCGGGTAGCGATGCCGACAAGGCCGCAGCATTCGCGCAGGCCCATGCCATCGTGAAGCTGCGACTGCGTGCATTGCTCGCGCTGCCCGAATCGTTGTGGTCCGACCGCTCGGCGCTGCAGCAGGCGCTGGACCGGATCGGCCGGCTGCTGCCGACCGACGGCGCGCAGTGACGGTGCCACTGCCATGAGCCTGTTCGAGCGACACCTGACGCTGTGGGTTGTGCTGTGCATTGCGGCTGGCACCCTGCTGGGCCACGTCCTGCCCGGCGCTTTTGCCGCGCTGGCATCCGCAGAGATCGCCAAGGTCAACCTGCCGGTTGCGGTACTGATCTGGCTGATGATCATCCCGATGCTGCTGAAGTTCGACTTCACTGCGATGCGCCAGTTGCAGCAGCACTGGAAGGGCATCGGCGTAACGCTGTTCATCAACTGGGCGGTGAAGCCGTTCTCAATGGCGCTGCTGGGCTGGCTGTTCCTGCGCCATGCCTTCGCCGACTGGTTGCCCGCAGCACAGATCGACAGCTACATCGCCGGGCTGATCCTGCTGGCGGCCGCGCCCTGCACCGCCATGGTGTTCGTGTGGAGCAACCTGTGCCGTGGCGATGCCAACTTCACCCTGAGCCAGGTGGCGTTGAACGACGCGATCATGGTGGTTGCCTACGCACCGGTGGTTGCACTGCTGCTCGGCCTGTCGGCGATCACCGTGCCGTGGGATACGCTGCTGCTGTCGGTGGGCCTCTACATCGTGGCGCCGGTGCTGGTGGCTGCGTTGCTGCGGCGCTGGATCCTGATGCATCGTGGCGAGGCGGCGTTGCAGCGGGTGCTTCGCAAGCTTGGGCCCGTCTCGCTGTGTGCGCTGCTGCTCACACTGGTCCTGCTGTTCGGCTTCCAGGGCCAGCAGATCGTGAGGCAGCCGCTGGTGATCGCACTGATTGCGGTGCCGATCCTGATCCAGGTCTATTTCACTTCCGGCCTGGCTTACCTGCTCAATCGTCGCCTGGGCGTGGCGCATTGCGTGGCCGGCCCTTCAGCACTGATTGGTGCCAGCAATTTCTTCGAACTGGCGGTAGCCACCGCGGTGGGACTGTTCGGCGTGCATTCGGGGGCTGCGCTGGCGACGGTGGTTGGTGTACTGATCGAGGTGCCGGTCATGTTGTCTGTGGTGCGGTTCGTGAACCGTACTCAAGCCTGGTACGAGAGACGCGAAGAGCACTGACACACCGGAGTGCGCCGAAGTCGATTTACGTTCTTCGCCCCGTACTGTCGTCATCGGCCTGGTGGAGTGCCCGTACGCCACGTCATCAACTTCGACCCATGTCGCATATTCCCCATGCCGCTACGGACGTTGCGGCGCCTGCGTCTGCGACGGCTTAACAGCATGCAAAAATGCCAAAAGCGTCTTTGATCCAGCGTTGAATGCAACTCTTCTGATTGGCGTTGCGCAGCGACGGCGGTACAGATGGTGGGCCGCCGGAAAATGGGTGGCCGGGCCTCGAAAACCCGTTAGATCACGAACGTTGTTTGCGCTTGCCAGCCGGCGTCACCCCGCGTGGCGCCGGCTGGCATTCCGTCTGCCGGCTATGGCGGGCGGAGCGTGGAGGCCTTGCGCCTGCCGGTCTTGTTCGTGATCTCCCGGTTTTCGAGCCACGTCTCCGCCCGCCACCTCTATGTGGCGGTTACCGTCTGTCCTGCACGGAGCCCTTGCCATGAGCACACCCGAATCCTCCCGCCTGCGCGCGCAGTACGTGCCCGCCAACGCGGACGCGCCCTCGGAAGCACTGCACCCGCACGATCCGCACGGTTTCATCGCCACGCTCGACCGCATCGGCAAGGGCGCGGCCGCCGACGGCCAGCCCTGGCCCGAACGTCATCAGATGCCAGGGCGCCGCATGGCGCTGGCCGACGCGGACTGTGCGTTGGCCGGGCTGCGCGTGGCGCTGGAAATGCTGCTGGCTGCCGAGCGCGTACGCCAGAACGGGCCCGAGGAGGAATACGTGGGCGACCGCGTGATGGAGGGCCTGATGATGGCCAGTCTGTCGCTGGCCGCACAGGTCAGCGCACGCATGCGGCCGGAAGGGTGATACGGGGAACAACGCTCACTGCAGCGCCGGGCACGGCCCGGCGCTGCAGAGCGCGCCACGTCACTCGCAGAGCACGCTGTCTTCCTTCAACGCGGCATCCTGCAGTGGCTGGCGCTGTTCGATCTGCGCACGCTGTTCCGCCGTCGGCTCGCCCAGCCACCACACACGGCAGCGCGCGGTAAGACGGCCGACCAGCTTCGACTGATCGGGCGAGTACAACATCGCCAACGCGGTGCCGGGGCAATCGTGGGCCTGGCAGGCGGTGTAGAACCACCACGGCTCGCCCTGCAGCACCAGCAGCTCGCCAGGGCCACTGGGTCCGCTCAACAGGCGCTTGCGCAGCGACGGAATGTCCTTGTCGCTGGATTCGGCGTCCTGCGTGCCCTTCATCAGCGCATCGAACGCGGCCAGCACCTTCGGGTCCTTGCGGCCGCAGTCATCCACGGTGTTGCCGCCCACCAGAGTAAAGAAGTGGGTCGCCAGCGGATTGTCCGCGCAGGTGAGCTCGCCGCCGGCGGCCGGGTCTTCCGGCTCGCCTTCGTTGTCCCACACCGCAGGGTCCACGCCTTCTTCGATGGACGGTTCCTTCTCGACCACGGTGGCCGTGGCGGCCGGTGCTTCGGTGGTCGGCGCTGGCGCCGCAGCAGGTGCAGTCCCGCCAGTCTTCTCCGGTGCCTGTCCGCAGGCTGCCAACAGCGCGGCCATCATCGCCATCCCTGTGATTCGCATCTTCATTCCGTGTCCTTGTCTGATCTGCGCTGCATCCGCCGAATCTGCGGCCGCGTGATTCTAACCAGCACCGCGCTAGGATGCGTTCGCAGCTTCCCGTCATCGCCTGGAGCCGGACGCATGCGCCGTAGACCACTCGCCATGATCTTCTGCAGTGCCCTACTGCTGGCAACGCCGGCAATTTCCCACGATGCAGAAGGCACGACGTCTGCGCGCCTGCCCGATACCCCCCTGCCCGCACCACTGGATCGCGTACTGCGCGACTACGAGCAGGCGTGGCGCACCGGTGATGCCAAGGTACTGGCTGCGCTGTTCGCCGAAGATGGCTTTGTGCTGCAGAGCAACCAGCCGCCGGTGCGCGGCCGCAGCGCGATCGAGGCCGCGTATGCCGGCCAGGGCAGCAGTCCGTTGCGGCTGCGTGCGTTGGCGTATGCGGTGGAGGGGAATACGGGCTACATCATCGGTGCGTACAGCTACGGCAACAACGTGGGAGATACCGGCAAGTTCACGCTGACGCTGAAGCGTGAGGGGGATGGGCCGTGGGTGATCTTCTCGGACATGGACAACAGCAACGCGCGGCCGCGCGCGCGGTGATGAATGCCGCCGGGCATGGCCCGGCGCTACCGGGCGCCAACCAAGGTTGGCAGCTACCAGAAGCGGGTTCCGTCCTAGATCCACGCTATGCGTGGATGGGGCGCGCACAGAAAACCCCGGCGCGTGGCCGGGGTTTTCGATTCACTTGAACAGCGTGTCCGGGTATTCCGGTTTCTGTTCCCGCGCCAGCAGTGCGCGCAGGCCTTCTTCCGGCGTCTGCTCGCCGTGCAGCACGGCGCGCACGCGGTCGGAAATCGGCAGGTCGATGCCATGGCGGCGTGCCTGTCGCATCACTTCGTCGGCGGTCTGCACCGACTCGACAACCTGGCCGATTTCGCGCACGGCATCCTGCAGCGTCTGGCCACGGCCCAGGGCCAGGCCCAGGCGGCGGTTGCGCGACAGGTCGCCGGTGCAGGTCAGCACCAGATCGCCCAGGCCAGCCAGGCCCATCAGCGTTTCCGGCTTGGCGCCGATGGCAGCGGCCAGGCGCAGCATCTCGTTGAGGCCACGCGTGATCAGGCCGGCACGAGCGTTCAGGCCCAACTGCATGCCATCGGCCACGCCGGTGGCAACGGCCAGCACGTTCTTCATCGCACCGCCCAGCTCGGCACCGACCATGTCGTCGCCGGTGTAGGCGCGGAACGCTGGGCCATGCATCGCTTCGGCCACCGTCTGCGCGAACTCGGGCACGTCGCCGTGCACGGTGATCGCGGTCGGCAGGCCCTGGGTCACTTCCTTGGCGAACGACGGGCCGGTGACCACGGCCAGCGGCACGTCCTCACCCAGCACTTCGCGCGCTACTTCATGCAGGAAGCGGCCCGAACCGGGCTCGAAGCCCTTGGTGGCCCAGGCCACACCGGCACCGGCCGGGCGCAGCGGCGCCAGCGCACGCACGGTTTCACCGAAGGCGTGCGACGGGGTCACCACCAGGATCCAGGCCGCGCCCTCCACCGCCGACGCCAGGTCGGTGGTGGCACGCAGGCTGTCCGGCAACGGGATGCCCGGCAGGTAACGCGGGTTCTCGTGGCGCTGGTCGATGGCTTCGACCACGGCAGCGTCGCGCCCCCACAGCACGGTCGGGTGACCGTGCCGTGCGAGCAGGCTGGCCAGCGCGGTTCCCCAGGAACCGGCGCCAAGCACGGCGATCTTGTCAGCGGGAGTGCTCATCCGTGACGTCGCGGCAGGAATCAGGCGTTGCCAGCCGGCTCGGAGTCAGCCAGCGACGGTGCGTCGCCCTGCTCCTGGCGCTGGCGCAGGGTTTCTGCGTACAGGCCTTCGAAGTTGATCGGCTGCAGGAAGAACGGCGGGAAGCCGCCGGCCTGGATCAGGTCGCTGACCAGCTGGCGCACGTACGGGAACAGGATGTTCGGGCACTGGGTGCCGAGCAGCACGTCGATCGACTGCGGGTCCAGGCCGACCAGGCCGAACACGCCGGCCTGCTTCACTTCGGCCACGTAGGCGGTGCGCTCACCGGCCTGGCAGGTCAGGGTCACGGCCAGCACGACTTCGAAGGCGTTCTCACCCAGGCGCTGCACCTGCTGGTTCAGGTTCAGCTGCAGCTCCGGCTGCACCTGGTCATTGAAGATGGTCGGAGCGTTCGGCGACTCGAAGGAGACGTCCTTGACGTAGATCTTCTCGACGGTGAAAGCGGGGCCGGTGGCGGCATCGACCGGCGCAGCGGCGCCGTTGGTGATCTCTTCGGACATTTCCAGTAACTCCAATGAATGCAATGAAAACGATGGTCGAATTACTGCGATGGGGGCGGCATCAGGCCCATACAAGGCCGGATCCGCCACCTGCGGCAATCAGTTGCGGCCCTTGACCAGCGGCAGCTCGGCCTGCTGCCAGGCGGGAATGCCGCCGTCGAGCACGTAGACCTTCTCGAAACCGGCCTTCTTCAGCGCCTTGGCGGCGGTTTCCGAAGCGTTGCCGCTGCGGCACACCAGCACCACCGGCGACTGCTTGGCGTTGGCCACCAGCTTGTTGTCCGGGCCGAAGGCACTGGCCTGGGCGTTGCGGCTGCCGGCAATGTGGCCCTTCTCGAAGTCACCGCTGGCCGACAGGTCGACCACCACCGTGCCGCCCGCGTTCATCAGCTGGGTCAGTTCGGCGGGCTTGATGCCCTTGAAGCCCCGGAACAGGCGGCGGATCTCGGTGACGATGATGGCCACGGTCAGGCCGACCAGGGCCGCGGACAGCATCGGGTTTCGGCCTGCAAAGGCCAGCAACTCTTCGTAATTCACTCAGGTCACGGGTCGATTAAGCGGGCGCCGATTGTCGCACAAGCCGGACGCGGCCCGTCACTGCCCCTTCCACAGGTCCGGCAGGCCGGCCGTCTGCCACCAGCGCTTGGCCTCGGCATCCCAGCGCCAGCGCTCGACCACCACCACGGTGCGTTCGGCCTGGGTGTTCTGGTTGATCACCCCGATTTCGACCCGGCGCTCGACCAGGCCACCGTCCAGCGAGGCGCTGCTGCGCTCGCGGTAGGACGACACGCGCAGCTGCGCGTAGCGGTTGAGCTCGAACTCGGTGGGCGGCTTTTCCTTGCGCAGCTTGGGGTCCAGATAGCCGATCGCATCGTCCATGCTGCCCCAGCGGATGGTGGCGCCGTAGGCGATCTGGGTCTCTTCCAGCAGCTTGCGCTGCTTGCGGCTGAGGTCGTCGGCCGACGCCACGGCGCTGACCAGCAGCAGGGAACACATCAGGAACTGGATGAGGCGGCGCATCGGTGGTTTCCCCAGAACGTCAGCCTGCCATCCTACCCTTTGGCGAAGGCAACGAAGCGACCGCTGAACTCGGCGGCAGGCTTGCCATCGGCACCGGGCTGGGTGGCGATGATGCTGATGCGGGCCTTGCGGCGCTGCCGGAAGGTGTTCAGGAAAGCATCCCAGCCGGTAACCTCGGCCGCTTCGGCATGGGCGTGCAGGTCTTCGTAGACCGGCGCCAGGTAGCGCAGGTTGCTGTCGGCCACGTAGACCTCGGCATCGTGGCCGGCCAGGCGCAGGCGCAGGCTGACCAGCGCCCAGCCAGACAGGGTCAGCACCGAGGCCAGGCTGCCACCGAAGGCGTTGCCCTTGTCGTTGACGTTGGCGGCCAGCGGCGCGGTGATGCGCAGCACGCCATCGGCATAGCCGTCGAGCTGGATCTGCATGGCGCGGACCGCCGGCATGCAGTCCAGCACGTCCTGCAGGGCGGCCAGCGAGGAAGTCAGAGCATCAACGGACATCGGAGCAGAGACCACGACAACGAAGGGCCCGCATAATGCAGGCAATGGCCGACCATACGATACCCACTGGCGCCGCCGGTTCCGAGCCGGGCTGGACCTTCATTTCGCTGCGACCGCAGGGCCAGAATTCCGCGCTGCGCCGCGCCGTTGCTGGGCTGGGCGGGCATGTGGTGGCCCTGCCGCCCTGGCGTCTGCAGCGCCTGAACGGCACGCCAGTGGTGCGTCAGCTGCAACGCACGCTGAACTGCGATCGGGTGGTGTTCACCAGCCCGGCCGCCGTTACTGCGGCCGCCACCCTGCTGCCACTGGCCGAAGCACAACGCAGCCCGTGGCTGACCGTGGGCGAAGGCACCGCGCGCGCGCTGCGGGCGCAGGGCGTCGCCGAGGTGCATGCACCGCAGCGGATGGACAGCGAGGGGCTGCTCGCGATGCCGGTGCTGGCCAATGTACAGGGCCTGTGCATCGGCCTGGTCACCGCCCCTGGCGGGCGCGGCCTGATTGCCGCGCAACTGCAGGCGGCGGGCGCCACGATCGAACGCGCCGACGTCTACCAGCGCCGATTGCTGCGCCTGCCGCCCCGCACATTGGCTCGATTGGCGCATTCAGCGCAGCCGTGGGTGCTGGCGGTGAGCAGTGGTGAGGCGTTGCTGCATTTCTGGCAGCAGCTTCCGCCGGCATTGCAGCAACGCTTTCAGGCGCTGGCCACCGTGGTCGTGGCCAGCGAACGGCTCGGCGAACAGGCGCACGCATTGGGGCTGCAACGCGTGGTGCGCGCGGCCGGGCCCACCACGGCACAACTGGTGGCCGCTGCACACGCCACGCTCACCGTCCCGGCAGCGACCTGAACAGGGACGTGGGTCACGCTTGCCGCTGTGGTCGGCAACAGTGATGCTGTGCACAACGCGGCCTGCCGGAACCTGACCGGCGACGTTGCCGACAAGGAAGCCCCATGAACGAGACTCCGCCCGTTTCCCCGCCCCGTCAACCTGTGCGCTGGCTGTTGCCGCTGGCCGGGGTGGTCGTGCTTGGCGTGGGCGGCTATGCCGGCTGGTACGTCTGGCAACAGCAACAGCACGAACAGGAAGCGCAGGCACAGACCACGGCCGTGCAGCTGCAGGGCCTGCAGGCTACACTGGATGCATTGCGCCGCGACCAGCGCGCGACCAGCCAGCGCCTGCAGGATGCGGCGACCACCAACCGCGTGCTGCGCGACGAGATGCTGGGCCTTTCGCAGCGCAGTGCATTGCTGGAAGAGAACCTGGCCAAGCTGGCCGACAGCGCCAACCAGGGCCGCCAGGCGGTACAGCGCGATGAGGCCGAGCTGCTGTTGACCCAGGCGGCACAGCGACTGAACTACGCCGACGACGTGGAAGGCGCACGCCGCCTGTATGCACAGGCCGCCACCGCGTTGGCCGATCTGCCCGACAGCGACGGCCTGAATCTGCGCCAGGCCCTGGTGCAGGAGCGCGATGCACTGGATTCCCTTGGTGCCGGCCCGCGCGCGCAATCGCTGCAGCGCCTGGATAGCCTGGCCAAAGCCCTGCAGGGCCTGCCCTCGCAGGTAACAGGCGACAGCGCGCCCGGCGCCGGCAAGACCTGGTGGCAGGCCACGCTGGCCCCGTTCGTGGACATCAGCCCCAGCCGCCAGAACGGTCCGCTGACCGCCGCCGAGCGCCGCAATGCAGACGATGCACTGCAACTGGAACTGACCTTGGCGCGCGCCGCGATCGAACGTGGCGACCGCACCGGCCGCGATACTGCGCTGGCACGCGTGGAGCATTGGGCGCAACGGCGCTGGCCGGATTCACCGGCCCTGCGCGCGCAACGTGCTGAACTGAAGGCCTTGCGCGAGCTTCCGCTGCAGGCCAGCAACGCTGTTCTTGGCAGCACCCTGCAGCAGCTGCGTACCCAGACCGACCGGAGGTAATCCCACATGAAACCCCTGCAATCCCTGGTCGTGCTGTTGCTGGCCGTGGCCATCGGCGTGGTTGCCGCGCAATGGCTCGGCGCCGATGACCTCAACCGCTTCGGCGAAGTGACCCTGCGCTACGGCGGCTACGACTACCACAGCAACCTGCCCAAGGTGGCGCTGCTGTCGGTGATCGCGGTGCTGGTACTGTGGCTGCTGTGGAGCCTGATCGCTGCACCGTTCCGCGCCTGGGGCCGCTACCGCCGCAAGCAGGGCCGGGTGCGCCTGATCGACGGCCTGCAGGCCTATGAGCACGGCCAGTGGCAGCGTGCCGAGAAGCTGCTGGACGGCGCCGCCAAGGATCCGGAAGTGAGCGCGGTGGCGCTGGCCAACGCCGTGCGCAGTGCGCAGGCGCGTGCCGACGGCCCCGCCGGTGAAGCGCTGCTGCAGCGCCTGGGCGAAAGCGATGCCACCCTGCAGGCGCTGCTGCGCGCCGAACAGCTGCTGGCGCGCGATCTGCCGGTGGATGCAATCAACGCATTGGACGTGGCGGCGATCCAGCCGCTGCCGCCGCGCGGCCTGTGGCTGCGCACCGAAGCACTGGCACAGGCCGGCCGCGCCCACGAGGCGTATGGCCAGCTGGGTGCACTGCGCCAGAGCAAGGTGCTGCCGGCCGACGCCAACAGCGAACTGGAAGCACGCCTGGCCGCACAGGCGCTGCTGGAAGCGGCCGACGTCAACGCGCTGGCCGCGCAGTGGGAAGCCACGCCGAAGGCGCTGCGCCCCACCCCGGACGTGGTCGGCGCGTATGCCAGCCGCGCGGTGGCCCTGAACTGGGACGAGCCGGCGCTGCTGGCGCTGGAACAGGCCCTGGACCATCGCTGGGACGACGAACTGGTGGCGCTGTATGGGCGCCTGCCGGCCGAGCGCCTGGCCACCCGCCAGAGCAACCTGGCGCGCTGGCGCAACGTGCATGACGAGTCGGCCGCGCTGCGCCTGGCACAGGGCCGCGTGGCCCTGGCCCAGCAGCAGTGGGATGCCGCCGATGCGTTCCTGCATGAGGCCATCGCCACCGGCGCTGGTGCTCCTGCGTGGGAAGCACTGGGTGAGCTGTTCGCGCAGCGTGGCGAGCACGCGCTGGCCGCGCAATGCCTGGCCAATGCGCTGCGACTGCAGCGCGGCGAGGACAGCGTGGAGCTGGTGCGCGGCATTGAAGCACCTGCACGCGCCACGGTGGAAGAGCAGCCCATCACGGTGCAGCCGCCGGTGTATGACGCCAACGAAGAGCGCGACGAATTCGGTAATCCGCGGCTGCCATGAAGCGTGCCGACCAACGGTCGGCACTCACCAGAGCAAGAAAAAACGCCGCCCATCGGGCGGCGTTTTCATGTGTGGAACCCGGTAGTCGCCAACCTTGGTTGGCGTGCGGTCGCAACAATCAGCGTTCGACGATCGCCACCACGCCCATGCCGCCGGCGGTGCAGATCGACACCAGCGCGCGACCGCCGCCGCGTTCGGCCAGCTGCTTGGCGGCCGTAGCAATCACGCGGGCGCCGGTGGCAGCGAACGGGTGGCCGGTGGCCAGCGACGAACCCAGCAGGTTGATCTTGTCCGGGTCGATGCGGCCCATCGGTGCATCCAGGCCCAGGCGGTTGCGGCAGTAATCCTCGCTCTCCCACGCACGCAGGGTGCACAGCACCTGCGCGGCGAAGGCTTCGTGGATCTCGTAGATGTCGAAGTCCTGCAGGGTCAGGCCATTGCGCTTGAGCATCTCCGGCACAGCCACGGTCGGTGCCATCAGCAGGCCTTCACCATGCACGAAATCAACGGCCGAGACGTGGGCATCACGCAGGTACGCCTGCGGTTCGTGGCCGTGTGCGCGGGCCCATTCCTCGCTGGCCAGCAGCACCGCGGCAGCGCCATCGGTGAGCGGGGTGGAATTGGCTGCGGTCAGGGTGCCGCGGCCGGAGACCTTGTCGAAGGCCGGCTTCAGCGTGGCGAGCTTTTCCAGCGAGGTATCCGGGCGCAGGATGTTGTCGCGCTCGACGCCACGGAACGGTGCGATCAGGTCGTTGAAGAAGCCACGCTCATAGGCGGCAGCCAGCTTCTTGTGCGACGACACCGCCCACTCGTCCTGCGAGTCGCGCGAGATGTTCCATTCCTTGGCCATGTCCTCGCAATGGTCACCCATGCTCTTGCCGGTGCGCGGCTCGGCCACGCCCGGGAACTCGGGCTTCAGTTCGGAGAACTTGAAGCCGGCGGTGAGCGCACGGATCTTGTCGCCGGTGCTCTTGGCACGGTTGGCGGCCAGCAGGCGCGCGCGCAGCTTCTTGCCGTAGACGATCGGCACGTCGGAGGTGGTGTCCGAACCACCGCCGATGCCGGATTCGATCTGGCCCAGCGCGATCTTGTTGGCGACGGTGATGATGCTGTCCAGCGAAGTACCGCAGGCGCGCTGCAGGGTGATGCCCGGGGTCAGCGGCGACAGGCCGGAGGACAGCGTGGCTTCGCGGCCCAGGTTCCAGTCGCTGGAGTGCTTGATCACCGCCCCCATCGCCACTTCACCCAGCTGCTGGCCGTGCAGGCCGAAACGTTCGACCAGCGCGCCCAGCGTACGGACCGACATGCCGAGGTTGCCGACATCCGAATACGCGGTGTTCTGGCGGCAGAACGGAATGCGGACGCCACCGAGGATGGCGACGGGACGAGCGTTGGGCATGGAGATACCTGGCATGGATGAGGGTGTCTGCAACATGGCCTGCACGGCGGAGCAGGCATAATGGAGCCAAGTGTAGCTGCCGCCCTGTGATGGGCCAACCGTGGAACCATGAGCAAACCCGACCCCGCGATGAATGCCCTTGGCGTGCTGGCCCTGGAACTGGCCGGCGGCGAAATCCCCCGCCAGGCGGTACTCAGCGCCGAACAGGCCGGTGAACTGGCCGATCGCGTCGGCCGCGACCTGTCCAAGCTGGTGCCGCAGGTGGCCGAGCTGGACCTGGTGTTCGCCGCCGCCCATTTCGACCCGGCCGAAGTGCTGCGCCCGGGCTGGCCGATCCATCGCCGGCTGGAAGAACTGCAGATGCGTGCGCCAGGCCGCAACCAGGGCCCGCGCCTGCTGGCGTTCGGTACCGACGCCCAGGGTGACGTGCCGCTGCCGTTCCAGGCCGATGCCAGCCTGGTGGGTGGTGGCCTGCGTGTGGTGCCGTTCCTGCTGGCCGGCAGTGACGTGGCCACCACCAATGCGGTGGCCGAGGCGCTGGAAGATACGCTGCTGGCCAACGGCATGGCCCATGCCGACACCGCGTTGATGGCGCAGAACACCTTTGGTGCCCGCATCGAGCACGCACGCTATTTCACCGTGAATGATCTGGCCGCGATGATGTCGATGCAGTACGACAACCAGGGCCTGGCCGCGCTGTGGCCGCTGATCGAGACGGCGATCATGGCCCCGGGCGAGGACGAGTGGCTCAATGCCGCGCCCGAGCCGCTGCTGCGCTATACCCATGGCGAGGCACGCATGGCGCTGTTCGACCCGGCCGGCTGGTGCGCGCACTACGATCATGGCAAGAACGACTGCGACCGCCTGAAGGGCATCTACGAGCAGTTCCTGATGCGCCAGCGGCAGATGGCCGCCGTGCTGGAAGCGCACGGCGTGCCGGTGTTGTTCGTGCACTGCGAGCCCGGGCAGGACGCGCGCGAGCTGCTGGCGCGCTGATCTGCGGATGCGCGCCGCCGGGCATGGCCCGGCGCTACCGTGCAATTGCGTTTCGCCGGGGCGCGACCGCCGTGCGTATTGCTGTAGAGCCGAGCCCATGCTCGGCTCAGGCCGCCGAAAGCACAGCCGAGCATGGGCTCGGCTCTACAGAAAGCGATGCAAAGAAAAACGCCGGCTTGCACCGGCGTTTTCCGTTTCCAGCAAAAGCGCCCTTACGGGGCCTTCTGGATCACCGCACATGCCAGGCGCGCGCCGGCGTTGCCGGTCGGCTGGGTCTTGTAGTCGTCCGCGTCGGCGTGGACGATCAGGCCACGGCCGATGATGTCGAAGTCATCACCCTTGCCGATGTTGACGGTGCTCGACACCGGGCCGTCGATGGTGGCCACGCCCTTGTCGTCGGCCTTGATGTTGGGCATGTCGCCACCGTGGTGCGGATCAGCGGACACGCTGCCGTGATCCTGCTTGCCCGGGTTGAAGTGGCCACCGGCGCTCATGCCGTCCGGGGCGCTGCAGTCGCCCTTCTCGTGGATGTGGAAGCCGTGCTCGCTGCCCGGCTTCAGGCCGCTGATCTGGCCGGTCACGTGGACCTTGCCGTCAACCACCTTGAAGGTGACGCTGCCCTTGGTCTCGTTACCCTGGGTCGGTGCCAGTTCGGCGGTGGCGGTGGCATCGGTGGCCGCTGCAGCGGCCGGCGCCGGCGTTGCGGCCGGTTCGGTGGTGGCGCCGTCGGCCGGTGCGGCCGGCGGGGTTTCAGCCTGCGGCGCGGCCGGCTGCTGGTTGCAGGCCGCCAGGCCCAGTGCAGCAATGGCTGCGAACAGCGACGTGTGGATCAAACGCATGGAATCTCTCCCTGGATGATGCCTGCAGTGATCAGCGGACAACCCGGATCACGCCACAGGCGATGCGGACGCCGGCATTGCCGGCGGGCTGGCTGCGATAGTCGTCGGCGTTGGCATGCACGACCAGTGCACGTCCGGCGATATCGGTGGCGGCGCCTCCGCCAAGGGTAACGCCCTTGAGGTGGATATCGACGTTGGCGCGGCCCTGGGCGTCGGCACGCAGATTGTCCATGTCGCCCAGGTGGTGCTTGCCGGTGCCGGCGCGGCCATGCGCAGCGCCACCGGGATTGAAGTGATTGCCGGCACTGCTGGCATCCACCGCGCTGCAGTCGCCACGCTCATGGATGTGGAAGCCGGCCTGCTGCATCGGCTGCAGGCCACCGATCAGGCCGGTGATGTGGAGGCCACCGGGCTCCACCATCAGCGCGATGCGACCACTGACGATACTGGCCGAGGCCGGCGAGAGATTGGCCTCGGCCTGTTTCGCGGCGCTGACCACGGTCGGTGGTGGCGGGGTGGGCTCGGCCTTCTTCGGCGCGCTGCCACAGGCAGACAGCAGCACGGCGGCGGACAACGGCAGGATGGCAAAGGACAGACGCATCGAAGACTCCTTGCAGGTGACACTACGGACGGCATCGTCCATGAACGATCAACGGTTCGGCAAGCGGGCGCGAGGATCGCGTGCAGGGACCGTTCAATGGCCCCCGCGGCGGCGGCCAGCGCCCAGCTTGCGGGTAAGGGTATTGCGGCCCAGGCCCAGGCGGGCAGCGGCTTCGGCACGACGGCCATGGGTGATCTGGAGCGCGGCCTCCAGCAGGGCATGGTCGACCCGCTCACGCACCTGCGCGTGCAACCCTTCCACGCCTTCGGCCAGCTGACGGCGTGCCCATTCGGCCAGCAGCGCTTCCCACTGGCCGGGATCGGCACCGCTGGTGCTGCCGCGACGGCCGCGCGTGCGGTTCAGCGCGGTATCGACGTCGGCCGCGCCGATGGTGTCGGCGGCGGCCAACGCCGCCATCCGCCAGCACACGTTTTCCAGTTCGCGCACGTTGCCCGGCCAGTCGTGTTCGCGCAGCGCCTGCAGTGCGGCAGCGGTCAGGCGCTTCGGCGGCGTATCCAGCTTGCGCGCGGCGGCGGCCAGGAAGGTGCTGGCCAGTTGCGCGATGTCCTCGCGGCGCTCACGCAGCGGCGGCAGCTGCAGGCGCACCACGTCCAGGCGGTGCAGCAGGTCGGCGCGGAACTTTCCCTGTGCAACCAGGCCTTCCAGATCCTGGTGGGTGGCGGCGACCACGCGCACATCGACGCGGATCAGCTCGCGGCCACCCACGCGGAAGAACTCGCCCTGCGCCAGCACGCGCAGCAGGCGCGTCTGCAGCGGCAGCGGCATGTCGCCGATCTCATCCAGGAACAGCGTGCCGCCGTCGGCCTGTTCGAAGCGGCCGATATGGCGGCGCTGCGCGCCGGTGAAGGCACCAGCCTCGTGGCCGAACAACTCGCTTTCCAGCAGCTCGGACGGGATTGCAGCGGTATTGAGCGCGACGAACGGCCCCTGCGCGCGCGGCGATTCGCGATGCAGCGCATTGGCCACCAGCTCCTTGCCGGTGCCGGTCTCGCCGGTGATCAGCACCGCCAGCGGCGCCTGCGCCAGTCGGCCGATGGCACGGAACAGCGCGCGCATCGGCGGGGTATCGCCCACCAGTTGCGGCGGTTGGTCGCTATGCGCTTCCGCCGCAGGTGTGGGCGCCGCCAGTGCCGGCGCAATTGCCGGCAGCACACGCTGTGCCAGCGCCACCGCGTCGTCCAGGTCGAACGGTTTGGACAGGAATTCATGCGCGCCACCACGGAACGCACCGGCCGTGCTGGCCACATCGGTATAGGCCGACATCACCACCACCGGCAGCTGCGGCAATGCGGCTTTCAGCTTGTCCAGCAGCACCAGACCGTCGTCGCCGGGCATGCGCACGTCGGTGAACAGCAGCGCCGGCGGTGGGCCCTCGTTCAACGCCTGCAACGCGGGCGCAGCGCTGTCGAAATCGACGACCTGGTAGCCCGCCTCGCGCAGCGCGGTGCACAGCACGAAGCGCACGGCACGATCGTCATCGACCACCCAGATGCGCTGCGGGGACGAAGAAGACTCAGACATCGCGCGGGGCCTCCTCGGCCGGGGCGGTGCCACTGACGATCGGCAGCAGCAGGGTGAACACGGTATGGCCCGGGCGCGAGCGGTAGGTCAGCGTGCCGCGGTGCTCGCGCGCCACCTGCTGGGCCAGCGCCAGGCCCAGGCCAGTGCCTTCGGCGCGGCCACTGACCAGCGGCAGGAACAGGTGCTCGGCCAGTTCCTCGGGTACACCACGGCCGTCGTCGGCAATTTCCAGGCGCAACGCCAGCGTGTGCAGCTGCTCGGCGATGCGCACGCCATGCTCCACGCGGGTACGCAGGGTGATGTTGCCGGCACCGGCCTGGATCGCGTTGCGCACCAGGTTCCACACCGCCTGGGTGAGGCGGTCGGCGTCGCCATGGAATTCGGGAATGCTGGGGTCGTAGTCGCGCTGCAGGCGTACCGCCCAGCCGGCCTCGTTCTCGGCCAGTCGCAGCACGCGCTCAAGCGCGGCATGGATGTTCAGTTCGGCATGCGGCGCGGCCGGGGCCGGCGACAGCAGCTGGTCGAGCAGGCCGTTGAGGCGCTCGATCTCCGAGCCGATCAGTTCGATCAGCTCGCGTTCGCTGGCATCGCGCTGGGCCGCGCGGCGGGCCAGCAGCTGGGCCGCGCCCTTCAGCCCGGCCAGCGGGTTGCGCAGCTCGTGGGCCAGCCCCTTCAGCGCTGCACTGAGCGCGCTGGGCAGGGCCTGGGTCGGGTCCAGCCCGGGGAATTCATCGACCGGATGCGCCTCCAGCAGCCAGCCGCCATCGTCGCGGCGGCTCATCCAGCCCTCGGCGAAGCGCGGGGCCTCGCCGGGCACCGCCAGCGCCAGCCGGTTCAGGCGCAGGCTGTCGCGTTCATCGCGGGCCAGGAAATGGGCCAGTGCCTCGCCCTGCACTTCCAGTGCGGCCAGCGGCCGACCCAACAGGCGCCGGACGCTGACGCCCAGCCAGCGGGCGAACGCCGGATTGCAGCCGGCAATGCAGCCATCGGCCCCGGCCCAGGCCAGCGGCGTGCCGAGGGCATCAAGGGACGGCGGGGGTGCGGGGTCGGACATTGCACCAATGTAGTGCAAAACGTGGGTTCGGGGTCAGAGCCCTTTCCTCGCGGAAAGGGCTCTGACCCCTGCCGCAGGTCGAGCAGGCTCGACCACTACCGGGTGCGTGGCCGATTACAGCTTCATGTTCAGGCCGACGAACACGCTGCGGCCCGGGGCAGGCGAGAACATCGGGCGGGCGCTGTTCCAGAAGAAGCTGTCGTACCAGGCGTAGGCGTACTCGCGGCCGGTGACGTTCTTCAGCTGCAGGTCCACGCTCCAGCGCGGGTTGATCTGGTACGCGGCGCTGAGGTCGAGCACGGCGAAGCCTCCGAACTTGCCGGCCGCGTTGCGCTCTTCCAGGTAGTAATCGCCCTGTGCACGCGCCTGCAGGCCCAGCCGCAGCGCATCAGTGGCGCGGTAGTCCACGCCCAGATTGCTGATGTGGCGCGGGGTGGCGGCCACTTCGCGGCCCTGCAGGGAAACGCTGGCATCGCGGTCGTCGCGGGTGATCTTCGCTTCCTGGTAGGCGTGCGAGGCCCAGACCGTCCAGTCGTCGCCCATCTGCAGGCTCAGCTGCGCATCCACGCCGCGTCGGCGGGTCTTGCCCAAGGTGACCGTCGTACCGGTAGCCGGCATGTTGGATACCTCGTTCTCCGCATCCTGCTGCCACACCGCCAGGCGTGCCTGGCTGCCGGCAAACGGCTGGAATTTCAGGCCCAGCTCCGTGCCGGTGTTGGTGGACGGCTGCATCGGCGCCTGCCCCGGGGTGAGGTAGGCCGGTGCGGTGGAGCCGGTCAGTACCTGGAAGGTGCGGCCCCAGTTCGCGTAGACGTGGGTGGTCTGGCCCAGGCTGTGGATGACGCTCAGCTTGGGCTGGCCGATCGTGCCGTAGTCCTGCAGGCGGGCGCTGATCCCGCTCATCAGGTGCGTGCTACCACTGAAGCGGTCGATACGGTAGGCCGGCACGATCTTCCACGCCTCGCCGGGCTGGTAGATGGCCTGCACGTAGGCACCCCAGTTGTCGAAGCTGTGGCGGTCGTTGTTCTGCACGCGCGCCGGTGCCTGGCTGAAATCGGTGGGTTCGGCGTAGGCGTAGCGCTCGCGGACGTAGCCGTTGTCCTGCTGCTCGTAGTTCAGGCCGCCTTCGACGGTAAGCGCGGGGCTGGCCTGCCAGGTGAGCGTGCTGAGCAGGCCGGTCTGGCGCTCATCCCACACGCGGCGCTGGCGCGGCAGGTTGCCGGTGGGCAGGTCGCTGAAGGTCACGCGGCGGTCGTCTTCGTAGCGGTTGTAGTACAGCCGCGTGCCGAAGGTGAGCGCGTCGGACAGCTTCAAGTCCACGTGCGCGGCGATCTGCCGCATGTCGCGGTCATCGCCATCGTCGCCGTTGCGCAGGTCGCTGCCACGACGATGCGTGCGCAGTTCGTCGGCCGTCATGAAGCCGGGTTCGTCCGCTTCGTGGTGGTAGGCGCGCGCGCTCAGGCCCACGCGCAGGCCGTTGTCCAGCGACCCGTAGAACCATTTGCCACCCAGCGAATACTTCTTCGAGGTGTCGTGGTCGCGGTACCCATCGCTGGCCTGGGTGCCGACGAAGTAGTTCTGCGCGAAGCCATTGCTTTCGCGGCCGATCGCCAGCTGCGCATCGCGGGTGTTGTAGCTGCCGTAGGCCAGCCGCGCATCGGTGTAGTTGCCGCCCTGGCGCGTACCGAAGTTCACGTTGCCGCCGATGTTGTGCAGGCCGTAGCGCGGATCGTTGGTTCCGCGCACCACTTCGATGTAGCTGATCTCCAGCGGGAACAGCATGTCGATGAAGCGCTGGTTGCCGCTGTTGACGTTGCTGGGGATGCCGTCGATGAGGGTCTTGATGGCGTTGAGGTAGCCCTCGCCGTTGAAGGCGCGGAAGCTGACCTTGCCCGATTCGGCCCCCTGCCGGGTTTCGGTGAGCTGGATGCCGGGCATCTGCCCCAGCAGTTCCCAGCTGTGCGAGACGTTGCGGTCTTCGATCTGGTCCGCGCCCAGCACATCCACCGAGGTCAGCACCTGGTGCGCGCTCAGTTGCCCCTCGCTGTGCTGGTGCACATCGACCTTGCCGAGGGTGAGCGCGGCGTCGGCGGACTGGGCGAATGCTTCAGGGGCGAACGGGGCGGCCGCGAGCGCGGCCACCAGCGTGGAGGTCTTCATGGGGGTGGAAGGGTGCGGATGAAATGTAATTCTATAACATTTCATGCGCCTGCCATGTAGAGTCGAGCCGTGCTCGACGGCTCCTGGCAAACAGCAGTCGAGCATGGCTCGACGCTGCAAAGGCGGGGGTGGAGCGGTGTTTACGCCGGGTAGCCGGTGGCTTCCCTGGCCTTCTTCCAGGCGCTTTCGAATTCGCGCGCGGAGATTTCGTCGTCCTCGTCGAAATCCAGGAACGACACCGGCTGGTCGGCCAGCAGGAAGCGGTCGTCGCTGTGGGCATGCTCGTCGGCCCAGACCATCTTGGTGCCGTAGATTTCCACCTGGCGCACGATCTTCTCGCCGCGTGCTTCCATCAGCACGTTGCCCTTGCCCAGGCCCGATTCGGCCCAGTGCTTGTAGTACTTCTTTGCAGCGGATTTCGCGCCGGATCTTGCGTTGTGCTTTGCGTAGGTCATTGCGGAGGTCCTGGCCGCAGACGCGGCCGGAAAGTTCGGAATGGCGCCATTATCGCCCGACCTTGCAGCACGCAGGTGAGCGCTTCATTGGGCCGGCGCCGGCAACGCCACGCCCTTCGGCCACAGCATCCAGATGTTGCCCTTCTGCTTCATGTCACCGGCCAGCTTGCCGGCGGCATCGCCGCTGCCCCAGTACAGGTCGGCGCGCACTTCACCGGCGATGGCACCGCCGGTGTCCTGCGCGGCCACCGGGCGCACCACCGGGCTGCCGTCCGGGCGCGTGGTGGACAGCCACAGCAGGCTGCCCAGCGGCACCACGGTGCGGTCCACTGCCACGCTGTAACCGGCGGTGAGCGGCACGTTCAGTGAACCGCGTGGACCTTCCGGGCTGTCCGGGTTGCGCACGAAAAACACGTAGCTGGGATTGCTGCGCAGCAGTTCCGGCACGCGTGCGGGATTGGCTCGGGCCCAGGTGCGGATGGCGTCCATGGTGACGTCTTCCTTCTTCAGCTGGCCCTGGTCCACCAGCCAGCGACCGATGGCGCGGTACGGGTGGCCATTCTGTTCTGCATAGGCCAGCCGCACCTGCGTGCCATCGCCCAGTCGCACCCGGCCGGATCCCTGGATCTGCAGCAGCTGCAGGTCCATCGGATCAGTCAGCCAGGCCAGCACCGGCGCCTTGGCGCCCTTGGCCGCGATGGTACCGGCGTCGTCATAGGGCTTGAGCACCTTGCCTTCGACGCGCCCGCGCAAACGCTTGCCCTTCAGTTCCGGGTAGAGGCTCTCCAGCTGCACCACCACCAGATCATCCGGCGTGCCGTACACCGGCACCGTGGCAGTGGCCGTGCGGGTGAGGCTGCCGGGATAGATCGGTTCGTAGTAGCCGGTAATGAGCCCGTCGGCCTGGTGGCCGCCGGCACGCAGTGCATAGACATCCAAATCGCGCTGCAGGAACTGGCGGATCGCGGCCGGGTGCTTGTCCGCCACCGTCGCGGCGGTGGCGCAGGGTCTGGCCCAGACAGCATCGTTCTTCAGGCGGGTGCAGCTGCTGCGCCAGGCAACGAAGCCGGCCTGCAGATCGCTGTCGGAGACCGGCGGCAGTGCGCTCCATGCGACCTTGGCGTAGGTGGCCGCCGGCGGTGTGACGGCCGTCGGCACTTCGGATCCGGTGCGGGGGGCGGTAGTGGAGCAGCCGGCGAGCACGGCCGCTGCCAGCAGGATGCAGTGCTTGCGCTTGAAGAAGGTGGCGGAATCGATCATGCCGCCATGGTGGAGTGCCGGCCGCTGGGCGGCAACCCAGCGCGGGGTCAAGCGTTCATGCGCGGGGTCACGGCATCTGCAGCAGCAGCGAATGCAGGATGCGGGCGTCCTCGGCATCCAGCGTCTTCGGCAAGTCGTCGCGGCCACGGAAACGGCGGTGGAAGGCGGCGACGGTGGCCTCGCGGTTGTCCAGCGGATAGCCGAAGCGGGCCAGCGCATTCCACGCGTCGAAGCCCTCCGGCGCAGCACCATCGGCGGCGCGCGGCCACACCCCGAAGCCGGCTTCGGCCAGCTGCTGCCACGGGAAGAAGCGGCTCGGATCCTGCTTGCGCGTCGGTGCCAGGTCGGCGTGGGCGATGACCTGGCGCGGCGGGATGTTCAGGCGCGTGGTGAGGTCACGCAGCAGCACGATCAGCGATTCGATCTGCGCCGCACTGAACGGGCTGCGGCCATCGTTGTCGAGTTCGATGCCGATCGAGGCCGAATTGAGATCGGTGATGGTGCCCCAGCGGCCGGCCCCCGCATGCCAGGCGCGGCGCACATCGGCCACCAGCTGGTAGCGATGGCCATCGGCGCCGATCAGGTAGTGCGCGCTGACCGGTCCACCACTGTTGGCCGTGCGCAGCGTGTGCAGGCTCTGCTGCACCGATTTCTGCTCGGTGTGGTGGATGACGATGATGACCGGCGTGCGCGCGTTCTGGTTGGGCGATGGCACCCAGGTGGCGAGCGGGTTGCGGGTTTCCTGCGGCGTGGAGGCGCAGGCGGCCAGCAGCAGGCAGGCCGAGAGCATCAGGGACGTGCGGATCGGGTGCATGGCCTGATTGTGCGCGATCAGCCGCGATGATGCATGCCGCCGTGCCGACCAACGGTCGGCACCCACCAGAGCAGTCCCAGACCCTGTGCCAAGCAAGCCTGGCACCCACCAGAGCAGGAGCAGTGCCAGGCTTGCCTGGCAGCCACCAAACGCAAAGGCGGCCCCGCAGGGCCGCCCGTCATGCATCAGGCCTCGTAGGCCGATTCGCCGTGCGAGGTCACATCCAGGCCGGTGCGCTCTGCCTCTTCGGTCACGCGCAGGCCGACCACGACCTTGACCACCAGCAGGATGACCGCGGTCACCACGGCCGACCACACCACGGTGAGACCGACACTGACCACCTGCACCCACACCTGGTGGCCGATATCCAGATCGGCCTTGGTGCCACCCAGCGACTGCGCACTGAACACGCCGGTAAGGATCGCGCCGACGATGCCGCCGACGCCATGCACACCGAACACGTCGGCGGTGTCGTCCACCTTCAGCAGGCGCTTGAGGCCGGTCACGCCCCACACGCAGACCACGCCGGCGACGAAGCCGATGACGATCGCGCCGAGCGGGCCGACGGTGCCGCAGGCCGGGGTGATGCCGACCAGGCCGGCCACCGCGCCCGAGGCGGCGCCCAGTGCCGACGGCTTGCCCTTGCTGATCGCTTCCACCAGCGTCCAGCCGAGTACAGCCGCAGCCGTGGCCAGCACGGTGTTGAGGAAGGCCAGTGAAGCTACGGTATCGGCCGCAGCGGCGGAGCCGGCGTTGAAGCCGAACCAACCCACCCACAGCAGCATCGCGCCGATATAGGTGAACGGCACGTTGTGCGGCTTCAGCGCGGTCTGGCCATAGCCCAGGCGCTTGCCGACGAACCATGCGGCCACTAGGCCGGCAACGCCTGCGTTGATGTGGACCACGGTGCCACCGGCGAAATCGATCGCGCCCATCTCACCCAGGTAGCCGCCCCCCCAGACGATGTGCGCCATCGGGATGTAGCTGAGAGTGAACCACAGCGCCGAGAACAGCAGCACCGCACGGAACTTGATGCGTTCGGCGAAGGCACCGACGATCAGCGCAGTGGTGATGCCCGCGAAGGTCGACTGGAAGGCGACGAACAGGTAATCCGGCAGGCCCTTGATCGGCGTGTTGCCGACCGACTCCGGAGTGAAGCCCTTGAGGAAGGCGAATTCGGTGAACGAGCCGAAGAATGGGTTGCCGGCGCTGAATACCGCGCTGTAGCCGTACGCCACCCACAGCAGCAGCACCAGCGAGAACACCACCAGGATCTGGCTGAGTACCGACAGCACGTTCTTCGAACGCACCAGGCCGCCGTAGAACAGGGCAAGGCCCGGCACCACCATCAGCAGCACCAGCAGGGTGGAAGTGAGCATCCAGGCCACGTCACCGTGGTCGAATGCCGGGGCCGTTGCTTCGGCAGCGGCAGGTGCTGCGGCCACCGGGGCCTGCAACGGTTCAACCGCTACGGTTTCGCTCGGCAGCGGCGACACCTGTGCCTGGGCATGGGCGCTGCCCGGCCACGCACCGGCGGCGAACGCGCTGAGCAGCATCAACAGCCACACGACATGGAACCGGGCTTGCCACCCGGTGAGAAGGCGCATCTTCATGGGGGAGTCTCCGGAAGGGGGGTTACAGCGCGTCGGCACCGATTTCGCCGGTGCGGATGCGGATGACCTGTTCGACGGCGGTGACGAAGATCTTGCCGTCACCGATCTTGCCGGTGCCTGCCGACGACTGGATCGCTTCGATCACCGCGTCGGCACGCTCGTCGGTGACCACGGTTTCGATCTTGATCTTGGGCAGGAAATCGACGACGTACTCGGCGCCGCGATACAGCTCGGTGTGGCCCTTCTGGCGACCGAAGCCTTTCACTTCGGTCACGGTGATGCCCGACACGCCTGCGTCGGACAGGGCCTCGCGGACCTCGTCGAGCTTGAACGGCCGGATGATGGCGGAGATCAGTTTCATGCGCATGTCCCGATGGTGGATGGGGCCAGCGCGCAGACGCGCGTTGGCATCAGGCAACCCGCGGCCATCAGATGATGGCCGTGGCTGTTGCACCGGACACATACAGGGCCGGGACGGTCGTGCCTCTCTCCTTGCACGACCGACGCGGGAGGGAGGGCGGCCCTGGTCGCGTATCCGGTCTTTCTCTTGCCCCTGGATAAGCGGGCCAAAGGCCCGCGTTCCAATGCAGCGGACTGACAGTCCGCTCTACAACGGCGGGCCTGCGCCCGCCTTGCGGCTCCCCAGCCGCGAGAACGGAAGCGATGGCGGCGGGTGGGAGGGGAAGCCCACCGCCATCGCATCCGGTCAGCTGGCGTAGTACAGCTGGTATTCCAGCGGGTGGGTGGCCGCGCGGAACTTGGTCACTTCCTGCATTTTCAGCGCGATGTAGCCGTCGATGAAGTCATCGCTCATCACGCCACCGGCCTTCAGGAACTCGCGGTCCTTGTCCAGCGCTTCCAGCGCTTGGTCCAGCGAGGAGCAGACCTGCGGGATCAGCTTCTCTTCTTCCGGCGGCAGGTCGTACAGGTCCTTGTCGCTCGGTGCGCCCGGGTCGATCTGGTTCTTGATGCCGTCCAGGCCGGCCATCATCAGCGCGGTGAAGGTCAGGTAGCCGGACTGGATCGGATCCGGGAAGCGCATTTCGATGCGGCGCGCCTTCGGGTTGGAGACCCACGGAATGCGGCACGAGGCCGAACGGTTGCGGGCCGAGTAGGCCAGCATCACCGGCGCTTCGAAGCCCGGCACCAGGCGCTTGTAGCTGTTGGTGCCCGAGTTGGCGAAGGCATTGATGGCCTTGGCGTGCTTGAAGATGCCGCCGATGTACCACAGCGCCAGCTGGCTCAGGCCACCGTAGCCGTCACCGGAGAACAGGTTGGTGCCGCCCTTGGACAGCGACTGGTGCACGTGCATGCCGCTGCCGTTGTCGCCGACGATCGGCTTGGGCATGAAGGTGACGGTCTTGCCATTGCGGTGCGCGACGTTCTTGATGACGTACTTCATGCGCAGCAGTTCGTCGGCCTTCTGCACCAGGGTGCTGAACTTGGTGCCGATCTCGCACTGGCCTGCGGTGGCCACTTCGTGGTGCTGCACTTCCACTTCGATGCCGACCTGTTCCAGGGTCTTGCACATCTCGGCGCGCAGGTCGTGCAGGGTGTCGGTCGGCGGCACGGGGAAGTAGCCACCCTTCACGCCCGGACGGTAGCCGCTGTTGGCGCCGTCGTACTTGGCACCGCTGTTCCAGGCGGCTTCTTCGGAATCGACCTTGAAGAAGGTATTGCCCATTTCATTGGCGAAACGGACCGAGTCGAAGATGAAGAATTCCGGCTCCGGGCCGAAGAACGCGGTTTCGGCGATGCCGGAGGACTTCAGGTAAGCCTCGGCGCGCTTGGCGATGCCGCGCGGGCAACGACCATACGGCTGCATGGTGGCCGGGTCCAGGATGTCGCAGCTGATCACGATGGTCGGATCGGCGTAGAACGGGTCGACGTAGGCGCTGGCAGTATCCGGCAGCAGCACCATGTCCGACTCGTTGATGCCCTTCCAGCCGGCGATCGAGCTGCCGTCGAACATCTTGCCTTCTTCGAACAGCGACGGCTCGATGATGCTGACCGGGAAGGTCACGTGCTGCTCGACACCACGCATGTCGACAAAGCGCAGATCGACGAACTCGATCTGGTTGTCCTTGATCAGCTTCTCAACGTTTTCCACGGACATCGGTACGACCTCGGATGGGGATGAATGCCTGCTGAGGTACAGCAACGACCGTGCCAACTTTTCGCAGGCTGCAAGTCATTGATTTCAAAAAGGGTGCCCTGGACCGGTGCAAATCGGTGCGCACCAATTGGGTGCACCCAGCACCAGACGCACCCGTTTGGTGCAGCAGGGATCGTCTATCCTCTCGACCTTCTTCCTACCTGCCGCGCGTGCCCGCACTGTCCATGTCCGACCTGCTCTCCGCCCTGCTGCTGGGCATCCTCGAAGGCTTGACCGAATTCCTGCCGATCTCCAGCACCGGCCACCTGCTCATCGCCCAGCACTGGCTGGGTGCCCGCTCGGACTTCTTCAACATCGTCATCCAGGCCGGCGCGATCGTGGCCGTGGTGCTGGTGTTCCGCCAGCGCCTGCTGCAGCTGGCCACCGGCTTGAACCAGCGCGAGAACCGCGAGTACGTGTTCAAGCTGGGCGCGGCCTTCCTGGTCACCGCCGTGGTCGGCCTGGTGGTGCGCAAGGCCGGCTGGTCGCTGCCGGAGACGGTCAGCCCGGTGGCCTGGGCACTGATCATCGGTGGCGTCTGGATGCTGCTGGTGGAGGCCTATACCGCGCGCCTGCCCGACCGCGACCAGGTGACCTGGACAGTGGCGATCGGTGTGGGCCTGGCGCAGGTGGTGGCCGGCGTGTTCCCCGGCACCTCGCGCTCGGCCTCGGCGATCTTCCTGGCCATGCTGCTGGGCCTGAGCCGCCGCGCCGCCGCCGCCGAGTTCGTGTTCCTGGTCGGCATTCCCACCATGTTCGCCGCCAGCGCCTACACCTTCCTGGAGATGGCCAAGGCCGGGCAGCTGGGCAGCGAGAACTGGGCCGACGTGGGCGTGGCCTTCCTTGCCGCGGCCGTCACCGGCTTCGTCGTAGTGAAGTGGCTGATGGGCTACATCAAGTCGCACAGGTTCACCGCCTTCGCCATTTACCGCATCGCGCTGGGCGCGGCACTGCTGCTGTGGTTGCCGTCCGGCAGCTGAACAGCGCCGGGGCACGGTAACCCCGATGCCGGCCCCGCCCCGTTTCCCCCACGGTTCCCCAAGGAGAATCACCATGAACCGCAAGCTCACCCTGCTCCTCCCGCTGGCCCTGATGGCCGCCTGCAGCCAGACCCCGGCCCCGGCCGGCACCGGCGGCGACGACGTGGCCCCGGCCGCGGCCAAGGCAGCAGACCAGCAGACGCTGGCGCACCTGGACGCGCAGCGCCTGCAGAGCCAGCACTGGCGGCTGCAGCAGGCCACCGGCGCCGACGGCAAGCGCATCGACGCGCTGTTCGCCCGCGAAGACAAGCCGGTCACCCTGGACTTCGCTGAGGGCCGCCTGTCGGTCAGCAACGCCTGCAACCACATGGGTGGCGGCTACACACTGGCCGACGGCAAGCTGACGGTCAGTGCGATGGCCTCGACCATGATGGCCTGCACCGACAAGGCGCTGATGGCGCTGGACGAGGCCGTGTCGAGCCGCCTGCAGGGCGAGCTGAAGGCCGAGCAGGATGCCGATGGCAAGCTGACCCTGACCACCGCCAAGGGCGACGTGCTGGTGTTCAACCCGGAACCGACCGCTGAAACCCGCTATGGCGGCGCCGGCGAAACCGTGTTCCTGGAAGTGGCCGCCAAGACCGAGAAGTGCTCGCACCCGCTGATCCCGGACTACCAGTGCCTGCAGGTGCGTGAGGTCAAGTTCGACGACAAGGGCCTGAAGCAGGGTGAGCCGGGCAAGTTCGAGAACTTCTACGGCAACATCGAGGGCTACACCCACGAAGACGGCGTGCGCAACGTGGTGCGCGTGAAGCGCTACGAAGTGAAGAACCCGCCGGCTGATGCGCCGTCGCAGGCGTACGTGCTGGACATGGTGGTCGAGTCGGCCATCGAGAAGAAGTAAGAAAACAGAAGGGCGGCCGCGAGGTCGCCCTTCTTCCATGGGACACCTTGAAGTCGAGCCATGCTCGGCTGGGCAGAAGGCAGTCCAGCATGGCTCGACTCTACATACCCAACCGCCAAGGAGACAGGCATGATTCTTTCCCGCATTTTCGCGCTCCTGCTGGCCACAACGCCTGCCGGCCTCGCGGCAGCCAGTGATGCCAGCGATCTGCAACGCCTACAGGCATACGAGTGGCATCTCACCCACGCAGTCGACAGCAAAGGCAAGCGCCTGGATGCACTGTTCATCGCCAGTGATCCGCCCGTCGGTCTGTTGTTCCGCGGCACCAGTGCCAACGTGCTGAACCTGTGCAACGGCATGGGCGGCCCATACACGTTGAAAGACAGCCAGCTCACGTTGGGCAGCATGGAACAGAACCTGAAGGGATGCTTCGGTGCCAAAGGCGAACAGGAAACCGAAGCCAAGCGCAGGATTCTGGGGACCTCCACACTGATCATGGGTCGCGCGGGGCCGTTGACCCTGCATACCGCACGTGGCGACACGCTGGTGTTCGCGCCGGTGCCACTGAAAAACAGATGAGAAGTGCAGCCGGTAAGGTCGAGCCGGCTCGATCGGGGCTTTATAGAGGCCAGCCATGCTCGACTGGGCGAAAAGCAGGCGAGCATGGCTACAGAAAGCAAAGTCGGGTTTGGCCCGGCCCTGCAGACGCGCTCAACCCAGCGCAGGATTCAATGTGTAGGTGCCGTGCAGCGCCGCTTCGGCCAGCACGTGGCCGTGCATGGCGCGATACGCGTCTGCGGCGGTGAAGCGTGCCGGAAGCTCCAACGAGGCCACGTCCAGCGCAAACACGCGGAAGAAGTAGCGGTGCACGCGTTCGTCGTTGAACGGCGGATACGGGCCGTCGTAGCCCAGATAGTCACCGGCCATGTCCGGATTGCCGGCAAACCAGCCGGTGAAGTCGTTCAGGCCCTGGCGGCTGCCGGCCGGGCCCGCCGGTGCGGTCTTGCCCTTCACCACGAAGCCATCGCTGCAGCTGCCGGCGGCGATCTCCTGCACCGAGGCCGGAATGTCGGCCATCACCCAATGCACGAAGTCGCAGCGCGGCTGGTCGCGCGGCACGGTCATGTCGCTGCGGCCGACCATTTCCGGAACGGTCGGCACATCCGGGTCCACGCACACCAGCAGGAACGAACGCGTGCCTTCCGGCGCGCCGTTCCAGGCCAGGTGAGGGTTGCGGTCCGGCGCGAAGCCTGCGGCATCGCCAGCGGCGAACTCGCGGTCGATCGGCGCGCCGTTGGTCAGGCTGTGGCTGCTCAGTTGCATCGGCTTCTCCTTACTCTTCCGGGTAACCCAGGCGCACCGCAATCGGGGTGAGCTTGGCAAAGGCGGCGCTCATCACGTCGCGATAGTTGCGCCAGTGGCCCGGCGGGAAGCGCGGTGCGCCCAGCTGTGCGGCCGGCGGCATCTGCCGCTCGAACAGGCGTCCCAGCAGCTCGGCCATCGCATGCGGATCGTTGCCGATCTGGTCGATGCGCAGCAGCACGTGCGGGTACAGATCTTCCTCGTGCAGGGTGGCAACCTGCGCCAGCGCGCGTGCCAGCCATTCGCTGGCTTCAGCCAGCGAGGTCATCGCCAGCGGTGCGGCGGCGCCGTAGGCCACCCAGTCCAGCAGCATGTCGCGCGGATCACGCAGCACCAGCACCAAGCGCCCCTGTGGCAGCTGCGGGCGCAGCGCCCACAGCAGTGCGTTGTCCCACCACAGCAGCCAGTCGATGACGGCATCACCCTGCACGCCGCGCACGGGCAGCTGCTCGCGCCAGCGCTGCACCAGGCGCTCCGGGGTCAGCACGCCGGAGGCGAGGTCCTGCAGCGTGTGGTAGTTCTGGAATGCATCATCCGGCGGATTGCTGGTGTAACGGTCGCTGCGCAGCACCGGGCTGGCGGCGGCCAGGCCGGTCGCAACCCGCTCCACGCCCGAACCCGGCGCGCCCCACAGGAAGATCGGCGCGGAGCTGGCATCAGCGTCGATCTCGCCCTTGTCCGGCCAGCTCGGCGGCGCCTTGGCCTGCGGCGGCAGCGGCAGGCGCTGCGGCGCCTGGTCGGCCTGCAGCGCCATCCACGTCTGCAACGCCTGTTCCGGCTGGCCAGCGCGATCCTGGATTTCACCCAGCCAGGTACGCAGGTCGGCGCGATGGCCGTCCGGCGCCCTGTCGATCAGCGCCTGCACGCGGGCGATCGCGGCGACCGGATCACGCTGCAACAGGCCTTCGACCAGGCGGGTTTCGCCGCTGACGCGGCCCGGTTCGAGACTGACGATACGCTCGGCGATGGCTTCAGCCTGTTCGTGTTCGCCCACCATGTCATGCAGGCGCAGGCGCGCTTCCAGGGCCGGCAGATGACCTGGCATCGCGTCCATCCAGCGTTCCACGGTCGCGGCGGCGGTCGGGCTGCCCACTTCTTCCACGGCCAGGCGCGCCAGCCACAGGTCGTGCAGCTGCGGGTGCTGCTCCAGGGCGGCGTCCAGGCGCGCACGCGCCTCGTCTTCGCGGCCCAGGCGCTGCCAGGACATCAGCAGCAGCTGCAGCACCTGGCGGTCGTCGGGGATCGATTCCAGCAACGGCAGCAGGTGGTCCAGCGCCCGCAGCGGCTGGCCACCGCGCAGCGACAGTTCACCGGCCAGGCGGCGCATCGACGGCGTATCCATGCCTTCCTGCTGCAGGGCGATCTGCATCGCTTCGGCAGCCGCCTCCAGGTTGCCCTGGCGCAGCGCCAGCTGCACCACCAGGCCATGCAGCGAGCTGATGGCCGGGTTCAGTTCCAGCACGCGGCGGAACGCCTGCTCGGCGAAGGCCAGCATGTCCTTGCCCAGGTAGGCGAAGCCCAGCGCGTACAGCACGCGGGTGTCGTTGGGCTGCGCCTGGTTGGCCGCCGACAGCAGCGTCAGCGCACGATCCGGATCGTCACGGCGCAGCGCGATCATGCCGTCGATGGTCAGCAGTTCCGGGTGATCCGGCTCAACGCGCGAGGCCAGCGTGGACAGGCGCTGGGCTTCATCGAAGTCGTTGCGGCCGATCGCCAGGTGCGCCTGCATCAGGTAGGCGGAGAAGGAGTTCGGGTCGAGCCCGGTAGTGCGCGCCAGCGCTTCGTCGGCGCCTTCGTACTGGCGCAGGGCCAGCAGCAGGCCAGCATGCTGCAGGTGCAGCTGGGCGTCGTCCGGTGCCAGCTGCAACGCCTGCTGCAGGGCTTCCATGGCATCTTCGGCCTTGCCCTGCTGCTGCAGCGCAAGCGCCAGCCAGCGGTGGGCGCCGGCCTGGCCGGGTTCATCACGGGTCCATGCCTGGGCCAGCTGCACGGCCTGGTCGGCCTGGTTCTGGCGCAACGCTTGGATGATCTGGTCTTGCATGGCGGTCCGGTTCAAGTGCAAACCCGCATTGTAGCGGTCCGCGCACCGGTGCCGGTTCAGCCCGCCAGCACCCGCTGCAGGCGCTGCGCCACCCAGCGCTCGGAGAAGCCGTCACCCCGCCAGTTTTCCAGGAAGCCGCAGTGGCCTCCCCAGCAGGCGGTTTCCAGGTGCGCCTGGCGCGGCAGCTGCCAATCGCTGAAGGTCGCGTACGGGATCACCGGGTCGTCCTGCGCCATCAGGATGTCGGCCGGCACCTGCAGGGTGGACAGGCGGTCACCGGCAATCGAGTAGCCATCGAAATAGGCCTGCAGCGAGCCGAAGGTGGTGTGCCGTTCGACCAGCCAGGCGGTCAGTGCACGGATGTCCAGTTTCAGCACGCGGTCGTCGCAGTCGCTCAGCTCGGGGAACAGATCGCGCTTGCGGCGCAGCGAGCCGGCCCACTTGCGGCGGAAGTACCAGTCGTACATCGCCGGGCCGTTCTCGATGTTCTCCATGGTCAACGCCGGATCCAGCACCGGGCACACCGAGGCCACGCGCAGCAGCGGCACGCCGGCGGCCGGTGCACGCAGAGCCAGGCGCAGCACGAAGTTGCCACCCAGCGAATAGCCGGCGGCCACCAGCGGCAGCTGCGGCCAGCGCTGGGCGATGTCGCCTGCGGCGTGCACCACTTCATCGATGAGATTGGAGTGGAAGATGCCGGGATTGAGATGATGGGTGTTGCCGTGGTCGCGGAAGTTCAGCCGCACCACGTCGAAGCCCTGCTCGATCATGCGCGCGGCGGCCATGCGCATGTAACTGGATTCGGCACTGCCTTCCCAGCCATGCAGCAGCAGCGCGACACCCTTCGGCTCGCGGCCTTCGACATGACTGTGCCAGCCCTGCAGGCGCACGCCATCACCGCCATCGAGGATCAGCTCTTCGCTGACTGCACCGGTGGCCGCCAGCAGCAGCAGGCCGCGCTGCAGGCGCATGCGGCTGGAACTGAGCATCGACTGCAGGTGCGGATTGCGCAGCCAGCGCGGCGGCTGATAGTCAGCCGCATGCAGCGTCGGCGTACCGGCGTCCAGGACAGGTGGCGGTATCAGGGCCACCGCACCCTCACTGCGTGCTCATGGCCGCCACGATGCGCGCGCGCGAGGTTTCCGCGATGCGTCGACGGCCTTCCAGGTCCTGGGTACCGATCGGCTCCAGGAAATGCACTTCGGTATGCCGCGCCGGCTCACCCAGCAGGCGCAGGAAATTGGCGGCGAAACTCTCGCCCGGGCCGAACGCGACGATGGTCTGTGCGTCGCCCTTCATCCCATACACCAGCGCCACCGGCTGCACCGGCACGCCGGTTTCAACCGCGGCCTGGAAGATGCGGGCATGGAACGGCCCCACTTCGTGGCCACCGCGGGTGCGCCCTTCCGGGAACACACCGACCGCCTTGCCGGCACGCAGGCGATCGGCCATCACCTGCATCACCCCACCGAGCGATTCGGTGTTGCCACGCTGATGGAAGATGGTCTGGCCGCGCGCGGCGAGCCAACCCACCAACGGCCAGCTGGCGATCTCGCGCTTGGCAACGAAGCCCATCATGCGCTGGCTGTGCAGGATGGAGATGTCGACCCAGCTGACGTGGTTGGCGACGAACAGAACGGCACCGGGCAAGGGCTGGCCCACCCGTGACAGGCGGAAGCCGAAGATCCACATCAGCCCGCCCTGCCACCAGTTCACCACCTTCGCGCCGAAGGTATCCTCGCCCACGCGCAGCTCGCCCCACGGCGGAAGCATGCCGATCAGGATCAGCGGCAGGAACACGGTGATGTGGACCAACAGCAGCGGTACGCGGTACAGGTAACGGCACACACGCGCCACGCCGCCACGGGGGGCCGGAGTGGGGGAAGTCATCCGCGCACGATACCGGAGCGCCGCGGCAGCTGCCAGCCGATTTAGGCCATAACCGCCATTGACCGGGGCAATCGGCGGGGAACGCTGGGTTCTGCCGCCGTCAACACGCCCGACGGGGGCTCAACCGTGGCCGGCGGCCACCACCGCCAGGGTCAGCCGCGAGATGCACACCAGCCGGCCCTGCTCGTCCTCGATGCGGATTTCCCACAACTGGGTACTGCGGCCCACGTGCAGCGCGCGCGCGGTGCCGGTGACAGTCCCCGAGCGCACCGCACGCACATGGTTGGCGTTGATTTCCAGGCCCACGCAGATCTGCTTTGCGGTATCCACGCACAGGTTGCCGGCGCTGCTGCCCAGGGTCTCGGCCAGCACCACCGAGGCACCGCCGTGCAGGATGCCGTAGGGCTGCCGGGTGCGCTCGTCCACCGGCATGGTGGCCTGCAGCCAGTCTTCGCCCGCGGCGCTGAAGACGATGCCCAGCGACTCGATCGCCGTATTGCGGCTGAGCGCATTGAGCTGCTCGATGGAAACAGCTTCGCGGAACACCTGGGTCATGCGGGCACCTTCAGAGAATGGGAACGAGGCCGGCACCGAATGCGGTCAGCATGCGCACCAGCAGCCACTTCGGGCCGACGTTGACTTCGGGGAAGTCGCCGACGGCAACGTAGCAGCGATGGAAATCCGGGTCCTGCCGTGGCAGCGGCTGCGGGCAGTCCGGGCCGGGCTTGAACTCGTAGTCGGTGGCATAGCGCCACGGCCAGAAGTCGAGAATCGGCAGCGCTTCGGAGGCCTTGCCGACGCTGTAGTTCAGGCCCGACAGCACCGGCGGCTTGGCCCGCGGCGCCACCGTCCACGAGTTCTGCGGATGGGTATCGCGCAGGATGCTCTCGGCCAGCTGCTCGGCGAAGACCGGATCGTCGATGATCACCGCGCCTTCGGTGTTGTAGTTCTCGCTGCGCGGATCGAAGTTGTGGGTGCCGACCACGCCGATGCGGCGGTCGACCACCAGCGACTTGGCGTGCAGGCCCATGCGGGCACCCTTGCGGGTGACCGGCAACGGCTTGTTGACCGCCTTGCTGCCCAGGAACGACGGACGCGTCTCGGTACGCAGCAGGCGCGTTTCCACTTCGCTGCCAGCGGCACGACGGCGTTCGCGGGCGTTCTGGTAGGCGCTGCCGGTACGCGGATGGTTCACCGGTACCTGCCTGCGGGTCGCGGCCAGATCCCCATCGCTGCCACCGCCGGCATTGCTGCCAGCGGCGCTGCCGCCAATCAGCGGATTGCGCCCGCCGTCGTCGTCGCCCGCGGGCGCGGCGATCGGATCAGGCAGCAGGTTGCGGTAGTCGACCGGTGCATCCAGCGGGAACGGCTTGTATTCGAAGATGTTGAAGCCCAGTTCGCGCATGTTGCGCCGCTTGTACTTGTACGACAGCGCATACACGATCGGGTTGTCGGTGGCCGCCAGGCTGTTGCTCGACACCACCACGCGCGGCGGCTGCGGGCGCTTGCGCAGCTCACGGAACAGCTTCTGCGCCGGCTTGGACAGCACCAGGTACGGGGTCTGCAGGATCACTTCCTTCTGCGCACCGGCAATGAGTGCATCCAGCTGTGGCTCGGTCACGTGCTGGCCGGCCAGCGGGGCATCGGCTTTCTCGCGGCGGTGCTTGCGCGGCAGGTCGGCGACGTAGCGCACCGAAGCCACCGGCAGCGCGGTATCCACGAAGGAACGGGTGACGAAGTCCATGTCATTGGCTTCGGCGCTGACCCGCTGCACCCGCTCGGGGCGGCGGAAGGTGGCCGGTGGCAGCACCGGCACGCCCTCGCGCAGCAGGGTGCGGCCCACGTCATTCAGGCGCTCGGCCGGCACGCTGCGGTGGGCGCGCCAGAACGCATCGAAGTTGGCCGCCATCGCGCGCGCTTCCGGGCCGGCGATCATGACGTCACGGTCGCGGAAGTTGTACTCGCGGTCCCAGTCGTAATAGTCGTCCTGGTAGTTGCGGCCGCCGACCACGCCGATCGCATCGTCGATCACCAGCAGCTTGTTGTGCATGCGCTGGTTGAACCGGCGGAAGCAGCACAGCACGCTGCCGGCGTAGTCGAAGTAGTTCAGCCGGGCCTTGCCGAAGGTCGGGTTGTAGACCCGCAGCTGGAAGTTCTGGTGGGCACCGGACAACGCGCCGAGGATCTGCAGGTCGGAAATCGCCGAGAGCTGGTCGATCAGCACCCGCACCTTCACCCCGCGCCGCGACGCGGCCAGCAGTTCGTCGATGACCAGCCGCGCGCTGTCGTCCTTGTCGAAGATGTAGGTCTGCAGGTCGATGCTGCGGGTGGCACTGCGCAGCAGGTTCAGGCGCGCCACCAGGGCGCCCTCCCCCTCGTCCAGCAGGGTGGCGTAGTGGCGCGGCTGCTCCGGGGTGGATTCGGTGAACGCCCGGCCGGCCAGCGCACGCAGCGGCGAGTCCTGCGCGCAGCGGTCGGCGCGCTGGCAGTCGACCTGGGTCGATCGCGCCTGCACGGCGATCGCTTCGGCACGGTCGCGCTCGGCAGTGGACAGCGATGCACAACCGCTGCCCAGCAACACGGTTGCCAGCGCCAGTACACGCAGCAGGAGGTTCACGGTTTCGGCGCCTCGCTCAGGCGCGCTCGCAATACGAAGGTCACTCGGTCACTCAAGGCAAGCTGCCAGCTGTCCATTCCATACCGGCCTCGCTGCACGGTACCGCGGCTGACGACGTCGCAATCATAGCCGGGTCGGGCGCACTCCGCCTTCTCGACCTTCAGTGTCTCGGGGTGGCTGATCCCGCGCAGGGTCAGCCGCCCGTTGATGTCGCCCCCGTCTTCCACGGTCTCCGGCCAGTACGGCAGCGAGTCGAACTCGACCACCGGGTGGCGGCCCGCGTCGAAGAACTCCTCGCCGCGCATCCAGCCGGTGTAGCGCGCCTTGCCGGGGATTTCGACCGAGCGCGTGAACATCTTCAGGTGCACCTGGTGGCGGCCATCGGAGAGGACCTCGATGCGACCTTCGAAGTGCGGGAACAGGCCTTCGATGCGCTGCCCGAAGCGGGTGCGCACCTCGAAACCGATCTGCGAGCGTTGAGTATCCAGGCGCAGGACCCGGTGCGCCTCGGCGACCACCGGCGGCAGGGGCGTTGGCGGTGGCGCGGCAGCCCAGGCCGCGCCGGAAACCAGCAGCACGGGCAGCAGAAAGCGGCTGCGCCGCGCCAGGCTCATTGGATCACGGCCACCAGAACGCGTTCAGGCTGGCCACGCCCGGCTCGATCGAGGCCTCGCGCGGGAACCCGAGCACGGCAATGCCAGCCGGCGGCATGCCGCGGTAGTCGCTGCTGGTGCCTTCCGTCATCAACGCCACCAGGCGCTCCAGGCCGGGGTTATGGCCGACGATCAGCACCCGGTCGAGGTCACGGCGGTCGTCCACCAGCGCCGCGAGGGTGCCGGGGGTGGCCTCGTAGATACGGTCTTCCAGGCGCTTCTCGACGTAGCCGATGGTGCCGAGCACGGCTTCCAGGGTTTCCCGGGTGCGCCGCGCCGGTGAGCACAGCACGCAGTCCGGCAGCAGGTTTTTCTCCTTCAGCCACTTGCCGGCGGCTTCGGCTTCGGCGAGCCCCACCGGCGACAACGGCCGGTCGAGGTCGGCCTGGCCGGGGGTCGCCGGTTCGGCATGGGCATGGCGCAGCAGGATCAATTCACGCATCGCGGGTTTCCATGGAGAAGAGGATGCAGCAGAAAGAGTGATGCAGGCATCAAAGCTTGAGCCAGGACAGCAGCGGCTCCCAGTCGGCCTGGTGCTCGCGCACCTGGGCCGAGCGGTAGTCGAACAGGCTGCGGCCAAGGCCGGTCATGACCACGTAGCTCTGGCTGTCGCGCAGCTGCGCGACCACCGGGTACGGCCATTCACCCAGCATCTGCAGCGCCTGCTGCGAGGTCTGGGTCCATGGCTTGGTACGGTTGAGCACCAGCCCCACCGGCAGCTTGCGGCTGTGCACGCGCGGGTTCTGGGCCAGGCTGTTGAGGAAGCCGACGATCGCTTCGATGTCCAGCGCCGAGGGCAGCACCGGTACCACCACCGCGTCGGCAGCGTCGAGGAAATGGGGAATATCGTCAGCCAGGGCACCGGCCGGCGCGTCGATGATGACGGTGTCGGTGCCATCGGGCAGCTTCTGCGCCCACTGCTTCTTCCGATACACATCGATCGGCAGCACCGCGCTTTCCAGCCCGGCACGGCGTTGTGCCCAGCGGGTGCTGGAGCCCTGCGGGTCGGCATCGGCAATCACCGTGGCCTTGCCCTGCAATGCCGCGTACGCGGCCAGGTGGGTGGCGACGGTGGTCTTGCCCACCCCGCCCTTGGAACCGGCCACCAGGATCGTCTTCATGCCAGCCTCGCTTCCGGGTACGTGCCCCGAGCGTACACCGGCGATGGTGACGGGAGGTAGCGTCGTGCTGAACCAGCGGCCATCGCCTTTGCTATCGTGGCGCCCCCGAAGGATCGAACCGGCATGAGCGAACTGCAGGATCTGAGCGCGTTGATCCGCGCCAACACCCCACTGATCGTCATCGAGACCCAGGACGAGGGTCGCATCGTCGAGCTGTTCCGGCAGACGCTGATGCACGTATGGCGGGCGCTGCACCGCTGGTCGATCACCGAGGGCCTGCGCCGGATCGACCTGGACAGCGAAGACCCGCCGGTCGGGCCGCCCGACGCCAGCGCGGCCCTGCAGATGATCCGCCAGGCGGAGCAGCGCGGGGTCTACCTGCTGCTCGATTTCCATCCCTACCTGGGCTATGCCAGTCACCAGCGCGCCCTGCGCGACCTGATCCAGCGCCGCCACAGCGAGCCGCATGTGCTGGTGCTGATTGGTGCCAAGGTGGAGCTGCCGGCCGAGCTGGAAGCACTGGCGGTGCGCTTCAACCCGCGCCTGCCCGATGCCAACGCCCTGTTGAAGATGCTGCGCGAAGAGGCCGACGCCTATGCGCGTGAGCATGGCGGCCGCCGGGTTGAAGTCGACAGCGAGGCGGTGAAGAAGATCCTGAAGAACCTGCAGGGCCTGAGCCTGGTCGATGCCCGGCGCATCGCCCGCCAGCTGATCTACGCCGATGGCGCGCTGCGCGACGACGACCTGCCACAGCTGGCACGGCTGAAGTTCGAGCTGCTCAACCGTAGCGGCCACCTGTTCTTCGAGCACGACAGCGCGCGTTTCGGCGACGTGGCCGGCGCCAACCGGCTCAAGCGCTGGATCAACCAGCGCCGCGTGGCCTTCATTGCCGGTTCGGCCCCGGCCGGGCTGGACCCGCCGCGCGGCATGCTGCTGCTGGGCGTACAGGGCTGCGGCAAGTCGATGCTGGCCAAGGCCACCGCCGCCGGCTTCGGCGTACCACTGCTGCGCCTGGACGTGGGCGCGCTGTACAACAAGTACCACGGCGAGACCGAGGCGAACCTGCGCCAGGCGCTGGCCTCGGCCGAGCAGCTGGCGCCCTGCGTGCTGTGGATGGACGAGATCGAGAAGGGCCTGGCCAGCGGTGGCGAGGACGGCGGCGTGTCACGCCGCGTGCTCGGTTACCTGCTGACCTGGATGGCCGAGCGCAAGGCGCCGGTGTTCATCGTCGCCACTGCCAACCAGGTGCACGAGCTGCCTGCCGAGCTGCTGCGCAAGGGCCGCTTCGACGAGATCTTCTTCGTCGACCTGCCCTCGCCTGACGTGCGCGTGGAACTGCTGCGGCTGCACCTGGGCCGGCGCCAGCTCAACGCCGACGACTTCGCACTACCCGCGCTGGCGGCGGCCGCCAATGGGTTCTCCGGCGCCGAGATCGAGCAGGCGATCGTCGCCGGCCTGTATGCGGCGCATGCCGAGGGCCGGCCGCTGGACACCGAGCTGCTGATGACCGAGATCCGCGCCACGCGGCCACTGTCGGTGCTGATGGCCGAGCAGGTGGAGGCACTACGGGCGTGGGCGTCGGGGCGCACGGTTTCCGCGGACGATTGAGTTTCCAGCGAACGGCGCAGCCCCTCGTGGCGGCTGGTTGACCGTGAACATCAAAAGCCGCGCTTGGCCGGGCGGGATGGATTCGCGGGGGACGCCGTCAACCCGTCCATGGGGGCTTGGCCGCGGCATCCATGCCGCGGACACCCCCGCGAACCCACCCCGCCCGGCCTCTGACAATTTCCGAGTGCGTCCGCCACGGAAAAGAAAAAAGAAAAGCAGAAGCAAAAGCAAAAGCCGGTTGGTTGGCCGCCTTCTGTAGAGCCGAGCCCACGCTCGGCTGCTCTTCGATCAGATATCGAATAGTCGATTCCGATGCAGATTCATCCACGCATGACGTGGATCTACCGTGTCGACCAAGGTCGACACCTACCAGCAGCAGGGAACTGTCGGAGGCGGGGCGGTGTGGGTTGGCAGGTCCGTTGGCGCCATGGATGGCGCCATCGAGCCCCCATGCACGGGTTTACGGCGCGTCCTGCCAACCCACACCGCCCCGCCATCCCACGGATTGCCCGCTGTTGCTGTTGCTTTGGCTTTGGCTGTTGCCTCTGCGGGTGCCGGGTGCAACCCGGCCGAACCCCTCCCTCAGGGCCAGGCAGGCGGCGCGGCAACCCACGCCTGCTGCACCTCGGCCAGCGACGCACGCTCGTCCTCCCGCCACTGCGGCAGCAGCTGCCCATAGTTGGCCGTGGTACTCCACTGCGTCGGCTCGGTGCGTACCGCAGCCGCATACCACTGCACCGCCTCCTGCTTCTGCCCCATGCGCCACAGCGCCAGCGCATAGGTCGGCGGTACCCAGCTGGGCTTGCTGCGCGCATTGCCGGCCGAAGCCAGCCACTGTTCCAGCGCTGCCTCCGGCTTGCCCTGGCGCAGCAGGTCCCAGCCGTAGTTCCAGCGCACGCTGCGGCCACTGCTGCTCTGCGCCGGGGCCTCTTTCAGAGCTTCGCCGTACAGCTGCTCGGCCAGTTCACCGCGACCCTGCGCCCCGGCCACCGATGCCAGCTGTACCGTCGCCTCAACCGCGCGGCGGCCGCGTTCACGCAGCTTGACCAGCTGGGCCACCAGGTCATCGCCCTCGCCGTGCACCGCCACCATCGGCGTGGCCGCCGGGTCGTTGTCGAAGTAGAACTCCTGTGGTGCCGGCACGACCGGCGCGGCCCACGCAGTGACCACTCCCGAGGCCAGCAGCACGCTGGCCAGGATCTTTCCTGGAACTGACATCCCTTCTCCCCAGGCCGCAACTGCAGCCTCCCTCTCTCTTCCCGATCCTAACCCCAGCACCGCCACGGGCGCGAGTGCCGGGGCCTGCGCGGCCCCACTGCTACAATTCGCGCCTTTCCCGCCGCGTGCCTGCACGCGGCCGGTGCCAGCCGATCCTACCGGGCCAGCCATGACCAGTACCGCGCAACTCACTTCGCCCTCTTCCGCCGACCTGATCGACCGTGACTACACGCTCGACCACAAGTACACCCGCAACGAGGGGCGGATCTACCTGAGTGGCGTGCAGGCGCTGGTACGGCTGCCCTTGATGCAGCGCCTGCGCGACGCCGCCGAAGGCATCGACAGTGCCGGCTTCGTCAGCGGCTACCGCGGCAGCCCGCTGGGTGGCTTCGATCTGGAGCTGTGGCGCGCGCGCAAGCATCTTGAGGCCGCCAAGGTGATGTTCACCCCCGGCCTGAACGAGGACCTGGGCGCCACCATGGTGTGGGGCACGCAGCAGACCAACCTGTTCCCCGGCGCCAACGTGCAGGGCGTGTTCGGCATGTGGTACGGCAAGGGCCCGGGCGTGGACCGCTGCGGCGACGTGTTCAAGCATGCCAATGCTGCGGGTACCTCGCGCTACGGCGGCGTGCTGGCGCTGGCCGCCGATGACCATGCCTGCCGCAGTTCGACCCTGCCGCACGGCAGCGAAGACGAATTCGTCAGCGCGATGATGCCGGTGCTGAACCCGGCCGGCGTGCAGGACATCCTGGACATGGGCCTGCTGGGCTGGGCGATGAGCCGTTACACCGGCCGTTGGGTCGGCTTCAAGACGATCGCCGAGACGGTGGAATCGTCGGCCTCGGTGGAGGTCGATCCGCTGGCACGCCGCATCGTGCTGCCGGAAGACTTCGAGATGCCCTCGGGCGGCCTCAACATCCGCTGGCCGGACCCGCCGCTGGACCAGGAAATGCGCCTGCACCGCTACGCGGTGAAGGCCGCGCAGGCCTTCGCCCGCGCCAACGCCGTCGACAAGGTGGTGATGGACGCGCCGCGCGCGCGGCTGGGCATCGTCACCACCGGCAAGAGCTACCTGGACGTGCTGCAGGCGCTGGAATACCTGGGCCTGGATGAAGCCGCATGCGCTGACATCGGCATCCGCGTGTACAAGGTCGGCATGACCTGGCCGCTGGAGCCGGAAGGCATCGCCCGCTTCGCGCAGGGCCTGGAAGACATCATCGTGGTGGAGGAGAAGCGTGCCTTCATCGAGCGCCAGATGAAGGAACAGTTCTTCAACTGGCCGGCCAGCTGGAGCCAGCGCCCGTCCATCGTTGGCAAGTACGACGAGAGCGGTGAATGGATCCTGCCGTCCACCGGTGAACTGACGCCGGCCACCATCGCCGGCGTGATCGGCCGCCGCATCCAGAAGTTCTTCAACAACGAATCGATCGAGCAGCGCCTGCAGTGGATGCAGGAGAAGGAAGCCGAGCTTGCGCTGCCGCGCGCCAGCTTCCCGCGCGTACCGCATTACTGCTCGGGCTGCCCGCACAACACCTCCACCCAGGTGCCGGAAGGCTCGCGTGCGCTGGCCGGCATCGGTTGCCATTACATGGTGACCTGGATGGACCGCAGCACCGATACCTTCACCCACATGGGCGGCGAAGGCGTGACCTGGGCCGGGCAGGCGCCGTTTACCGACACCCCTCACGTGTTCCAGAATCTGGGCGACGGCACCTATTTCCACAGCGGTTCGCTGGCGATCCGCCAGGCGGTCGCGGCCGGCGTCAACATCACCTACAAGATCCTCTACAACGACGCGGTGGCGATGACCGGCGGCCAGCCGGTGGACGGCCCGCTGAGCGTGCCCGACATCGCCAAGCAAATGCGCGCCGAAGGCATCCACACCATCGTGGTGCTGTCGGACAACATCGGCAAGTGGACCGGCCAGCGCGAACATTTCCCCAGCGACGTCGAGTTCCACGACCGCAGCGAACTGGACGCCGTGCAGAAGCGCCTGCGCGAAGTGAAGGGTGTTTCGATCCTGATCTACGAACAGACCTGCGCCACCGAGAAGCGCCGCCGCCGCAAGCGCGGCAAGCTGGAAGACCCACAGAAGCGGGTGATGATCAATTCGCTGGTCTGCGAAGGCTGCGGCGACTGCGGCAAGAAGAGCTTCTGTGTGTCGGTGCTGCCGAAGGAAACCGAGTTCGGCCGCAAGCGCGAGATCGACCAGTCCAACTGCAACAAGGACTATTCCTGCGTGAATGGTTTCTGCCCGAGCTTCGTCACCGTGCACGGTGGCCAGCCGCGCAAGGGCAGCAAGCGCGATGCCTCCACGCTGCTGGACAACCTGCCTGCACCGACCATCCGCGGCACCCTGGAACAGCCCTGGAACATCCTGATCACGGGCGTCGGCGGTACCGGCGTGGTGACCATCGGCGCGCTGCTGGGCATGGCCGGCCACCTGGAAGGCAAGGGCGCGACCGTGCTGGACCAGACCGGCCTGGCGCAGAAGGGTGGCGCGGTGACCACGCACATCCGCATCGCCCGCCGACCGGACGACATCCACGCCGTGCGCATCGCCGCCGGTGAAGCCGACCTGGTGTTGGGCTGCGACATGGTGGTGGTCAACGACTACTGGGCGCTGTCGAAGGTGCGTGCCGGCCGTTCGCAGGTGGTGCTGAACACCTACGAAGCGATGCCCGGCACCTTCACCACCCGCCCGGACATGCAGTTCCCCGCCGCCGACATCGTGGCCGGTGTGCGCGTGGCGCTGGGGGGCGAGGAACCGCTGCTGCTCGATGCCACCCAATTGGCCACCGCGCTGCTGGGCGACGCCATCGCCGCCAATCTGTTCATCCTCGGCTACGCGTGGCAGCAGGGCCTGGTACCGCTGTCGTTCGAGTCGCTGATGCGCGCCATCGAACTCAACGGCGCCGCCGTGGCGATGAACCAGCAGGCCTTCGCCTGGGGTCGCCTGGCCGTGGTCGACCCGCAGGCCGTGCAGCAGGCGGCCGGCCTGGTGCGCAACCGCCACACCGATACCGAATCCACCCCGGGCCCGCTGCACCCGCTGCCGCCGGGCGAGTGGGAAGGCAACGAATGGGGTGCCACCGCCGCACCGCGCAACACCGGCGACGAACGCGAACTGCGTGGCCTGCCCTCGCATGGTGGCGACGTGGCGTTCCTGCCGCTGGACGATGCGCGCCTGTCGCGCTCGCTGGATGAAATGATCGAGCGCCGCGCCGCGTTCCTGGTCGAGTACCAGGACGCCGCCTACGCCAACCGCTACCGCAGCCTGGTCGAGCGCGTGCGCGCCGCCGAAGCCGACCGCATCGGTGGTTCCACCGCGCTGACCGAAACCGTGGCCCGCTACCTGTTCAAGCTGATGGCCTATAAGGACGAGTACGAAGTGGCCCGCCTGTACACCAGCGGCGACTTCCAGCGCCGCCTGCAGCAGCAGTTCGAGGGCGACTACCAGCTGCGCTTCCACCTGGCACCGCCGCTGTTCGCCAAGAAGGACGCGCAGGGCCGGTTGCTGAAGAAGGAATACGGCCCGTGGATGTTCAAGGCCTTCGGCCTGCTGGCGAAGCTGAAGTTCCTGCGCGGCGGGCGCCTTGATGTGTTCGGCCGCACCGAGGAACGCCGCATGGAACGCAAGCTGATCGGTGACTACGAGGCCACCGTGCAGCTGCTGCTGGATGGCCTGGATGATGACCGCCTCGCGCTGGCGGTCGAGATCGCCAGCGTACCCGAGCACATCCGCGGCTACGGCCACGTCAAGGAAGCGCATTTCGCGCAGGCCAAGGCACGCGAAGCCGCCCTGCTGGCGCAGTGGCGCAATCCGAAGGCACTGCACATCGTGCAGGTGGCCTGATGGTAGTGCCGGCCGCTGGCCGGCATTCATCCCGGCAGTCGGTTGCCGGCCAACGGCCGGCACTACCGGCGGTTTACCCCAACCGCCACAGCAGCAGGCGGTTGTTGGCCGGCATCGCCACATCCCCCAGGCGGGTGAAGCCATTGTCGGCCGCCAGCGCCTGCACCGCTTCGCTATCGCGGATGCCGCTGCGCGGATCACGTGCCTTCAGCCAGGCATCGAACTGCGCATTGCTGTCACTGGTGTAGCGACCGCCGTAGTTGAACGGGCCATACACTGCCAGCAGCGCACCATGACGCAGCACCGGTGGCAGCGCGGCGAACAACGCCTGCACGTGGTCCCAGCCCATGATGTGCAGCGTGTTGGCGCTGAACGCCGCATCGAACGTGCTGCCTTCGGGCAGCGTCAGGCCCGGCGCAGGCGGCAGTTCCACCTGCAATGCCACCGGCGGCAGCAGGTTCAGCAGCGCGGCCTCCGCACGCCAGGCCTCGATACCGGGCAGATGGTCCGGATGATCGCTGGGCTGCCAGCGCAGCCACGGCCAGCGCTCGGCAAAGAAGGCCGCGTGCTGTCCCGTACCGCTGCCGATTTCCAGCACCCGATGGCGGTCGCCCATCCACGGGTCGAGTGCCGTGGCGATCGGTTCGCGGTTGCGCTCGCAGGCTTCTGAATACGGCTTGCTCGACATCAGGGACGGTGTCCAGGCGGGGTCGGCCCCATTGTGCACGAGGGAGTGTCTGCAGGGCTTGCAGCCCTGCACCCGCAGGAGCCGGAGCCAGAGCAACGTCAAAAGCTGGCATTCCGTGGGTTGGCGGGGGGGGCCCGGTTGCGGGGGTCGCTGCAAGTACGTCCATGTAAGCTCGGTCGCCGCATCCATGCGGCTCACGCCCCCTCAACCGGACCCACCCCGCCTTCGACAGACTTCCGCGATCTGCCGGAACGGCGTACGGCCTTGGTGGGTGCCGACCGTTGGTCGGCACGGATGAGTTCATTCGATATCTGACAGATGTGCCGACCAACGGTCGGCACCCACCAACAGCCACCGGCCAGCTGTCAGACGCGGGGCGGTGTGGGTGGGCAGGACCGTTGGCGCCATGGATGGCGCCATCGAGCCCCCAGGGACGGGTTTACGGCGTGTCCTGCCCACCCACACCGCCCCGCCATCCCACGGAATGCCGCTCTGGCTCTGGCTCTGGCCGTTGCATTGAGCAGGTGCAGGGCTGCAAGCCCTGCCGAAACCCCCACCAACCATGACTGCAGTCACTTGCCCGGACGCGCCGCGCTGGCGAAAGTCGAGGAGTTGACGTGATCGGTCCGGCCCGTTGCCAACCGCACGCAAGCGAGAGAGAGAAACGCTGTGCAACGACGTGAGTTCCTGGCTTTTTCCGGTCTGGGCCTGGCGGGCCTGCTGCTGCCGCATTCCCGTGCCATCGCCGCCGAGCAGCTGCTCGCACCGGTCGATACCGCCCAGCGCCGGCGCCTGGCGGACGTGGCGCTCGCCGCCGCGCGCACCGCCAAGGCCAGCTACTGCGATGTCCGCATCGGCCGCTATCTCAACCAGTCGGTCATCACCCGCGAACACCAGGTCGGCAACGTGACCAACCGCGAATCGTCCGGCGTGGGCGTGCGGGTGATCGTCAACGGCGCCTGGGGCTTCGCTGCAACCCATCAGCAGACCGAGGCCGCCGTGCGCGCTGCGGTCGAGCAGGCGGCGGCGATCGCCCGCGCCAACGCCGGCATCCAGACCCGGCCGGTGCAGCTGGCGCCGACGCCGTCGGTGGGTGAGGTCCGCTGGCAGACGCCGGTCCGCAGGAACGCGATGGCGGTGCCGATCCAGGACAAGGTCGAGCTGCTGCTGGCGCTCAACGCCGCCGCGCTGAATGCGGGCGCTGACTACATCAATTCCACCCTGTTCCTGGTCAACGAACAGAAGTACTTCGCCTCCAGCGACGGTTCTTTCATCGACCAGGACATCCATCGCATCTGGCTGCCATTCACCGCCACTGCCATCGACAAGGCCAGCGGCAGGTTCCGTACCCGCGCCGGCCTCTCCTCGCCGATGGGCATGGGCTACGAGTTCCTGGATGGCGATGCGAGTGGCAAGGTCCAGCTGCCCGGCGGCATCACCGCCTACCGCGATTCCTACGACCCGGTCGAAGACGCCATCGCCGCCGCCCGCCACGCGCGCGAGAAACTGAAGGCGCCGTCGGTGAAGCCCGGCAAGTACGACCTGGTGCTGGACCCGTCCAACCTGTTCCTGACCATCCACGAGAACGTCGGCCACCCGTTGGAGCTGGACCGCGTGCTCGGCTACGAAGCCAACTACGCCGGCACCAGCTTCGCCACGCTGGACAAGCGCGATGCCGGCTTCCGCTGGGGCAGCGACATTGTCACCTTCTTCGCCGACAAGACCCAACCGGGCAGCCTCGGTGCGGTCGGCTACGACGATGAAGGGGTGAAGACCCAGCGCTGGGACCTGGTGCGCGACGGCATCCTGGTCGACTACCAGGCCACCCGCGATGAAGCCCATATCCTCGGCCGCGATGCGTCGCACGGCTGCAGCTATGCCGATTCCTGGTCCAGCGTGCAGTTCCAGCGCATGGCCAATGTCTCGCTGGCGCCGGGCAAACAGCCACTCAGCGTCGAGGACATGATCAAGGACGTGGAGAACGGCATCTACATCCATGGCCGCGGGTCGTATTCGATCGACCAGCAGCGCTACAACGCGCAGTTCGGCGGCCAGCTGTACTACCAGATCAAGGACGGGAAGATCGCCGGCATGGTCGAGGACGCGGCCTACCAGATCCGCACGCCGGAATTCTGGAACGCCTGCACCGCCATCTGCGATGAACGCGATTTCCGCCTGGGCGGTTCGTTCTTCGATGGCAAGGGCCAGCCCGGCCAGGTCTCGGCGGTCTCGCACGGTTCGTCCACCACCCGCTTCAACGGCATCAACATCATCAACACCGCGCGCAGTCTCGGCGCTTGAGCCACCCATCCTTCGACATGGAGAGCAGCCTTGCAAAGACGTGACTTCCTGGCCCTGACCGGGCTTACCGCGGGTGGGCTGATCGTGCCCTCCTTCTTCGGCAAGGCGATTGCCGCCGAACAGCTGCAGAGCACGCTGGACCTGGGGCTGAAGAAGCGCCTGGCCGACGCCGCCCTGCAGGCCGCACGCAGCGCTGGCGCCACCTACTGCGACGTGCGCATCGGCCGCTACCTGCGGCAGTTCGTGATCACCCGCGAGGACAAGGTGCAGAACGTGGTGAACACCGAGTCCACCGGCGTGGGCATCCGCGTGATCGTCAACGGTGCCTGGGGCTTCGCGGCTACCAATGCGCTGGGTACGGCCGACGTGGCCAGGGCCGCGCAGCAGGCCGCGGCGATCGCCAAGGCCAATGCCGGCGTGCAGACCGCACCGGTGCAGCTGGCCAAGGCGCCGGGCGTCGGTGAGGTGAGCTGGCGCACGCCGATCCGCAAGAATGCGATGGAGGTGCCGATCAAGGACAAGGTCGGCCTGCTGCTGGACGTCAACGCTGCGGCGATGGGCGCCGGTGCCAGCTTCGTCAACTCGATGCTGTTCCTGGTCAACGAGCAGAAGTACTTCGCCTCCACTGATGGTTCCTACATCGACCAGGATGTGCATCGCATCTGGGCACCGATGACAATCACCGCCATCGACAAGTCCAGCGGCAAGTTCCGTACCCGCGAAGGCCTGTCCTCGCCGATGGGCCTGGGCTACGAGTACCTGGACGGCGCCGCCAGCGGCAAGGTGCTCACGCCCAACGGCGTGGTGAACTACGGTTCGTCCTACGACATGAAGGAGGACGCCATCGCGGCTGCCAAGCAGGCGCAGGAGAAGCTGAAGGCGCCGTCGGTCAAGCCCGGCAAGTACGACCTGGTACTCGATCCGTCGCATACCTGGCTGACCATCCATGAGTCGATCGGCCATCCGCTGGAGCTGGACCGCGTGCTCGGCTACGAGGCCAACTACGCCGGCACCAGCTTCGCCACCCTGGACAAGCGCGAGCAGCGTTTCCAGTACGGCAGCGAGCTGGTCAACATCTTCGCCGACAAGACCCAGCCGGGCAGCCTGGGCGCGGTCGCGTATGACGACGAAGGCGTGAAGTGCAAGCGCTGGGACCTGATCAGCGACGGCAAGCTGGTGGATTACCAGACCATCCGCGACCAGGCCCACATCCTCGGCAAGACCGAATCCGACGGCTGCTGCTACGCCGACTCGTGGTCCAGCGTGCAGTTCCAGCGCATGGCCAACGTGTCGATGGCACCGGGCAAGAAGCCGCTGAGCGTGCCGGACCTGATCAAGGACGTGGAGAACGGCATCTACATCATCGGTGACGGTTCGTTCTCGATCGACCAGCAGCGCTACAACGCGCAGTTCGGCGGCCAGCTGTTCTACGAGATCAGGAACGGCCAGATCACCCGCATGCTGGAAGACGTGGCCTACCAGATCCGCACGCCGGAGTTCTGGAATGCCTGCACCGCCGTGGCCGACGAGCGTGACTACCGCCTGGGCGGTTCGTTCTTCGACGGCAAGGGCCAGCCGGGCCAGGTCTCGGCGGTCTCGCACGGTTCGTCCACCGCGCGCTTCAACGGCATCAACGTCATCAACACCGCACGCAGCCTCGGCTGATCGGTCAGGAGCCCTTACACCATGAGTATCTTCACCGAAGCCCAGGCCAAGGCCATCCTCGACAAGGTCATCGCCCTGTCCAAGGCCGACGAGTGCACCGCCGTGCTGGCCGGCGCGATCAGCGGCAACATCCGTTTCGCGCTGAACAATGTCTCCACCAGCGGCATCGTCGACAACACCGAGCTGGCAGTCACCGTCGCCTTCGGCAAGCGCGTCGGCACGGCCTCGATCAACGAGTTCGACGATGCCGCGCTGGAACGCGTGGTGCGTCGTGCCGAGGATCTGGCCCGGCTGGCGCCGGAGAATCCGGAGTTCATGCCGGCCATCGGCAAGCAGAGCTACCGCGCCAGCCCGACCTTCAGCGAATCCACCGCTGCCATCGATCCGGCCTTCCGCGCCAAGGTCGCCGCCGATTCGATCGCTCCTTGCCGTGGCCACGGCCTGATCGCCGCCGGGTTCCTTGAAGACGGCCAGGGCTTCCAGGCCACCGCCAACAGCAACGGCAACTTCGCCTACCAGCGCACGACCAACTTCGACTACACCTGCACCGTGCGTACCGAAGATGGCCGTGGTTCGGGCTGGGTTGGCCGCAACCTGAAGGATGCCGCCGACTTCAAGGCCGACCAGGACATCCGCATCGCCATGCGCAAGGCCACCGAATCGGCCGAAGCCAAGGCGCTGGAACCGGGCAAGTACACGGTGATCCTGGAGCCCGCCGCGGCCGCGGGCCTGATCAGCTTCATGATGAACTTCTTCAGCGCACGCTCGGCCGATGAAGGTCGCAGCTTCCTGTCGAAGAAGGGCGGTGGCAACAAGCTGGGCGAGCAGGTCTACGACCCGCGCGTGACCATGATTGCCGACCCGTGGCATCCGGACGCACCGGTGCTGCCGTGGGACGGCGAGGGCATGCCGCGCGAGCGCATGGCCATCATCGAGAACGGCAAGATCGCCAACCTGGACTACTCGCGCTTCTGGGCACAGAAGCAGGGCAAGACCGCCAAGGCCACGCCGGGCAACCTGCTGATGAGCGGTGGTGACAAGAGCACCGCCGAACTGGTGCGCGGCACCCAGAAGGGCATCCTGGTCACCCGTACCTGGTACATCCGCATGGTCGATCCGCAGACCGTGCTGCTGACCGGCCTCACCCGCGACGGCACCTTCTACATCGAGAACGGCCAGATCAAGCACCCGGTGAAGAACTTCCGCTTCAACGAATCGCCGGTGATCATGCTCAACAACATCGAAGAGCTGGGCAAGCCGGTGCGCGTGGCCGGTGATGAATCCAGCTACGTGATGATGATCCCGCCGATGAAGCTGCGCGATTTCACCTTCACCTCGCTGTCCGACGCGGTCTGATGGATCGCCGGGCCTGCCTGCGCTGGTTGGCCGCTGCCGCTTCGGCGGCGGCGCTGCCGGCCTTCGCGCAGGCGGGCCCGCGCAGTTCGCGCTACGACTTCTGGTTCACCCGCCTGCAGTACGACTCCGGTGACTGGGACGTGGACGCGCGCATGCCGTCCAACCTGATCACCTCACTGATCGACTACACCTCGCTGCGCGTGGACCCGCAGGAACACGTGGTGGCGCTGGCCGACCCGCGCATGCTGGAGGCGCCGTTCTGCTACCTGGCGGGGCACACGCTGGTGGAGTTCAACGCCGCCGAACGGCAGAACTTCGTGCGCTATGTTCGCAATGGCGGCTTCGTCTTCGTCGACGACTGCAACCATGACATCGACGGCCTGTTCGCCACCTCATTCGAGGCGCAGATGGGTCGCCTGTTTGGTCCGAAGGCACTGCAGAAGCTGCCCAACAGCCACGCGCTGTACCGTAGCTTCTTCCGCTTCCCCGATGGCCCGCCCGCCACCAGCTTCGAACTCAACGGCTGGGGCGACGACCTGGTGCACGACTACCTGAAGGGCATCGAGGTCGATGGCCGCCTGGGGCTGCTCTACAGCAACAAGGACTACGGCTGCGAGTGGGACTACGACTGGCGCAACAAGCGCTTCCTGGCCGAGGACAACACCCGCTTCGGCGTCAACATCGTGATGTACGCGTTGAACAATTGATAGGACCTGCACGCCCATGACCTCCCCCGACCTCGATTCCCTGCTGCCGCGCCTGCACGATCTGCGCGCTGCGCTCGCACGCGCCGTGGTTGGCCAGAACACCGTGGTCGAGCAGCTGCTGATCGGCCTGCTGGCCGGCGGCCACTGCCTGCTGGAAGGTGCGCCCGGGTTGGGCAAGACGCTGCTGGTGCGCTCGCTCGGCCAGGCGCTGGAACTGCAGTTCCGGCGCGTGCAGTTCACCCCCGACCTGATGCCCAGCGACATCCTCGGCACCGAGCTGCTGGAGGAAGACCACGGCACGGGTCATCGCCATTTCCGCTTCCAGCAGGGCCCGATCTTCACCCACCTGCTGCTGGCCGACGAACTCAACCGCACCCCGCCCAAGACCCAGGCCGCGCTGCTGGAGGCGATGCAGGAACGCACGGTCAGCTACGCCGGTACCACCTACGCGCTGCCGGCGCCGTTCTTTGTGCTGGCCACGCAGAATCCGATCGAGCAGGCGGGTACTTACCCGCTGCCGGAAGCACAGCTGGACCGCTTCCTGCTGCATGTGCTGGTGGATTACCCCAGCGAGGACGAGGAGCGGCAGATCCTGGAACAGACCACCGGCGGTGCCACCGATGCGGTGCCGAAGGTGATGGATGCCGAAGCGGTGATCGCCCTGCAGGCCGCCGTACGCCAGGTGCATGTCAGCCCCGATGTGCTGGCCTGGATCACCCGGTTGGTGCGTGCCAGCCGTCCGGGCGACGGCGCGCCGGCCGCCATCAACCAATGGGTGAAATGGGGCGCCGGCCCGCGTGCCGGGCAGTCGCTGGTGCTGGCCGCCAAGGCCCGTGCGCTGCTGCAGGGCCGGTTTGCCGCCACCCGTGAGGATGTGCAGGCGCTGGCCGCACCGGTGATGCGCCATCGCCTGCTGCTGTCGTTCGCCGCCGAGGCCGAGCAGAAGCGTGCCGACGACGTGGTCGCTGCGCTGCTGCAGGCTGTGCCGTTCCCGGGTTGAGCCACGCGTGAACGCAGGTACGCCGTTGACCCTGCCACCGGAACTGCGTGCGCGCCTGCGCCTGCTGCGGTTGCGGCCGCGCCTGGCCAGCGGGGCGAGCGGCATCGGCCAGCACGCCAGCCGCAGCCGCGGTGCCGGTCTCGAATTCGCTCAGTACCGAGCCTACGAGCCCGGGGACGAACTGCGCCAGATCGACTGGAAGCTGTACGCGCGCTCGGACCGCTTTTTCGTGCGCGAATCCGAACGCGAAAGCCCGATCACGGTCTGGCTGCTGCTCGATGCCACCGCCTCGGCCGGCCAGGCCGATCGCGCGGCGCCGCAACGCACGCGCCTGGACCACATGTGCGGCGTGGCCGCATGCCTGGTCGAACTGGCCCTGCAACAGGGCGACCGCTTTGGCCTGCTGGCAATCAGTGGCGATGGCCTGCAGCTGGTACCCGCAGCGAACGGCGCGCGCCAGCGCGACCGTGTGCATCTGCAACTGAACGCCCTACAGGCCCGCGGTGGGTGGCCTGCGGCCGAACGCCTGCGCCCGCTGTGGGAACGCGTGCGCCCGGGCGACCTGCTGCTGGCAATCGGTGATGGCTTCGACGACGCCGGCATCGTGTTGCTGGAACAGCTGGCCAGCGCACGCCGCGAAGTGGCACTGCTGCAGATCCTGACCGCCGACGAGCGCGACTTCCCGTTCGACGCCGGCCACCGCTTCCGCGACCCGGAAACCGGCGAGGAACTGTTGGGCGACGGCGCGGCGATCCGCGCCGATTACCTGCAGCGCTTCGCTGACGCACGCAGCGCATTACGTGCGCGCCTGCAGGCCAGCGGCATCGCCAGTGCCACCGGCTGGCTCGACCAACCGTTGGACCAGCCGCTGCAGGCGCTGTTCGGCCGTGGGGGCGCTGCATGACCCTGCTGTTCCCGCTCGGCCTGGCCGCGCTCGCCGCAGGGCTGCTGCCGCTGCTGATCCACCTGGCCCGGCGCCATCCGTACACGCCACTGGATTTCGCTGCACTGCGCTGGCTGCGTGCACAGATCCGGCCGCGCCAGCGCATCCGCTTCGATGACTGGCCGTTGCTTCTGGTGCGGCTGATGTTGCTGGCTGCATTGGCCTTTCTGCTGGCACGACCTGCGTTGACCGGCCCTGCCCCTGTCCCCGCTGCCTGGACGGTAGTGGCACCTGGGATGGACGCCGCCGCACTGCGCGGCACCGCCGAAGAGGGCAACTGGCACTGGCTGGCACCTGGCTTCCCCGCCATCGATCAGGCACCACCGGCATCCAGCGCATCCCTGCCCAGCCTGTTGCGCGAACTGGACGCACAGCTGCCCGCGGGCACCGCGTTGACCGTGCACGTTCCCGATCCCCTGCCCGGCCTGGATGGCGCCCGCCTGCAGCTGTCGCGCGACGTGCAATGGCACACGCAGCCGATGCCGGTCACACCGCCGCAGACTGCAGCGGCATTGCCGCAGCTGCGCGCGCACGGCGAGGCATCCGCCACTGCCCAGCACTGGTTGAACGCACTGCAGCGCGCGTGGGGCGTGCAGGCACCGCTCGCTCCGCTGTCGGTGGATGCCCTGCCCGAACGCGGCGAGATCGGCGTGTGGAGCCGCAGCGATGCACTGCCGGCGAACTGGCAGGCGTGGCTGCGCGACGGCGGTCGTGTCATCACCGCCGGCAAGCCCGCTGCCGACGCCCGCATCCTGCTGCGCGACGCGGAGGGCGCACCGCTGCTGTGGCAACAACGCGTCGGCCACGGCTATCTGCTGGCGCTGCCGGGCGACTGGAATACCACGAGCAACGCCGCGCTGCGCGATCCGAAGTTGCCGCGTGCCCTGCTGCTGGCGCTGCGGCCACCCACGGCTCCGCGCCTGGGCGATGCACGTGACCAGGCACCGCAGCGGGCCGCATTGCCTGCTGCAACACCAGCGCTGCGTGAGCCGACGCCTTGGCTGTTGCTGGCCATCGTGCTGCTGTTCGCGCTGGAACGCTGGATGGCCAGCAGCGCCCGCCGCAGGGTGGCCGCATGAATACCTGGCAGCACGCCTGGCAACGTGCGCGCCGGCGCCGTGCGCTCATCACCCTGCTGCTGGGCCTGCCATGGGCGCTGGCTGCGGCGGTGCTGGCCCTGCGTCTGGCAGGTTTCGATATCGCCTGCGTCGTCGGTACGATCAGCCTGCTCGCGTGTGCGGGCTTCGCCACTGCGCATGCCCGCCAACTGGACCGGCAGTGGCTGCAACGCCACCTTGATGGCAGCGGTGCCAGCGAGGACAGTGCCGACCTGCTGTTCGCCGATGCCGCCACGCTCAATCCGCTGCAGCAGCGCCAGCATGCGCATGTGCTGGCCACGCTGGAACGCGCGATGCCGGAGCTGCGTCCACACTGGCCGCCTGGGGCATTGGCGCTGTGCTGGATCGCGGGCCTGGCCATTGTTGTGCTGGCAGCCGGCTGGCCACGTTCGAACCCCGGTTCCGTGCCAGTCCGCACGTCGGCGCCAGGCAGCACGGCCGCCGCAGGCCCGCTACGCCTGCAGTCCACCCGCCTGCGCATCGACGCACCGGTCTATACCGGCCAGGCCACGCTTACCCAGAATGCGCTGGACGCCAAGGTCGCCGCCGACAGCCGGCTGTCCTGGTCGCTACGCTTCGACCGTGCACCGGACAAGGCATGGCTGCAGTTCCACGATGGTCGCAGGTTGCCGCTGAGCGAGCACGAAGGACAGTGGCAGGCGCAGGATGTGGCACGCGCGCCGGTGCTGTACCGCGTGGTGAGCGAACCGGCACTGGCAGAGACTCGCCTGCATCGGCTGGATGTGGTGGCCGACCGTGCACCCAGCGTGCGCGTACTGGAACCCACGGCCAGCCTGGTGCTGGGCACGCCGGGGCAACGACAGTGGGCACTGCGCTTCGAAGCCAACGACGATTACGGTGTCGCGGCGCAGGCAACGCTGTCGATCACCACCACCCAGGGCAGCGGGGAGAACATCACCTTCGCGAAGCGCAGCATCACGCTTGCCGGCAGCGGCGAAGCCACCGCGCGGCGTTTCGCCCATACCCTGGATCTGGCTGCGCTGGGCGCGCAGCCCGGCAACGATGTGATCGCCCAGCTGGAAGTGCGCGACAACCATGCACCCACGCCGCAGACCGGGCGCAGCAGCAGCGTGATCCTGCGCCTGCCCAGCGCCGAAGTCGCGCTCGGTGCGGAGCTCGAAGGCCGCATCAAGAAGACCCTGCCTGCGTACTTCCGCAGCCAGCGGCAGATCATCATCGATGCCGAAGCCCTGATCCGGCAGCGACGCAGCCTGGCCGCCGAGGACTTCGTGAAGCGCAGCGATGCGATCGGTATCGACCAGCGCATCCTGCGCCTGCGCTACGGCCAGTTCCTGGGCGAGGAAAGCGAAGGTGCGCCGAAGCCACCGCCGACCAGTGACCTGCCCACCAGCGATACGCCGGCCGCAGACGACCACGACCACGACCATGACGACGAGCACGATCACGACCATGGCGCCGATGCAGGCGCGCACGACGCGCATGGCCACGACCACGGCGGCAAGCCGGCCAATGCCGATGCGCCACCGGTGTTCGGCAGCGCCACCGACGTGCTCTCCGAGTATGGCCACACCCATGACCACGCCGAGGCGGCGACTCTGCTCGATCCGCAGACCCGCGCCACGTTGAAGGCCGCGCTGGACCAGATGTGGTCGGCCGAAGGCGAGCTGCGCCAGGGCCGTCCGGAACAGGCATTGCCCTTCGCGTACAAGGCGCTGGGCTTCATCAAGCAGGTGCAGCAGGCCGAACGCATTTATCTGGCCCGGGTCGGGCCGGAGCTGCCACCGATTGATGAAGGCCGTCGACTCGGCGGTGATCGCGCCGGACTGGCCAGTCGTGAACTGCCGTTGGCCGCGCGCACGCCGCCGGACCCGGCCATTGTTGAAGCCTGGCAACGCCTCGGCGATGACAACGGCGCACCGGATCTCGATGCGCTCGCGACCTGGCAGCAGCGCAACGCCGCCTACCTGCCCGATGCACTGGATCTGGCCGCCGCCATCGAGCAGCTGCGCATCGAGCCCGGTTGCCACGACTGCCGCCTGCGCCTGCGCGCACAGCTGTGGCGGGCACTGCAACGTCCACTGCCGCAGGCGATGCGGCGCAGTGCGGCCGATGCGATGGGCCAGCGCTACCTCGACGCGCTGGAGGCGCAGCCATGACCCCCTCCAGCCCGAACCTGTGGATTGCGCTGGCACTTGCTGTGGTCGTGGTCATCGCCAGCGTGCGCCTGTTGCGTGGAAGCACAACGCACCCAGGCCGCCGCTGGATCGGCATTGCGCTGCAGATCGCCGCTGCCATGCTGCTGTATTTCTGCCTCGTACCCCCCAATCGCCAGCAGCCCGCAGGCGGGTTGGTCGTGCTGGGAATCGATGCCGACCGGGCTGGCGCACTCCCGGCCAGCGAAGGCCCACTGCTGCTGTTACCCGAAGCTGCCGATGTGCCCGGCGCACAGCGCGTACCCGACCTGGCCACCGCGCTGCGCCAGCATCCGGCCTCCACGCTGACGCTGGTCGGTGCGGGCCTGGCCGCACGGGACCGCGACGCGCTGCTGCCACCGGATGTACGTTGGCAGGCTGCACCGGAGCCGCGCGGCTGGATCGCGCTCCAACCACCGGCCGATGTGGCTCCCGGTGCACGCTTCGAAGTAGTGGCCCAGGCGCGTGGCGCGGCAAAGGCGAAAGCAGAACTGCTCGACCCGGCCGACAGCGTGGTCGATCGCACGGACGTTGCCGACGACGGCCGCGTGCAGCTGAGCGGCATCGCCCGAGCCGAAGGCCGCAGCGTGTTCAAGCTGCGCCTGCTCGATGCCGACGGCCATGTGGTGGACAGCGTACCGGTGCCGCAGCAGACCCTGCCGGCCGCACCGCTGCGCCTGCTGGTGCGCGCCAGTGCGCCGGGCCCAGAGCTGAAGTACCTGCGCCGCTGGGCGGCCGATGCCGGCATCCGTGTGCAGGTGCAGGCGGATACCGGGGCCGGACTCAGCGTTGGCGATGGCCCGGTGTTGATCGATGCAGCATCGCTGACGCGCAGCGATCTGCTGCTGCTGGACGAACGCAGCCTGGCGGCATTGAGTGCGGGCCAGCTGGCCGCCGTGCGCCAGGCCCTGCGCGATGGATTGGGCGTGCTGGTCCGCAGCGCGGGCGCACCTTCGGCCAGTGCGCGCCAGCGTCTCCGCGATCTGGGCCTGCCCGTGCAGGGCGATGGCAGCAGCCGCACCCTTGAACTTACCGGCGATGGCGAGAGCGCGATCCTCGCCGCACGACGTGGCCCGCTTGCCGCCGGCACGTTGCCGACCGGCTACGGCGAAGAGGCCGATCGCAGCTCGCACAGTGCCGCGCTGCCTTCGCTGGAAGCACTGGCGTTGCAGCCGCCGGGCAGCAACGCGCTGCTGCACGATCGTGCCGGCAATGCCATCGGTGGCTGGCGCGCGGTTGGCAGGGGCCGCATCGGCCTGCTGCCGCTGACCGACAGCTGGCGCTGGGTGCTGGCCGGGCGCGATGACCGCCATGGCGAACTCTGGAGCAGCGTGGTGGCCACGCTGGCGCGCGCACAGAGCAGCGATGATGCGCTGTGGTCACCGCAGCCGATCAGCTGGGCAGGCGAACGGCAGGCGCTGTGTGGCGTGCAAGCGCCGCTGCAGGTCTTCAACAAACGTGGTGACGCTGTACCCCTGATTGTCGATGGCGCGACATCGGCGCTGCGCTGCGCCGGCTGGTGGCCCCGTGAGGCAGGCTGGCAGCGCCTGCAGCGTGGCGACAGCGTTGTCTGGCGCTATGTGTTCGACCCGAAGGATGCACCGACGCTGCATCGGCAGGCGATGATCGATGCGACCACGCAGGCGTTGGCTGCCAGCACGCCTGCAGACGCGTCGGTGATGCACCCCGTGCCGGGCTGGCGCTGGCCGTGGTGGCTGGCGTTCGTGTTGTGCGCATCATTGCTGTGGTGGCTGGAGCGGCGGCGCTGAGCCTGGGGTCGGATCCCTTTCGTTCGCGAAAGGGCTCCGACCCCGCCGTTGGATCGCGCACAGCATCCACGCGTGGCGTGGATCTACCGGCCCCATCCCTCATGCGCCCTTCAACGTTTTCCGGCGCGCCGGTACACACCGTTGAAACGCACGTTCATGCCACCGCATTCGCTGTTATCGGCCACGATCAGCACATCACCCAGCGAATGCACTCGCACCCTGCAGGTGTCCTCGACGAATTCCACATCAGCACCACGCGGCGTCGCCCGCGCTTCCACCTGGCCCATGTTCGGCCCGTAGGGACGCTGTTGCGGCGTGGGGTTGGCTGAGGGCCAGTAGGCGTCACCCTCCACATGAAGTTGCCCGCCCTGCACGCGGATCTTCAGGCCGTTGTCGCCATCCTTCCACTCGCCCGCCCAATCCTGCAGCGCTGGCACGACCACCGGCAACGCCTGCAGCTTGCTGCGGTCGACCCAACCGGCGCTGCCACCCACCTTGTTCGGGAAGAACGCGCAGCGATAGCGGCCCAGGTCGCGCCCGGTCACCACGGTATCGCCATTGACCACATAGCTGCGCTGGCGGCAGGCCGGCTCGCCCTTGGCCGGGCAGCCATCCATGTCGCCAAGCAGGTACAGACGTGGTGCATCGACCACCCGCGCCAGGGCGAACCGGCTCTGTTCGGAGGGAAACGCGCCATTGCGGCAGGCGCCATCATCGGCAATGCCATCCGCGAAGGCGGAGACCGGCAGCAAGGCGGCCAACAGGCAGATCGAACGCAGGAACATGGCAGCCCTACCGGTGGGGGAGCCAGCAGGATATACGGCCTACTTCACCGGCGGTGCATCACCGGCATCCTGCTCCTGGGAGAACCGCAGCGCACGCTGCTGCTGCTCGGCACTGAGCTCGGGCGGTGGCCGCGCCACGGCGGCCTGGATCTGCGCAGGTCCGCCGGTGAGTTTGTTGATCCCCTTGGCCGCCGCCATCACCCCCTTGACCACGCCCATCATGATGTAGCCGCCGCCCATGCTGACCTGCTCCGGCGAGGGCGGTTCGCTCCAGTCGCGGCTGAAGCGGTTGTCGCCGAACTTCACCGGATTCTTGAAGCGGTACAGGTCCAGCGGCTCGTCTTCCGGCTTGAGCGCACGCACTTCGCCGAGGGTGGTGACATTGTCCTGCGGCAGGGTGGTGGAGATCGGCGCGGCAGGTGCTGCCGGGGCATCAGCAGGGGGAGCGGGCACAGGATCGGACACCGCTACCGGCGCTGCCTGCTGCGCCTGCGCGACGCCCGCCAGCAACAGGCTGGCCAGCAGTACTCCCTGCGTTCCACGTTGTGCCACAGCCATCCACCCTGTTGGTTGCGTCCAGTGAACAAGGATACGGATGCGGGCTTCAGATTTCGTTGGCATCGGCGGGGGCATTCAGGGTGTGTCACGCATCATCGCTGCGCGGCCTGGGCGCCGAAGTTTGCAACGAACTTCATTCCCCTCGGGAGGCGGGGACGGCATCCTGCGGTTTTCCCGGTAAGCCCCATCCCTGATGACAGCTCCCTCCACACGCCCGCCGCGTCGGCCAGTCGCCTGCTGATGTCGCGCGCGGCAGTACTGGTGGGTCTGGCGGTCGTGTGCCTGGTGGTCACCGCGACCGCCGCCGAATGGACATCGCGTGTCCGCGCCGGCATCGCCTCGCTGCGCCGCAGCAGCACGCTGCGGACGCTGGGCGCGGACGAACACATGGCACTGGCACCGGTGCGCGCGTTGACCGGCTGCGACCACGACGACCAGGTAAAGCGGCTGCATGGCGCCTTCACCGGTGGGGCGTGGCGGAACAGCTTCCCGGTCGGTGACGGCTTCCTGGGTGGCATTCCCGTGCTGGTGCCAAGACAGGCATGGCCCTACCTCTCGGAAGACAATGAAGCTGACGTGGTACTGGGTGATCACGTGGCCATGGTGGTGCGTCTCAATGGCTTCAGCATCGCTGCTGCACGGCCGGATGCAGCCACCAGCCGCGTCTGTGGCGAGCGCCTGGAGACACCCGAAGAAATCTCGATGCGACGGGGTCCCGGCCTGCGCCCGTCCCCGCTGCTGATTGCCGCACTGGCGCTGTGGGCCGCCACCGGCGTCCCGGGCCTGCTCGCCATGCCGTTGCTCGCCATCGCCGGTCTTGCGGCCTGGCAGGGCTTCCCTCGCCGCAACGGCCCTGCGACAGCGCAGCGCGTGCTGCGGGTACGCGGGCGCCTGCGCGCGTACCAGCGTACTGCCCAGACATCACGGGTGTGGTTGCTGGGCAATGACCGGCGTGTGCAGCTTCCAGAGAATTGGGAGCACGCTGCGGCATTCTCCCGCGGGCGCTCGATGCTGCTGGATGTGCGCGCCTGTGACGGCGCAGTGCTGGGCGCTGGCACGGCGTGGTGCCTGGCCAGCGACCGACGGCGCTATCCGCCCACGGGAGCGTTCTGGCAACTGGCGTGGCTGGGCCTGCTGTTGTGCGTGCTGGTCTTCGGCGCCGCCTGGATGCCGTGGTCGCAGCGCCTGGAGCCGGGCTGGCCGCTTGCGTCTGGCTGGCAGGCGGTGGCATTGCTGGCGTTGGGCTGGCACGCGGTGCGGTTTGTGGTCTGCATGGTGCAGTTCCTCCGCCGCAGCGAGGCGCTTGACGCGGACATCGCGCAGCGTCCGGACCCGTGGCACTGAACGGTTCACGCCCTTCGCGCGCGATGTCTCACATCCTGAGACGTGGATGTGGTGCCATGTGACCCCTCGCAATCCGTCCCGGCTCCACTTTCCATGGCCTACGAACTCGCCAAGCGCACCGCCGACGCCGAGCAGAAGCTCGCTACCCGCGACGGCCTGCCCGCCCGCGACGGCGCCCTGCTCAGCGCGCGCCTGCAGCGCCGCTACCAGGACCGCATCACCGGCAGCTTTGCCATTCCTGGCCGCGAAGGGCGCTACGCGCCGATTCCCGCGTCGGTGCCGCCGGCGCTGGCCGCCGCGCTGAAGGCGCGTGGCATCGAACAGCTCTACAGCCACCAGGCCGAGGCGTGGGAGGCCAGCCAGCGCGGCGAACACGTCGCCATCGTCACCCCCACCGCCAGCGGCAAGTCGCTGTGCTACACCCTGCCGGTAGTCAGCGCGGCGATGCAGGACAAGGCCAAGGCGCTGTACCTGTTCCCGACCAAAGCGCTGGCCCAGGACCAGGTGGCCGAGCTGCTGGAACTCAACCGCGCCGGCGATCTGGGGGTGAAGGCCTTCACCTTCGACGGCGACACCCCCGGCGATGCACGCCAGGCCATCCGCCTGCACGGCGACATCGTGGTCTCCAACCCGGACATGCTGCACCAGGCGATCCTGCCGCATCACACCAAGTGGGCGCAGTTCTTCGAGAACCTGCGCTACATCGTCATCGACGAAGTGCACACCTACCGCGGGGTGTTCGGCAGCCATGTCAGCAATGTACTGCGGCGGCTCAAGCGCATCTGCGCGTTCTATGGCGTGCAACCGCAGTTCATCCTGTGCTCGGCCACCATCGGCAACCCGCAGGCACATGCCGAGGCGCTGATCGAAGCGCCGGTCACCGCCATCACCGAATCCGGTGCGCCCAGCGGGCCGAAGCAGGTGCTGCTGTGGAACCCGCCGGTGATCAATCCGGACCTGGGCCTGCGCGCCTCGGCGCGATCGCAGAGTAACCGCATCGCGCGCATCGCGATCAAGTCCGGGCTGAAGACCCTGGTGTTCGCGCAGACACGCCTGATGGTGGAAGTGCTGACCAAGTACCTGAAGGATATTTTCGACCACGACCCGCGCAAGCCGCCGCGCATCCGCGCCTACCGCGGTGGCTACCTGCCCACCGAGCGGCGTGAGACCGAGCGCGCGATGCGTGCCGGCAACATCGACGGCATCGTCAGCACCTCGGCGCTGGAACTGGGCGTGGATATCGGCAGCCTGGACGTGGTCATCCTCAACGGCTACCCCGGCAGCGTGGCCGCCACCTGGCAGCGCTTCGGCCGCGCCGGTCGCCGCCAGCAGCCCGCGCTGGGGGTGATGGTGGCCAGTTCGCAGCCGCTGGACCAGTACGTGGTGCGCCATCCGGACTTCTTCGCCGAAGCCTCGCCCGAGCACGCGCGCATCGCGCCGGACCAGCCGCTGATCCTGTTCGACCACATCCGCTGCGCAGCCTTCGAGCTGCCGTTCCGGGTCGGCGATGGCTTCGGCCCGATCGATCCGGAAGTGTTCCTGGAAGCGCTGGCCGAGACCGAAGTCATCCACCGCGAAGGCGAGCGCTGGGAATGGATCGCCGACAGTTATCCCGCCAACGCGGTCAGCCTGCGTGCGGTGGCCGATGGCAACTTCGTGGTGGTCGACCGCAGCGATGGCCGCCAGCAGATCATCGCCGAAGTCGACTATTCCGCCGCCGCACTCACCCTGTACGAAGGCGCCATCCACATGGTGCAGTCCACTCCGTACCAGGTGGAGACGCTGGACTGGGACGGGCGCAAGGCCTACGTCACCCGCACCCACGTGGACTACTACACCGACAGCATCGACTTCACCAAGCTCAAGGTGCTCGACCGCTTCGATGGCGGCGTGGCCGGTCGTGGCGATTCGCACCACGGCGAAGTGCACGTGGTACGCCGCGTGGCCGGCTACAAGAAGATCCGCTATTACACCCACGAAAACATCGGCTACGGGCCGGTGAACCTGCCCGACCAGGAACTGCACACCACGGCGGTGTGGTGGCAGCTGCCACAGGCGCTGCTGCTGCGCGCCTTCGCCAGCAAGCAGGATGCGCTGGATGGCTTCCTCGGCGCAGCGTATGCGCTGCACATCGTCGCCACCGTGGCGGTGATGGCCGATGCGCGCGACCTGCAGAAGTCGGTCGGCAACGGCGATGGTTCCTGGTTCGCGATCGCCGACCAGAGCGGCCGTGGCCAGCTGCGTGGCAGCGAGGGTGATCCTGGCGTTGTCGAGCTATTGCAGGAGTTCGTGCCCACCGTGTACCTGTACGACAACTTCCCCGGTGGCGTCGGCCTCAGCGAGCCGCTGTGGCAGCGCCAGGCCGAGCTGGTGCAGCGCGCGCGCGAACTGGTGCAGCGCTGCGACTGCAAGGCCGGCTGCCCGGCCTGTGTCGGCCCCGTCCTGGCCGCGCAGGAAGAGGATGAGACTTCGCCGCGCGCGCTGGCACTGCGCGTGCTCGACCTGTTCGATGCCGACGCCTGCCAGGATGTGCCCGACGTGGTGATCACCACGCGCGAGCCGATGGAGTTGCTGGCACCGTGAGCCTGAGCCTGGACAAGCTGCGCCTGCTGCGGAAGCAGGCCGGCGACCCGAAGGCGAGCACACCGGCCGCGCCGGACGTGCCCCCTGCGCCACCGGCATCCGTGGCCGCCAACGATGCGCGGCAACCACCGGCCGAACGTTCGGTGTTCGCCTGGGTCGAACAGGAAATCCGCCACAAGCCGACCGGCGCTGCGGCACCTGCCACGGCACCGCCCGCGCTGCGTCGGCCCGAAGTGGGCAGCCTGCATCGCCTGCTCGGCTTGCGTTCGCGGGGTGGAGCCGCACCGGCACGCGCCAGCGCGCAGGATCGCCAGCTGCCAGGTGAGGAGATCGCACCGGGCCTGTTCCTGATCGAATCGCTGCAGCCGCAGGCGATCCCGGCACAGCCGCTGTCGCTGGATTTCGCCCGTCGCGACGGCGAGCACGTGGCCGCGCGCGACCTGCTGTTCTTCGATACCGAGACCACCGGCCTGGCCGGCGGCACCGGCACCCGCGCCTTCATGATCGGCGCTGCGGACTGGCATGTGTGCCCACAGCGTGGCGAAGGCCTGCGCATCCGCCAGCTGCTGATGGCCACGATGGCCGCCGAGGACGCGATGCTGGCCACTTTCGCCGGCTGGCTGCAACCGTCCACCGTGTTCTGCAGCTACAACGGCCGCAGCTATGACGCACCGCTGCTGAAAGCGCGTTACCGGCTGGCCCGGCAACGTTGCCCGATCACCGCACTGGATCACGTCGACCTGCTCTATCCCACGCGCCGCCGCTATCGCGGCACGTGGGAGAACTGCAAGCTGTCCACCATCGAACGCCAGCTGCTGCGCGTGGTGCGCGAGGACGACCTGCCGGGCTCGGAAGCCCCGGGCGCATGGCTGCGTTTCCTGCGTGGCGGCGACGCGGTGAACCTGCGCCGGGTGGCCGACCACAATCACCAGGACGTAGTGACCCTGGCCCTGCTGCTGCAACGGTTGGTACGCGAGGAGCAACGCGAGCGCGAGACGCTGGCACTGGTCGGGCAGTAACGGCGCAGGGCCGCGTTGACATGCCCTGACGGTGACAGCGGTGACACTGCCGCCACCATCCACGCCTGGAGCCCGACGATGCGCCTCAGTCCCTTGGTCCTGCTCGCCATCCTGCCCTTGGCCGCCTGCAGTCACGCTGGCAGCAGCACCTCCCACGATCCCGCGCCGGCGCCCGTGGCCGATGCCGCGCACGAATGCAGGCCGGAGGCGCTGGACGCCTTCACCGGCAAGACCGCCGACGAAGCCACGATCAAGAAGCTGGTGGCTGACAGCGGCGCGCGCGGTGCGCGGGTAGTCAAACCCGGCATGGCGGTGACCATGGACTTCCGCCAGGACCGCGTGACCGTGCAGGTGGACGCGCAGAACAGGATCGAGCGCGCCAGCTGCGGTTGATGTTCCGCCGGGCAGCGCCGGGCCATGCCCGGCGCCTTCCCTCTTCAGGTGTGCCGCTGCGCTCGCCGGGCATGGCCCGGCGCTGCCGCCGTTTTCAGAGGCGCTCGGCCTTGCCGCTGGCCAATGCGCGGGCGATCACCAGCTGCGCCTGCTGTGCCGCCCGCGCGTGCACCTGCGCCTGGCGTTCGCCCAGCGCGGCCTGCTGGCTGCCCAGCGCCGCCTGGCGGCTGGCCAGTTCGGCCTGCTGGCTGGCCAAGCGGTTCATGTCGCGGGTGCGGCTGGACTGTGCGGCCTGGCTGCGGGCTTCCTGCATCGCGCGACGTGCCTCGGCGGCCGCCTCACGGGCGGCTTCACGCGCAACTGCGGCGTCGCTGGTCACCCCGCGTGCCGCCTTCGCGGCTTCGGCGGCGGCTTCGCGATTGATGTCGTGCGCGCTCATCGCACTGCGCGCAGCCTCGACCGCCACCAACGCGATACGGCGCGCCTCCTCGCCCTGCAGCCGGCCCATCTCGCCCATCTGCTTGCCGAGTGCGCTCTGCTGGCGACCAAGCGCACTCTGCTGGCGACCCAGTGCGCTCTGCTGCTGCCCCAGGTCGGACGCACCGGCGTAAGCACGCTGCAACGACTGGACCAGCATCGGGTCACGCACGATGTAGCGCTCACTGCCCTGGCGGAACCACAGCGCCGGTCCCTTGCCGAGCTGCTTGCGCGCCAGCGTCACGTCGTCGATGCCGCCGTTGGCGAAGGTTGAATCACCATCGACCAGCACGAACGCCTGCGGCGGCGACGTGCTCAGATCCAGCCGCCCGTAGGTGGTGATGGAGGAACTGCGCGAGGTGCTGCGGCCGGCGTCGATGCCGGGGTCGACGTCGACATCCACGTCAACCGCCACATCCGCATCGTCCGGGCCGGACAGCTCCTCGACGTCGGCGGGCTCGGCGGGCGGCGCAGGGGCCACCGGCACCGCCGGCGCGCGCGCCGACATCGGCGGAGCAGGCGGAACCTTCGGCGCCGGCGGCGGGGGCACCACGGCCTTCGGTGCAGCCGGCGGCGCGGGCGGTGCCGGCGGCACCGGCGCTGCGACCAGCCGCATCGGCGCCACGCCCACCACCACCACCGCGGCAGTCAACGCGATCGCCAGCAGACGCGGACAGGACCGGTGCGACTGCAGCGAGAGCAGGCGACGCTTGAGGCTGGTGGTGCTTGGTGCGGCGCTGGCCACGCCCAGGTGCGGCTGCGGGGCCACGCCCAGCTGCAGCAGCAGGCGGCCATAGGCCTGGCGGCTGGCACCGTGCTGGCCGACCACCGCCGCATCCACCGCTTCCTCGCGGGCCTGGGCGTATTCGCGCACCGACAGCCGCAGCAGCGGGTGGAAGAAGAACAGGTGCTGCGCCAACGCGGGCAGCAGGCCCCACTGCAGGTCACGCCGCTGCAGGTGCTGCAGTTCGTGGGTCAGTGCCAGGTCCAGCGCGTCGCCCTGCAGGGCGTTGTCGCCGGCCGGCAGCAGCAGCACTGGGCGGAACGGCCCGATCAGCTGCGGCGAGTCCACCTGCGCGCTCATCCACAGCCGCGGCGCAGGGCGCACGCCGTGCGCGTCGGAGGCCAGCTGCAGGGCCTGCACCAGCGCCTCGTCCTCGCAGGGATGGGCCGCAGCCAGCAGTGCGCGGCAGCGGCGCCACTCACCGAAGGTGCGCAACGCCATCAGCAGCACGCCGGACAGCCACAGCGCAGCCAGTGCGACCGCCCACCACGCAACCGCCGGCACGTCCGCCGCAGGCATCGGCATCGCGGCCAGCAGCTGCGCCGAGGCTTCCGGCGCCAGTGGGTACACCAGATCAGCGGCAACGTCGGTGGCGGTCATCGCCACCGCCTGCGGTGCCGGCAGCCAGGCCAGCTGCAGCGGCTGGCTCCAGAGCAGGCCGAGCACGGCCTGCAGCGAGACCAGCCACCACAGGCGGCAGCGGGTGGCCGCCGACAGCGACGGCAGCGCGCGGCACAGGCCATACACCAGGGCCACCAGCAGCACGGTCTGCAGGCTGGTCCAGCCCAGCCGTTCCAGCATCGGGATCAGCATCGTGGTGTCCATGGCTCAGCCCTCGTGGCGACGCGATTGGAGTTGGGCAACCAGCGCTTCCAGCTCGGCCAGCTCGTTGTCGCTGACCTGCTGGCGCTGCGACAGGTAGGCCACGAACGGCGACACCGACCCCTGCAGGGTGTTGTCGACGAACTGGGCCACGGCACCCTGCAGCACGCTCTGCGGGCCCCGGGTGGCCTGGTAGCGGTAGACGCCGTCCTGCTGCCGGCGCTGAAGATACCCCTTCGCCCGCAGCCGCTCCATCATCGTCAGCACGGTAGAGCGGGCCAGGCCACGGGCCTCGCCGTAGCCGCTGGCGACCTCGCCCACGCTGGCCGGCGCATGTTCATCGATGTACTGCAGCAGGGCCAGTTCCTGGTCCCCGATGGTCTTGCCACGCATGACACCACTCCCTTGACTACACGTGTCGTCACTGTCAGCTTGACGACAACTGTAGTCAACCCCCCGGAAGTCATGGGCCGACGAACGGTAGGCCCATCCGGGGCGGTTAAACCTTTTCCGCCGCCGGTGCATCCGACCCTCGACGCCTTTCCGGAATCCCGCATGTTCCGCCCAACGCTTCGAGTCGTGCTCATGCTCATCAGTGCCCTGCCCTTCGCCGCGGTGTCTGCCAACCAGGACCAGGCCAACGACCAGACCCGCCGGCTGATCCGCCAGATCATGCTGGACGAGCGCATCCCCGGGCTGCAGCTGGCCGTGGTCAAGGACGGCCAGATCGTGCTCTCCGAAACCTATGGCTTGGCCAACGTGGAGAACGGCGTGCTCGCCTCGCGTGACACCCGCTTCCCGCTCAATTCAGCCACCAAGGCTTTCACCGGAGTCGCCATCGCACAGCTGGCGGAGCAGGGGCGACTGGAACTGGATGCACCCGCCTCGCGCTACCTGCACGATCTTCCAGCGGCATGGAAGGATGTACGCGTGCGCCAGCTGCTCGACCATACCTCGGGCCTGCCGGAAATCCTCGATGCGAATGGCCTGCTGGGCGGTGGGTCCGAAGCGCAGGCATGGGCGGCGGTCACCGTGCGCCCTGTCGAAGCGCCACCCGGGCAGCGCTTTGCCTACAACCAGACCAACTACGTGCTGCTGGCGCGGATCATCGCGCAGCAATCGGGCATGTCCTACGAGCGCTTCCTCACCACGGGCCAGTTCAGCGGCGCACGCATGGCGCGCACGACCTTCGGCGACAGCTACGACCTGATTCCGGATGTGGCGACGATGTACAGCCTGGCGCCGCGCGCGACCGATGCCGCCGACGCTCCGCCGCGCCTGTCGCACTGGTTCTACGACATCCCGCCGAGCCTATGGGCCGGCGGCGGCATCCTCACCACCGCCGACGACACCGCACGCTGGCTGGTCGCGCTGACCGAAGGCCGCCTGCTGCAGGACCACTCACGGCGGCGGATGTGGTCGGTCGAGCCTCTGGCCGATGGCCGCGCCGGTCCGTGGGCCGGCGGCTGGCCGGTGCTGCAGGCAGCGCCCGACCTGCAGGTGGCCGGCATCGGCGGCGCGCGCTCGGCCTTCGTGGTCTACCCCGCGCGAGGCGTGGCGGTGGTGGTGCTGACCAACCTGGTCGGTGCCAATCCGCAGCGCTTCATTCCACGCATCGCCGATTTCTACACGCCTGCCGCGACGGCTGCGGGCCTCATCCCCGCGGCCCGCCCATCACCGGCAGGATCACCCCGCTGATGTAACTGGCACAGACCGGCGAAGCCAGGAACACATAGGCGGGCGACAGTTCTTCGGGTTGTGCGGGCCGCCCCATGTCACTGTCCTTGCCGAACTCCGCAACATCCTCGGCCTGCTTGTCGGCGGGGTTCAACGGCGTCCACACCGGCCCCGGCGCCACGCAGTTGACCCGGATGCCACGTGGCAGCAGCTGGCTGGCCAGCGCCTTGGTGAACGCATGGATCGCGCCCTTGGTGGCCGAGTAGTCGATCAGCGCCTTGCTGCCGAAGATTCCCGTTTCCGATCCTGTGTTGATGATGCTGGCACCCTCGCCCAGGTGCGGCAGCACCGCGCGCGCCATCTGGATGTAACCGCCGATGTTGGTCTGCAGGGTTTCCTGCAGATGCGCGTCTTCCAGGTCTTCCAGCCGCTCGCAATGCAGCTGGAACGCGGCGTTGTTGACCAGGATGTCGATGCCGCCGAACGCCTTGGCCACCTGCTTGACCGCCTTGTTGCAGAAGCGCGGATCACGCACATCACCGGCGATCACCACGCAGCGGCCGCCTTCGCGCTCCACGTGCTGGCGGGTGATGTCCGCGTCCTCGGCCTCGTCTAGGTGCAGTACCGCCACATCGGCGCCTTCGCGGGCGAACAGTACTGCCACCGCACGGCCGATACCAGAATCGCCACCGGTGATGATCGCGCGCATCCCCTGCAGCTTGCCGCTGCCGGCGTAGTCCGGTGCAAGGAAACGCGGCGCCAGCTCCAGTTCGTGTTCATGCCCAGGCTTGGCCAGCTGCTGCGCCGGCATCGCCTCCGGTTGCCGGCGCGCACCGGCCTGGGTCGCGGTCTTCTTCGTTGCTTTTTTTGCCGCGCGCACGTCCTTGGCCTTTTCTTGATCCTGCAGGCGCCGCTGCCGGGCCGCGACGCGCGCTGCGCGTGGATCGCTGGCGGCCGCCTTGCGGGTGGCAGTCTTCACCACGCGCGGGCGATCGGGGGCGGCGACAGTCTTGCTTGCGGTGCTGCCTTTGCGCACCTTGGGCGAGGCTTTGCGGCGGACGGGGGCTTTCTTGGTGGTGGCCATGCAGGTCTCCTCGGGAGGGAAAGGGGCTGCCGGCCAGCGGCCGGCACTACCGGGGGCGGCCCTTGCCGCTCCTGCAGTGTCTCCACCCACGCTGTTGGCGGCGGTGAGCGCGCCGTGTCCACGATGTGCACGGCATTCATTCCGCCACCACGTCTGACGTCGCACCCTGCACGCAATCAAACAAGGAATGCCTCCATGAAACATGCCATCGCCACCGCCGCCGCCTGCTTTGCCCTTGCCGCCTGCAGCAGCACGCCCATGGCGCAGGTGCAGCCGATCGACGGCGTCATTTCCGGGCAGTGCCACAGCGACATGGTGCGCGGCGCACTCGGCCTGGCCGCTTCGGACGCCACCGTGGCCCGCGCACGCGTGGACAGCGACAGCCTGCACGTGCGGGTGCTGCGCCACGACGGCCCGCGGGTGCCACCGGCGCACGAAGGCGGCGACCGCCTGACCATCGAAAAGGGCCGCACCAACAACATCACCGCAATCTACTGCGGCTGAGCCGGCGCGCCCTGCGCAGCACGCGCAGGGTGGCCTGTTCCCACTGGCGCGGCCCGCGCAGGCCGGCCAGTTTCGCCAGTTCACCGCGCTCCCAGCCGGCAAACACGCACGGGTCGATGTAGGCCTTGCGGCACACCGCAGGCGTGTTGCCCAGCAGCGCTGCCACCTCGCACACCACCGCGCGCTGCGCCTGCGCCAGCGCGCGCTGGCTGGCCGGTTCCGGCAGCTCGGTGGCGGCAAACGCCTGCACCGCCGCCACCGTGCCGCCCCAGGTGCGGAAGTCCTTGGCAGTGAAGTCCTCGCCCATCACCTCGCGCAGGTAGTCGTTCACCGCGCCGGAATCCACCGGCTGCAGCGCACCGTCGTCATCGCGGTACTGGAACAGCGCCTGCCCCGGCAACTGCTGCAGGCGCCGCACCAGCAGCCCCAGCCTGCGGTCGCCCACGGTCACCTCCTGCAGCTGCCCGGACTTGCCGCGGAAGCGCATGCGCACCCGGCCCCCCTGCAGCAGCTCCAGATGGCGGTTGCGCAGTGTGGTCAGACCGAACGAACGGTTCTGCTGCGCATAGGTTTCATTGCCGACCCGCACCAGCGTGTCGGCCAACAGCGCGACCACCATGGCCAGCACTTTTTCCTTCGGGAACCCCGGCCGTTTCAGATCCCGCGACAACCGCCGCCGCAGCGCGGGCAAGGCCTCGCCAAACGCAATGATGCGGTGGAACTTGCCGGCATCCCGCTCTTTGGCCCAGTCGGCGTGGTAGCGGTACTGCTTGCGCCCGCGCGCATCGCGGCCGGTGGCCTGCAGGTGGCCGTTGGCGTGCGCGCAGATCCACACGGCGGTATACGCCGGCGGAATCGCCAGCGCACGGATGCGCTGCAGGGTGGTGGCGTCGCGTATCGCGTGGCCGTCAGCATCGCGGTAGCTGAAACCCTTGCCGGCGCGGCGCCGGCTGATGCCCGGCTGAGTGTCGTCGACATAGCGCAGGCCGGCCGCGCGCGCGGCCTGTCGTTCGGGGGTGGAGGGAGTTGGCATGCCTGTAGTGTCGCTGTCGCCATGCCGCGATCCTGTCGATAACACAAGACAAACACGTGAGGGCCGGTTCGCCGCTATGCTCGGGTCTTCACAACCCCTTCCGGAGTCATGATGTCGTTCCCGATTCGCGCCCGTTCGCTCTCCGCCCTGTTGCTGCCGGCCGTGCTGGCCCTGACCGCCTGCCAGGCACCGGCGCTGGATGAACAGGATTCGGCCACGGCCCATGCCCAGCAGGCCGCCGAAGCCGCCAAGGCGCCGGCCGACGAAGCCGGCAAGGCCACCGAGGCACCGCCGGTCGGTACCTGCGATGCCAGCCAGGTGCAGAGCCTGGTCGGCCAGGCCTACACCGATGCACTGGGCAAGCAGGCACAGGAAGATGCAGGTGCCAGCCAGGTGCGCGTACTGAAGCCCAACGACGTGGCCACGATGGAGTTCCTCGGCGACCGCCTGAACATCGAAGTGGACGCCAAGGGCGCCGTCAGCGGCGCGCGCTGCGGCTGACTCCGGCCCCGCGCCGGCACTGGGTTGCCGGCGCGTTCTGTTGCACCTGCAACCGTGTATTGCGGCGTTGCAGCAACCTGTGATCTAGTCGAGGCATCCGGTGGCCTCACGATGCGCTCCAGGGAATGAGCGGGGACGAGTGTCGCCGCCAACCCTATACGCATCGAGGTAGAGATGGCCCCCCGCAACCGCCAAGGGCTTTACGACCCGCGCTCCGAGCGCGATGCCTGTGGATTTGGCATGGTCGCCCAACTCGACGATCAACCATCGCGCCTGTTGGTTGACACCGCCATCGCCGCGCTTTCGCGCATGACCCACCGTGGCGGTGTCGCCGCCGATGGCCTGACCGGTGATGGCTGTGGCCTGCTGCTGCGCCGCCCCGATGCCTTCCTGAAACTGCTGGCCAGCGAAGCCGGTATCGCGGTCTCCGCGCGCTTCGCCGCCGGCCTGGTCTTCCTGCCGCACGACGCCGACGCGGCGCAGGCCTGCCGCGCGCAGCTGCAGGCGCAGGTGGAAGCGGTGGGCTGCAAGGTTGCCGGCTGGCGCGAGGTACCGACCGACGACAGCGTCTGCGGCCAGCTGGCGCGCGACACGCTGCCGCGCATCGAACAGGTGTTCGTCGACGCCGGCGTCGGCCAGGATGATGCCGGCTTCGCGCTGGCGCTGTTCCTGGCCCGTCGCCGCAGCGAGCAGCTGCTGCGCGAACACACCGACTTCTACGTCACCACCCTCACCCCGGATGCGATCAGCTACAAGGGCATGGTGCTGCCGGACAAGCTGAGCCGCTTCTTCCCCGACCTGCAGCGCCGCGAACTGGCCTCCAGCGCCATCGTGTTCCACCAGCGCTTCTCCACCAACACGCTGCCGCGCTGGCCGCTGGCCCACCCGTTCCGCATGCTCGCCCACAACGGCGAGATCAACACCATCGAAGGCAACCGGCGCTGGGCGCAGGCGCGCAGCAAGGTGTGGAAGACCCCGCGCTTCGACATCGCCGAATTCGATCCGGTCATCTCCATGCACGGTTCGGATTCGCAGAGCCTGGACAACATGCTGGAGCTGATGGTCGCCGGTGGCATGGAGCTGATCCAGGCGCTGCGCATCCTGGTGCCGCCGGCCACGCAGTCGCTGGAATTCAAGGACCCGGACCTGGCCGCGTTCTACGAATTCCACGGCCTCAACAGCGAGCCGTGGGACGGCCCGGCTGGCATCGTCGCCTGCGACAGCCGCTACGCCGTGTGTACCCTCGACCGCAACGGCCTGCGTCCGGCGCGCTGGATGCTGACCGCCGACCGCCACTTCCTGGTCGCCTCCGAAGCGGGCGTGTGGGAAGTGCCGACCGAGCGTGTGGTGCGCAAGGGCAAGCTCGGCCCAGGCGAAATGGTGGCCATCGACCTCAAGCGTGGTGACCTGCTCGACTCCGACGCGGTGGACCGCATCAACCGTGGTCGCGCGCCGTACAAGCAGTGGTTGCAGCAGGGCGTGACCTACCTGCAGACCGAACTGATCGACCCTTCGCTTGTGGAAGAACCCTTCGACGAAGGCACCCTGCGCAGCTACCACAAGCTGTACCAGCTCAGCAGCGAGGAAGTGGAACAGGTGCTGCGGCCGCTGGCCGAGACCGAGCAGGAAGCCACCGGCTCGATGGGCGACGACACGCCAATGGCGGTGCTGAGCCAGCGCAGCCGACCGCTGTACGACTATTTCCGCCAGGCCTTCGCGCAGGTCACCAACCCGCCGATCGACCCGCTGCGCGAGGACTGCGCGATGTCCCTGTCCACCCAGCTCGGCAGGGAGACCAACATCTTCCACGCCGGCCCCGAGACGGTGAACCACGTCATCCTCAATTCGCCGGTGCTGAGCCAGCGCAAGCTGCGCCAGCTGCTGAAGATGGACCAGTACGTGCAGGCCAATCGCCTGCTCGACCTGTCCTACAGCGAAGACGAGGGCCTGCGTGCCGGCATCGAGCGCATCTGCGCCGAAGCCGAGCAGGCCGCACGCGACGGCATGGTGATGCTGCTGCTGTCCGACCGCTACCCGGTGGCCGGGCGGCCGATGGTGCATGCCCTGCTCGCCACCAGCGCCATCCACCACCACCTCTCGCGCCTGGGCCTGCGCTGCGACGTCAACCTGATCGTCGAGACCGGCACCGCGCGCGACCCGCACCACATGGCCTGCCTGCTCGGCTTCGGCGCCACCGCGGTGTATCCGTACCTGGCCTACCAGACCCTGTTCGATCTGGGCCGCCGCGGCATCCTCAAGCTGAGCAAGGGCGGTGAGCAGTCGCAGATCGGCCGCCGTTACCGCAAGGGCGTCTACAAGGGCCTGTCGAAGATCATCTCGAAGATGGGCATCTGCACCGTGGCCAGCTACCGCGGCGCGCAGCTGTTCGAGATCATCGGCCTGGAACCGGACGTGGTGGACCTGTGCTTCCCGGATACCGCCTCGCGCATTGGCGGCGCCGGCTTCGCCCGCCTGGACGCCGACGCGCGTGAGCTGTGCGCGCAGGCCTGGGACGCACAGCAGGACGTGGATGTTGGCGGCCTGCTGAAGTACGTGCACGGCGGCGAGTACCACATGTACAACCCGGACGTGGTGACCACCCTGCAGCGCGCGGCGCGCAGCGGCGACCCGCGTGCGTGGCAGCAGTACTGCGATGCCGTGCATGCACGGCCGCCGTCGGCGCTGCGCGACCTGCTGGAACTGGTTCCAGCGGCCACGCCCGTGCCGCTGGACGAGGTCGCCCCGGCCAGTACCCTGTTCCCGCGCTTCGATACTGCTGCGATCAGCCTGGGCGCACTGTCGCCGGAAGCGCACGAGGCGCTGGCCATTGCCATGAACCGCCTCGGTGGCCGCAGCAATTCCGGCGAAGGCGGTGAGGATCCCGCCCGCTATGGCACCGCAAAGCGCAGCAAGATCAAGCAGGTGGCCTCGGGCCGCTTCGGTGTCACCGCTGAGTACCTGGTCAACGCCGAGGTGCTGCAGATCAAGGTCGCGCAGGGCGCCAAGCCCGGCGAAGGCGGCCAGCTGCCCGGCCACAAGGTCAACGAGCTGATCGCCCGCCTGCGCTACGCGCGCCCGGGCATCGGCCTGATCTCGCCGCCGCCGCACCACGACATCTATTCCATCGAAGACCTGGCCCAGCTGATCTACGACCTCAAGCAGGTCAACCCAACCGCGCTGGTCTCGGTGAAGCTGGTCAGCCATGCCGGCGTCGGCACGATTGCCGCGGGCGTGGTCAAGGCCGGCGCGGACCTGATCACCATTTCCGGCCATGACGGCGGCACCGGTGCCTCGCCGGTCAGCTCCATCCGCTATGCCGGCGTGCCGTGGGAACTGGGCGTGGCCGAAGCGCACCAGGCGCTGCTGGCCAACGACCTGCGTGGGCGCACCCTGCTGCAGACCGACGGCGGCCTGAAGACAGGCCTGGACGTGGTCAAGGCCGCACTGCTGGGTGCCGACAGCTTCGGCTTCGGCACTGCGCCGATGATCGTGCTGGGCTGCAAGTACCTGCGCATCTGCCACCTCAACAACTGCGCCACCGGCGTGGCCACCCAGGACGAACGCCTGCGCGAGAACCACTTCACCGGCCAGCCCGAGCGCGTGGAGAACTTCTTCCGCCTGCTGGCCGAAGAAGTGCGCGGCTGGCTGTCGTACCTGGGCGCGCGTTCGCTGGAAGAGGTCGTCGGCCGCACCGACCTGCTGCGGCAGATCGAGGCAGCGCCCCGTGATGGAGTGCGCGTGGACCTGTCACGCCTGCTGGCCGACAGCCGCTACGAGGGCAGCCATTGCGCCGCGCAGCGGCTGTACGAATCGCCGGACAGCCTGGCCACGCAGATGGATGGCCTGCTGGCCCCGGCCATCGAGCACAAGCGCGGCGGCGAACACCGCTTCCTGATCCACAACACCGACCGCAGCATCGGCACGCGCCTGGCCGGTGCAGTGGCGCGCGCGCACGGCAACCAGGGCATGGCCGAGGCGCCGCTGGAACTGCGCTTCCGCGGCAGCGCCGGGCAGAGCTTTGGCGCGTTCAACGTCGGTGGCCTGCACCTGGAAGTGGAAGGCGAAGCCAACGACTACGTCGGCAAGGGCATGGCCGGTGGCCGCCTGGTGGTGCGCCCGCCACGTGGCGCCCGCTTCGAGGCACGCAGCACCGCGATCATCGGCAACACCTGCCTGTATGGCGCCACCGGGGGCGAGCTGTTCGCCGCCGGCCGCGCGGGCGAACGCTTCGCGGTGCGCAATTCCGGTGCACTGGCGGTGGTGGAAGGCGCCGGTGACCACTGCTGCGAGTACATGACTGATGGCGTGGTGCTGGTGCTGGGCAAGGTCGGCCTGAACTTCGGCGCCGGCTTCACCGGCGGCCTGGCCTACGTGCTGGACGTGGACCGCGATTTCGTCGATCGCTACAACCACGAGCTGATCGACATCCATCGCGTCTCCGCCGAGGGCTTCGAGAACTACCGCCAGCACCTGCACCGCCTGATCGGCCGCCATCGCGAGCTGACCGGCAGCATCTGGGCGCAGCAGATCCTGGACGAGTTCCGCGATTACATCGGCAAGTTCTGGCTGGTCAAACCGAAGGCCGCCAGCATCGAGTCGCTGACCGAAACCCTGCGACGCGCTGCGTGATGTTTTCCGGTAGTGCCGGCCGCTGGCCGGCAACGTTCCCCCTCGCATTCCAGAGCCCGCCATGAGCCGCAAGCACGCCTTCCAGTTCCTCGACCTGCCCCGCACCATGCCGCAGCGCATTCCGGTGGAACTGCGCACGTCCGGCGACTGGGGCGAGCTGTACGGCAAGTTCGGCAAGGAAGACGCCCAGTACCAGGCCGGCCGCTGCCTGGACTGCGGCAATCCTTACTGCAGCTGGAAGTGCCCGGTGCACAACGCCATTCCGCAGTGGCTGCAGCTGGTGCAGGAAAACCGCATTCACGAGGCGGCCACGCTGTGCCACAGCACCAATCCGCTGCCGGAAGTGTGCGGCCGGGTGTGCCCGCAGGACCGGCTGTGCGAAGGCAGCTGCACGCTGGAAGAGTTCGGTGCGGTGACCATTGGCGCGGTGGAGAAGTACATCGTCGATACCGCGCTGGCCAGCGGCTGGCGCCCGGACCTGGGCGCGGTACAGCCCACCGGCCACAGCGTGGCGGTGATCGGCGCCGGCCCGGCCGGGCTGGCCTGTGCCGACCGCCTGGCACGCGCTGGCATCACCGCCGTGGTCTACGACCGCTACGAACAGATCGGCGGCCTGCTGCAGTTCGGCATTCCCAGCTTCAAGCTGGACAAGGACGTGATCCATCGCCGCCGCGAAGTGCTCGAGGGCATGGGCGTGCAGTTCCGCCTCGGTGTGGAGATCGGCCGCGATGTCAGCGTGCAGCAGTTGCTGGACAGCCACGACGCCGTGTTCGTCGGTACCGGCGCGTATCGCTACACCGATGGTGGCCTCGACGGCCAGGACCTGAAGGGCGTGCTGCCGGCGCTGCCGTTCCTGGTGCAGAACAGCCGCATCGTCGGCGGCGATGATCCGCAGGGCCGGCCGATCGCCGGCTGGGAAGACCAGATCGCCCTGCCCGATCTCAACGGCAAGCGCGTGGTGGTGCTCGGTGGCGGCGATACCGGCATGGACTGCGTGCGCAGCGCCGTGCGGCTGGGCGCAGCCAAGGTCACCTGCGCCTACCGCCGTGACGAAGCGAACATGCCCGGCAGCGCGCGCGAAGTGGCCAATGCACGCGAGGAAGGCGTGCGCTTCCTGTTCAACCGCCAGCCGCTGTCGATCGAGGCCGGTGCTGATGACGAAGTGATCGGCGTGACCGTGGTCGAGACCCGGCTGGGCGAACCGGATGCCAATGGCCGCCAGAACGCGGTGCCGATCGAGGGCAGCGAATCGCTGCTGGAAGCGGACGTGGTGATCATCGCCTTCGGCTTCTCACCGACCTTGCCGGCATGGCTGTCCGAGCATGGCGTGGAAGGCCAGTCCAACGGCCGCATCGTGGCCGGCGGCAAGGACCGCCTGCCGTTCCAGACCGCGCATCCGCGCCTGTTCGCCGGTGGTGACGCAGTGCGCGGTGCCGATCTGGTAGTGACCGCCGTGGCCGAGGGCCGCGACGCCGCCGCCAGCATCGTGCGGCTACTGGCCCACTGAGTCCGGCACCAGCAGTACCGCCAGCAGCGCCCGCAATACGTGCGGCTCCACCGGCTTGGCCAGGAAGTGGTCGATGCCGGCCACACGACAGGCTTCGCGGGTGCTTTCCATCACGCTGGCCGTGAGCGCGATGATCGGCACCTGCGCGCGCGCCGGGCAGGCATCGGCGCGGATCGCCCGCGCCAGTGCAAAGCCGTCCATGCCCGGCATGTGGCAGTCGGTAATCACCAGCTCGAACGGCTGCGCCTGCCATGCTGCAAGCGCCGACCGTCCGTCGGTACAGGCGTGGACCTGCAGCCCGAGCGCACACAGGCGTTGCTCCAGCAGATGCAGGTTGGTGGGATGGTCTTCAGCCACCAGCACGCGCGACGCCGGCAATGGACGCTCGTCCGCAACCGCCGCCGAAGGTGCAGCCACGGGTGCCTCGCAGGCATCCAGGTCCAGATCCAGCCAGACCGTGGTGCCTTTCCCGGGTGAGCTGCGCAGCTGCAGCTCCGCGCCCATCGAGGTCGCCAGCTCGCGGCAGATCGCCAGGCCCAGCCCACTGCCGCCAAAGCGCCGTGTGGTCGAGCGCTCCGCCTGGGTATAGGCGGCGAACACCGCCTGCTGGCGTTCCTCGCTGATGCCCACGCCGCTGTCGCTCACCTGCAGGCGCAGCCGCTGGCCGCCGTCACGCTGCTGCAGTACCTGCACCTGCAGTTCCACGTGGCCCTGCCGGGTGAACTTCAATGCGTTGCCGGCCAGGTTGAACAGGATCTGGCGCAGGCGCAGGCCGTCGGCCAGCGATCCCGGCTGCATCTCCGGATCCAGCACCACCTGCAGGTGCAGGCCGCGGCTGGCGGCCACCGGCATCAGCAGTTGCTGCACCGCGCGCACCAGTGCCGCCAGATCGATGGGCCGCAGCTGCAGTGGTGCGCCCTGCAGGCGCTGGCTGTGCAGGACATCGTCGAGGATCTGCCGCAACATCCGCGCGGCATCATCGACCGTGGCCAGCACCTGCTGCTGGCGCGCCTCCAGCCTGCTGCCCGCCAGCCGTTCGAGCATGCCCAGCAAGGTGCTCATCGGGGTGCGGATCTCGTGGCTCATCGTTGCCAGGAAGTGCGCCTTGGCCTGTGCTGCCTGTTCGGCCTGGCGGCGCGCGTCGGCCAGCGCGCGGGTACGTGACTGCACCTCGCTGACGTCGATCCAATAGCCGCTCCACTCGACGTCGCTGTCGTCGCAGGGCAACGGCCGCCCATGCGAACGCACCCATCGCCACCCTTGTGGCGAACGGGTGCGGAAAGTGACGTCGATCGGGCCACGCGCCAATGCAGCCGTCTCGACACAGGCCATCACCTGGCTGCGGTCATCCGGATGGACCGCGGCCAACAACCGCTGGTGATCGATCCGCGCGGTCTCCACGCTGATTCCGAACAGGGCCTGCACGTCACCAGCGATCTGCGGAAAGCTGTAATGGCCGCCCGCCGACCGACGCGCCTGGTAGACCACCGCTGGCAGGTTCGCAGTCACCTCCTGCAGGCGCTGCTCCACTACTCGGCGGCGCACGCTTTCGCGATGCACCCGCCAGTAACCGTAGGCATGTACCAGCGCCAGGGCGAGCAGGATCAACGAGGCCGGCACCAGCCAGCGCAGGGGCGACGATGACGGGGAATTACGCGGCCGGTCCGGCAGCCAGTCCGCGCGGATCTGTTCGCGCTCGGTATCGGTCAGCTGCGACAGCGCGTGCTCGAAGCCGACGATGACATCGGCGCAGGCGGGCGTGGTCGCCAGCACCAGGGCATCATCGAAACCGGCCGGCGCAGCGATCAGCAGTGCATCGCCCTGGTAGCGGCGCAACGCGGCCTCGACGTCGCCGAGGTTGGCGACGACCGCATCGATCAATCCGGTGCCCAGCAGCGGGAGCGCATCGTCCAGCGCTGCCGGTGGCAGCAGCTGTGCACCCGCTGCCTGCTCGGCCAGCAGCCCCTGCAGCGGCATCCGGCTGGGGCTGGCCACGGTTCGTCCACGCAGATCTTCCAGGCCCAGCACCGGCGGCGTACCCTCCCGGCGGACGATCACCTGTGGCAGCTGCAGGTAGGGCGTGCTGGCCACCCACCCGGCGGGCAGCTGCGAGCGTGGCCACCCCAGCAGCGCCTGGGTGCCGGCCGGCAGCTCATCCCGGTCCACGCTGGCGGCCGGCACGGGCAGCAGCTGCAGTGGCCGTTGCCGGCCCAACAGCTCCAGGTACACCGCGCCGAGCCCCCGTGCCTCACCCTGTTCGCTGGACGACAAGGGTGCGCGGTCGGAAGGCCAGGCGATGCGCAGCGGTGTCCTGCAGCCCGTGGCGGAGGCCGTGGCAGGCAGCAGCAGGCTGGCCATGACAGCAATGGCTGCCGGGAAGCCGGCGACATTCACGGTAGGCATCCTCATCTCGCGGGCGGAAGGAACGGCCGCGCTGCGGTACCGCTGCCTGCCACGCTATCGACGTGCGGACCGACGGCAATGAAGAAAGTTGTAAAAGCATCCAGATAGGGGAATGCCGACATACACTGCCGCCTTCACCCGTAACTGCGGAGCGTTCGATGCGCATCGGCCTGGCTGCCAACCGTCTTCATCACCACGACGCGCGCGCCGCGCTGTTCCGTTGGCTGCGCAGCAGCGAGGCCGGCCTGCGCGAGCTGGGCGTGTCGCTGCATGCGGTCGGTCGCACCCATGACGCGATCGAACGACAGGGCTTCCTGGCCGGGTACGCGGGCCTGCACCGTTATCCCTACGGTCGCGAGGGTGGCCTGATGAAGCTGGTCGCCGAAGTCGTTGGCATGGGTCCGGATCGGACACTGGATGGCGCGATCTACCTGATCGACCCGGTCGATCCGTCCTCGGTATTTCCGGAAGCCACGGCGCTGAAGCGCCAGTGCGTGATTCACGGCAAGCCGTTCATTTCGACCGTGGCCACCGCACGCGACTGGGTCGAAGTGGAGCGCGTCCACGCCGGGCTGGCGGCAGACGGCGGCGCCGACGACCTGCATGCGTTCGAAGGCCAGACGCTGGCGCTGATCGCGCACGATGCGATGAAGCCGGCGATGCTGGCCTTCGCCGATGAGCACTTCGATGTGCTGGCCCGGTTCGGTGAGCGGGTGGCGACGGGCACCACCGGCCAGCGTTTGAACGAACTGGCCTGGAGCCGGGGCTGGCCACGTGATACGCCGTGGGTGACGCGCTACCAGAGCGGCCCGATGGGCGGTGATGCGCAGATTGCCGACCGGGTGCTGGAGGGGCGCTGCCAGCGTGCGATTTTCTTCGAGGATCCGCACGTGGCGCGCCAGCATGAGGCGGATATCCAGCTGCTGGAGCGCGCGGTGACGACGGTGACCGATCAGGCGGTGTGCATTACGGCGCCGCGGGTGGCGGCGCGGTGGGCGGCGGCGGCGGCGCTGCGGGCGGGGTGAGGGTTTCGGCCAACGGCTGAGCCCTTCGTGGTCGGTGGGTCTGCACGATCATGAGGTTGGCCGGGATGGGTGGAATTGCGGGGGACGCCGTAAACCCGTCCCTGGGGGCTTGGCCGCGGCATCCATGCCGCGGACACCCCCGCAATCCCACCCATCCCGTCCTTCGACAGTTTCCGGTGTGCCCACCACGGAAGAAAGAAAGAAGAGCAGGAGCGGGTCGCGCGCTTCTGTAGAGCCGAGCCCACGCTCGGCTGCATTCAACGGCAGCCGAGCGTGGGCTCGGCTCTACAGTTACAGAAGCTGGCGAAGCATCGCCTTCAGTCGCCGCCCTTCCAGCTGGAAGTAGTCGCGCTGCTCGCGCCAGGCGGGGAAGCGTTGTTCCACTTCGTGCCAGAACGCGGGCGAGTGGTTGGGCTGGATCAGGTGGCAGAGTTCATGCACCAGCACGTATTCGAACGCTTCCGAGCGGCCCAGCACCAAGGCCAGGTCCAGTGCCATGCTGCCGTCGGGGGCCAGTGAGCCCCATTGCGAGGACATCACCTTCAGCCGCAGGCGGCTGGGTGCGCGCGGCAGGGTGGGCAGGTACTTCGGCAGCCAGCGCCCGACGTCGGCGCGGGTCTGGGCTTCGTAGAACTCGCGCAGCAGACGGCGCAGGGTGGCGTCACCACCACGGGTGGGCCACTGCACGCAGGCGCCGTGCGCGTCGATCTCCAGGCGCGCATAGCGGCCTTCCTGCCAGCGCAGTGGCAGCAGTTCGCCGCGCAGGGGCAGCACGCCGTCTTCGCCGGGCTGCAGCGGCGCCGGCAGGCCCTGGCCCTGGTACTGGCGCAGCTGCAGTGCAAGCCAGTCGCGGTGCTGTTCCAGGAAGCGTTCGCCCATCGCCAGGCTTGCCCGCGGCGGCAGGGTCAAGCGCGCGCCGCGCTCGTCCACGCTCAGCTTGATGCGCCGTGCACGCGGATCACGCACGCGCAGTACCTCGATCTCGGCATCCTCCAGGCGCAGGCGAACGGTGTCGCGCTGTACGGTGGCGGGCGGGGTCGGGCTGATCAGGCGGCGCAACAGACGGCTCATGCACCCAGCATAGCGCTGCTTCGGGCCGCCGGATGACCGGCGGCCGTCGGGCTGCCTGTTCAGTCAGCCTTGCTGAGCTTGAAGGCTTCTTCCAGCAACAGGAACAGGCGGCGGATCTCGGCGCTCTGCAGGGCGAAGCGGGCGTCGAACTCGGCGCGGCGGCCATCTTCGTCGGCATGCTCCAGCTGGTCCAGGGCACCGTCGAGGAACTTCAGCTTGCGCACGATCAGGTCGTCGCCGATCACGAAGGACAGGTTGTCCTCGAAGATCAGCGCCAGCTTGGTCACCTGCTTGCCGGCGTCCAGGTGCTTGTCGATCTCGTCGCAGCGCAGCTCCTGGTGCTGGCACTTGACCACCGCGCCACCTTCCACCGGGTCCTTCATCTCGCACTCTTCGCCCAGGCTCAGCCCGGTCGGCAGCGGCTCGCCGGCGATCCAGCCGGTCAGGATCGAGCGCGGCGCGACTTCGGCGTTCAGCGGCATCGCCGGGAAGCTGCCGAGCAGGCCGCGGATGTCGGACATGAAGTATTCGCCGGTCTTGCGGCTGGAGGTATCCACTGCCACGTAGCCGTGCTGCAGGTCGATGAAGGCGTCGTTGCGCGAGGACTTCACGAAGGCGCGCGGCAGCAGTTCATGCAGCAGGTCGTCCTTCATGCGCTTGCGCTCGCGGCCACCCGGGCGGCGGCCTTCCTTCTCCTCGATCTCCTCCAGCTTGCGCTCGAGCAGGTCGTTGACCACCGCCGCCGGCAGGATCTTGTCCTCCCCGCCCACGGTCAGCCACAGGTGCTCGGCGATGCGGTGGGAGAGCAGCTCCTTCTCCTCGCGGCCGAACGGTGAGATGAAACCGCGCGAGTTCATTTCCAGCGCGCCGACCGGCTTCAGCAGGGCGTGCGGCAGCAGGGTGTCGACTTCGGAAAAATCGGTGGTGGTCGGGAAACGGAAGAACGTCAGGTTGCGAAAGAACATGGAATTCCGGATGGCAAAGAGGAAGGGCGGCCGACCTTAAACGGCGGGCGTCTCGGGATCTGCGTCGGCGTCGGCCGGGGAACCGGCCAGCCAGGCATGGGCGTCGGGCAGCGGCGCGTCGTCGCGACGGCCCAGCGCCATGAAATCGAACAGGGTGGTGTCAGCCAGCTGCGAGGGCCGGACTTCACTCATGGCGCGCGCGATCTGCTCGATGCGGCCCGGGTGGTCCTTCTCCCACTGCTTCAGCATCAGGCCGACCTGGCGGCGCTGCAGGTTCTCCTGGCTGCCACACAGGTTGCAGGGAATGATCGGGAACTGGCGCGCCTGCGCGTACTCGACGATGTCACTCTCGCGCACGTAGGCCAGCGGCCGGATCACCACATGCTTGCCGTCGTCGCTGCGCAGCTTCGGCGGCATGCCCGACAGCTTGGCGTGGTGGAACAGGTTCATGAAGAACGTGGCCACCATATCGTCGCGGTGGTGGCCCAGCGCGATTTTGGTGAAGCCATGGCTTTCGGCGTAGTTGTACAGCGCACCACGACGCAGCCGCGAGCACAGCGAGCACATCGTCTTGCCTTCCGGAATGACCCGGCTGACCACCGAATAGGTGTCCTGTTCGATGATGTGGTACGGCACGCCCAGCCCTGCCAGGTACTCCGGCAGCACGTGCTCGGGGAAGTCCGGCTGCTTCTGGTCCAGGTTCACCGCCACCAGCTCGAACGGCACCGGCGCCTTCTTCTGCAGCTGCAGCAGCACGTCCAGCAGGGTGTAGCTGTCCTTGCCGCCGGACAGGCAGACCATGACCTTGTCACCGGCTTCGATCATGCCGAAGTCGGCAATCGCCTCACCGACCTGGCGGCGCAGGCGCTTGGCCAGCTTGTGCTGCTCGCGCTCGGCCACGCGCGGATCGCGGGCGGCGCGCGGCTGGGAACGCGGCAGGGGATCGGGAAGGGAAATCACGGCACTCATGGGTTCCATTCTAACGGCTCGGAGCGGCCACGGCCGGGGGGCGGGATTCCCCTCTCCCGGCAGTCATCATCGCTGTGTATGCTCGGAGGCTGTGGACACTTACAGCCCCGCCGAGATCGTCGAGCACCTCGCCGCCCTGCGCGCCGAGCACCGCCTGCTGGATGAACAGATCACCCGCATGGCCGCCAATGGCGAGGACGAACTGGAAGCCAAGCGCCTGAAGCGGCGCAAGCTGCAGTTGAAGGACTGCATCGCCAGACTGGAAAGCCTGCAGATTCCCGACGAGCCGGCCTGAGCGGTGGCCCATCCACGCATGGCGTGGATCTACTGCTTCGCCCCTGGTAGATGCCAACCTTGGTTGGCATGCCGTTCGCCGGGCATGGCCATGCCCGGCGCTACCTTCAATCCTGCGGCGCCGGCTCGTCCGGGCGTGCCGCTTCCGGGCTGACCCGTTCGATGGTGTGGCGCAGCTCGCGGCCGAGGATGAACTTGGCGTCCTTGGCCCAGGCATCCAGGCGCTCGTCGAACAGCAGCTTGCTGTTCTCGTCCGGCCACACCAGGCGCAGCTCGCGCAGCTTCTGGATGAAGCCACGGAACAGGGTGCGGTCGAAGAACTCCGGCGCGGCCGGTGCATAGAGCAGGCTCAGACGCTGCGCCGCCTGCTGGCACAGGCTTTCCAGCTCGGCCGCACCCAGCACGCCCGGGCCGTTCTTCACCAGCACCGAAATGGCGATGTAGTAGCGCTCGAATGCCTGCTGCAGTGAATGGCCAATCGCACGCAGGCGGAACACCTCGTCGGTCTGCCCGGTGTTGCGCGCCAGGATTCCACCGTCGTCATCGTTGACGTTCTGCAGCAGGCCCTCGCGCACGAACACGTCGATGGTCTGGTCGATGCGCTGGGCGAACTCGTCCTCGCTCCACGGCAGGAACAGTTCGGCCTGCAGGAACGGGTACACCGTGCGGCCCAGCTGGACCAGGCCGGTGCGGCTCATGCGGCGGTTGTTCTGGAAGCAGCAGGCCACCCACGACGAGGCGGTGAACAGGTGCAGCACGTTGTTGCGGAAGTAGCTCAGCAGCACCGCGGTATCGCCGCTGACGCTGAGGACATCGCCCAGGGGGTGCTTGACGCGGGTGAGGACGTTGATTTCCTCGGCATGGGCGATGATCCGCTCCGGCGAATGCGGGGTCACCGTCACCCGGTCCGAATACGGCATCTCGACCAGCAGCGTCTTGCACAGCTCGATCTGCGCGATCAGGTCGGCTTCGCCCATCGCGTGCTTCGGCGTGGACAGCAGGGCCAGCGCCAGCAGGTTGATCGGGTTTACGTCGGCGGCGCCGTTGATGCGCACCTGGATGCGTTCGGCCAGCGTATCCACCGTGGTCGACAGCCACGCCGGCTTCTCGTCCTCGGACACCGCCTCGCCCTTCCACTCCGGGGCCTTCTCGGCCAGCACGTCGTTCAGCGCGATCGGCTCGCCGAAGTTCACCACCACCTGGCCGTAGTTCTGCTTGAGCACCTTGGGGATGCCCCACAGCAGCGACCAGATCGATTCCTTCTCCTTCGGCCGGCCGGACAGTTCGTCCAGGTAGCTGCCGCCCTCCATCAGCTTCTCGTAGCCGATGTAGATGGGCTGGAACAGCACCGGCTTGCGCGGCTGGCGCAGGAACGCACGCAGCGTCATCGAGATCATGCCGCCCTTGGGCTGCAGCAGGCGGCCGGTACGCGAGCGGCCGCCTTCGACGAAGTACTCCAGCGAGTAGCCGCCGGCCACCAGCTGCGCGACGTACTCACTGAGCACGGCCGAGTACAGCGCGTTGCCGCGGATCGAGCGGCGGATGAAGAACGCACCGCCCTTGCGCAGCAGGGTGCCGACCACCGGCAGGTTCAGGTTGATGCCGGCCACGATGTGCGGCGGCACGATGCCACGGTCGTACAGCAGGTAGGACAGCAGCAGGTAGTCCATGTGGCTGCGGTGGCTGGGCACGTAGACCACTTCGTGGCCCGGCGCGGCGGCCTTGAACTTGTCCAGGTGGTGCACCAGCACGCCCGCATAGATGCGGTTCCACACGTGGCTGAGCATGAAGCTGGCCGAGCGCACCACCGGGCTGGAGTAGTCCGCGGCGATTTCCCAGGCGTAGGCATGCGCCTTCTTCCAGGCGTCGGCCGGCTTCGAGTTGTCGCGCTTGGCCTGCGCGGCGATCGCTTCGCGCACCGGTTCGGCGGCCAGCACCTGGTCCACCAGCAGGCGCCGGGTCGACAGGTCAGGGCCGATCACCGATTCACGGATGCGGCGGAAGTGCGTACGCAGCACGCGCTGCAGCTTGCGTACCGTGCGCTCCGGCTCCAGGCCTTCGTCCACGGTGCTGCGCAGCGAGATCGGCGGGGCGAAGCGGACGATGGTACTGCGGCCGTTGAGCAGCACCGCCAGCAGGCGGCGGAAGCGGCCCACCAGCGCCCAGTTTTCCGAGAACAGCACCGCGAACCAGCCGCTCTGCTTGTCCGGCGCGCGGCCGACGAAGATCGACACCGGCACCAGATGCACGTCCAGGTCATCGCGCACGCGATGGGCCTGCAGCACCTTGGCCAGCGAATCGGAATGGGTCTTGGCGCCGCGCTGCTCGGGGATCAGCGAGTTGCTGGAGCTGCGCCGCGACAGCGCCAGGTAGGCGCGCTTGCGGCCGGTCGGATCACCGGCCAGCGGCACCAGCGGCGACGGCAGCCCAGCCTGGCGGCAGGCCTTGTCCAGGATCAGCGCGTTGGACAGGCCGTAGTCTTCCAGCACATACATGACCGGGCGGCCATCGTTGTACTGGCCCGGGTCTTCCGGCTCGATCTTCAGCGACAGCCACGGCTCGACCAGGCGGCCCAGCAACCGTGCCCACAGCGGGCGGCGGCCGGCCGGACGCGCATGCGCGGGCGGCGGTACCGGGTTCGGGCCGGTACCGGTCGAGGGGGACGCCGGCACCGTATCGGCGGGCGTCGACTGGGATTCTTCGCCGGGGAACGGCAGCGGGTTCTGTTTCGACATCGGCGCCATTATGGCTTAGGCGGCGGCGTTGCCGCTTCCCCACCCTCGGCGGGGGCTTCAACCGGGGCGGGGGCCGCCGCAGCGCGGGCCGCATCGGCCTTGCGCAGCAACGCGTCGGTGTCGGCCAGGGTGCGGGTCAGGTACCAGTGGCCCTCGCGACGGCTCAGCGGCAGCTGCAGGGTCATTTCGCGGCCAGCCAGGTCGTAGTGCAGGCGTACCAGCGCATTGTCACCCTCCACCGAGAGCAGCTCACCGCGCACGCTGCGCAGCGCATCGTCCACGCCCAGCCCGTAGCTGCCCAGCACCGCCTTGAGGGTGTGGATGAACGGCGTGAGCTGCTGCAGGCTGCCTTCCATGCCCGCGGCCTGCATGCCGGCCTCATCCTCGAAGCCGACCTTGCTGGCTGCGCCGACCAGCGCGGCGATGGTGCTGCGCGCGCGGGCGCGGTCACTGATCGGTGCCCCCTGCGCCCAGCTGGCGAGGGTTTCGACGAGGGCGATGTAATGCGCCTGCTGGCCCGGTGTGTAGCCCTTCTGATGGCGCAGGTACTGCACACCGAAGTTGCCCATCGACTGCGCGGCCTGGCGCACGGCACCGGCCTGGCCTGCCAGCTGGCGGTCGAAGCTGCGTTGCAGTTCGGCGCTGGCATTGGGCGCGCGCAGCGCGGCCAGCATCGGCAGCAGCTGGTCACCCAGCGGCAGCTCGGTCAGCGGCCACTGGCTGTGGCCCTCGGTCCAGGCCTGCTGCAGGCGCTGGTACTGGCTCGGCGGTACCGACAGCTTCGCATAGCCGACCAGATCGTCCTCGGCCAGGCGCAGGGCCATCGCCTGCACCGCCGCAACCGGTTCGGCCGCCGGCCTGGCCGGATTGTTGGCCGGTTCACGGCACGCCGCCACTGCCAGCAGCAGCATGGCTGCCAGCCCCCATCCACGCGCAGACCTTCCTCGCACTGCCACGCTCATGCACTCGGACTCCCCGGACCGGTCCGCATCTTGCGGCCTGCGACGTGACAGCGGCAAGCCGGGACGTCACGGTTTCCGCTGTTGCTTGTGCAAGTCACTGATCAGAATAAAAAAAGAGCCGGGATCACGGGGATCACAGGCTCTTCAAGCCGGCGCGGGGCCGGTGGACAGTGTAGTGGCACATGTCCGGTCCGAGGACCGGATGGCGGCGATCCTACGCTGCCGCTCAAGTTAAGGCAACACTTCACGTAGTTATGCATAAATTATTGATTTTATTGATCAACCTGATGTTTGGCATGGAGGCCATGAAATCTACGGCAGGTTTTGCGGCGATTCGGGCACAACCGGTTGGTGGACGGATGCAAAAACGCCATCCCGCGCGGGTCGGGATGGCGTTCGGGCCTGCAGCCTGCGCAGCGGAATCTCAGCGCGCAGCCAGCGCCGACGTGATTTCCTGCTGGATGGCCCGGGCCGCGGCCTGCGGATCGGCGGCCAGGCGGATCGGGCGACCGACCACAATGGCATCGGCGCCATCGGCAAAGGCCTGGGCCACGCCAACGGTACGCTTCTGGTCATCGCCGACCGGGCCACCGGGGCGGATGCCCGGGCAGACGATCGAGAAGCCGGCGCCGGTAGCGGCACGGATCGGGCCGGCTTCCTGGCCCGAGGCGATCACGCCATCGATGCCGGCCACCTGCGCGGCCAGCGCGCGCTCGACCACCACGTCCACCGGCTCACGGTCAATGCCCATCTGCGCCAGGTCCGGGCGGCCCATCGAGGTCAGCACGGTCACCGCCAGCAGACGCATGTCGCCGCTGTTGGCGGCCGCGCAGGCCTCCATCATGGCCGGGTGCCAGCCATGGATGGTGGCGTAGCTGACCGGCCACTGCGAAAGGCGCTTGATCACCGCCGCGGCGGTGGCCGGGATGTCGAAGAACTTCAGGTCGACGAACACGCGCTTGTCGCGGCGGGCCAGCTCGTCCAGCACCTGGAAGTACTCGCCGGAGGCGAGCAGTTCCATGCCGATCTTGTAGAACGCCACGCTGTCGCCGAGGCGGTCGACCCACTCCAGCGCCTGCACGCGGTCAGGCACGTCCAGCGCGAAGATCAGGCGCTCGTCGTCGCGCAGCGGCAGCGGCGCGCGGTTCATGGTGCGTAGTCCAGGGCAGCGCGCTTGGCGTCGTGGCGGGCCTGGCGCGACTGGCTGTAGTCGTTGTTGAACTGCGCCGGCTCGAAGCCGCCGTAGGTCGGGTTCGGCAGCATCCACCAGCGCTCGCCGAACCAGTCGTGGTACTGCTGCAGCAGCGCGTCACGGCCGTCGTTGGTGTTGGCGGTCACTTCGACGAAATCGCCCAGCTGGTCGCCGAACTGCATCAGCACGCGGTACTTCTGCCCGGCCAGGCGGCGGCGGCAGTTCTTCTCGCTGCCGGCCTGCTCGCAGCCTTCGACCACGGTGCCCAGGCCCAGGAACACGCTGTCGTCGGCCACCGGCAGGCCCTGCTCGCGCAGGTTGGCCAGGGTCGCGTCCTTCAGGTGCACGGCGCGGTTGGAGATGTACAGCAGGGTCACGCCCTTGGCGTTGGCGGCCTTGGCGAAATCGACCACGCCCGGGATGGCCTTGGCCTTCTTTTCGGCCACCCACTGGTCCCAGGTCAGCTCGTCGTATTCCTTGCCGTCGCGCACCAGGCGCGCCTGGTAGGGCGAGTTGTCCAGCACGGTCTCGTCCACGTCCAGCACCACGGCCGGCTTCAGGCCCTTGGCCTCGTTGCCGCGTTCTTCCGGCACCAGCGCATCCCAGTGGGCTTCCTTCAGCGCGGCGTCCAAGTGGTCGGCGGCGGCGCGGTAGGTCTGCTCGGTGATCGCCTTGTACTCCTGCGCGCGCTGCATCCACAGCACTGCATTGAGGTTGTCATTGGCAGTGGGATCGAGCGCGCCGTCCGCCTTGGCAGCGGCGGCCGGGGCCTCCGGTGCAGCGGCTTCAGCGGCAGGCGCATCCACGCGCTTGCAGGCGGACAGGCCCAGCGCCGCAGTGGCGAGCAGGGTCAGGGACAGGGAAACGGGACGACGCATGGATTCACCGGCAATCAGATATACCGGCGCATTTTACCGGCAAAGGCGGTCCCGGGACGGCTATGCTTGGCGGTTGACCCGTTGCCCTTCCGGAGGCCGCCATGACCGATTCCACCCAGACCCCCGACGTCCCCCTGCTCGACGCCGTGCAGGCCCGCCTGCTGGGCTGCCTGGTGGAGAAGGAGGCGACCACCCCGGACACCTATCCGCTGACCGTCAATGCCGCCCAATCGGCCGCCAACCAGAAGACCGCCCGCGAGCCGGTGATGAACGTCGATGCCGGCAGCGTGCAACATGCGCTGCGCCAGCTGGAGGCGCTGGGCCTGGCCCGCCAGCACTTCTCCTCGCGCGCGGACCGCTATGAGCACCGCCTGCAGGCCGCGCTGGACCTGACCCGGCAGCAGACCGTGTTGCTGGCGCTGCTGCTGCTGCGTGGGCCGCAGACGCTGGGCGAGCTGGTCACGCGCAGCGAACGCCTGCACCGCTTCGCCGACACCGACGAGGCCCGCCACGCCATCGATCGCCTGCAGCAGCGCGCGCTGCTGGTGGTGCTGCCGCGCGCCAGCGGCCAGCGCGAAGACCGCTACATGCACCTGCTGTGCGGCGAAGTGGACGGCGCGGCGCTGGCGGCGAAGTACGCCAGCAGCGGCGGTGGCAGCAGCGATGCGGCCGACCCGGGCCTGGCCGAGCGCGTGGCCCAGCTGGAAGCGGCGGTGGCCGAACTGCAGGCACAGTTGGCCGAACTGCGCGGTTGAGGGGGTGGGTGCCGACCGTTGGTCGGCACTGCATCTGAATAGTGCCGACCAACGGTCGGCACCTACCATCAGCCGCTACTGTGCCGGCCAGCGGCCGGCACCTACCAACATCAAGGGTCAGACCTGCGCCGCACCGGGCGTTGCATACAACCGGCTCGGGCTGTCCACGCCCGGCAACTGGATCACCCCGCGCGTCTGCATACCCAGGCCCTGCAGGATCTTCCCGGACACCACGTTGTCCAGATCGGTGATGCCATACAGATCGTGCAGGCCCAGCGCTCCACGCGCATGCGCGAACACCGCGCGTGCCGCCTCACCGGCATAGCCCTGCCCGGCGAATTCCGACAGCACCGCATAGCCGATGTCCGGCCCCGGCAGGCCATCCCGCCGCACCAGCCCGGCGTTGCCCAGCCAGGCACCATCGGACAACCGCTCGATGGCATACATGCCGAAGCCATTCAACGCATAGCTGTGCAGCACCCGCAGCGCAATGTACTCGCGTGCCTGTTCTTCGTCGCGCACGTTGCGGTCACCGATGAAACGCACGAAGCCCGGATCGTTGAGCAGGGCCAGCATCGGTGCCGCATCACGGTCCGGTTCAATGGCCCGCAGCCGCAGGCGCTCACTCTCGATCGGTTGCACAGGCAGACCTCCAGCCGAAACCCCGATTCTGCCTCAACCGCCGGCTGTTGCTTTTGATTTCCTCTGCATTGCCGTGGAAGGAAGCGCCCGGAATCTGTCAGAGGCCGGTCGGGGTGGGTTCGCGGGGGTATCCGCGCCATGGATGGCGCGGCTAAGCCCCCAAGGTGAAGTGACCCCCGAGACTTGGACGGGGTCAAGCGGCCGATTGGGCCTGCTCCCGGTACTTTACCGGGCTCAGGCCTTTCAGTTTCAGTTTGATGCGCTCTTCGTTGTAGTACTGGATGTATTCCACCAGCCCAGCCTCCAGACTCTCGATGCTGTCAAAGCTGTTCAGATAGAAGAACTCCGACTTCAGCGTCCCGAAAAAGCTCTCCATTGCCGCATTGTCCAAGCAGTTGCCACGCCGGGACATGCTTTGCTTCAACGAGTGCTTTTCCAGCATGTGCCGGTAGTTTTCATGCTGGTACTGCCAGCCCTGGTCAGAATGGATCATGGGGCGCTCATCCGGGGAAAGCTTGCTGATGGCCTCCTCCAGCATCTGACCCACCAGATCGAACACGGGCTGGCGCTTGATCTGATAAGCCACGATTTCACCGTTGTAGAGGTCCATGATCGGCGACAGGTACAGCTTCATGCCCTGCACCTTGAACTCGGTCACGTCAGTCACCCACTTCTGGTTGGGCCGCTCGGCCTGGAACTCACGATTGAGGTCATTGCCAACCACAATATTGGCCGCTCCCTTGAAGGCCCGATAGCGCTTCACGCGCACGCGCGATTTCAGGCCCATCTCCCCCATCAGGCGCTGTACCCGCTTGCGATTGGTCCGATGGCCCTGATTGGCCAATTCCAGCGTTACCGTGCGATAGCCATAGCGCCCTTGGCTTTGATCGTAGATTGCACGGATGCGCTCGCGCAGATCTGCCTCGTCCTGATCCGGATGGGCCAGGACATGGTTCTGGTAATAGAACGTACTGCGTGACAGCTCTGCCGCTTCGAGCAGAAGCGACAGCGTATGAACCTGCCTCAATCCTTGGATGGCTTGCGCTTTGCGTCTCGCGCCGCCTGCTCTTCCCGGATCAAGGCATCGAGTTTTTTTAGGTAGTCGGTCTCCGCGCGCAGATAGGCGACTTCCTTGAGCAGCTCATCGCGGCTCATATCCTCAGGTGGCTTGGACGAACGGGTCTTTTTCATCGGCTTTCGGGGCGGCGGCAGGGGCGGTGCCAACGCTTGGGCACCGCCCTGAGCATACAGGCGCCGCCACTGCCCCACTGCGCCGGCATCACCAATCTGAAAGTAGGTGGTGGCTTCGCGCCCGGACATGCCGTCCTGGCTCATCTTCTCCAGGACAGCCAGCTTGAACGCGAGGTCATAGGACCGGGCCTGGCGGTGAAACCCGCGCCAACCGTGCAGCCGATAGGTCGCCACCCAGCGCCTGACCGTGGAAAACTCCAGGCTGTGGCGACGAGCAACGGCTTTGACCGATGTGGAGGTCTTGCAGGCCTCTTTGGCGACCTGCAGTTTGAAACGCGCGTCGTATCTGTTCATGTATCCCTCGGGGTTGGATCTGGTGTCCAACTCCCGGGGGTCACTTCAGGGACGGGTTCACGGCGTCCCCCGCGAACCCACCCCGACCGGCCACACTGCGGAACCAACGCGCGCTCCACCACGGAGGGGCGGCGCCGTTGGAGCGCCCTAGTCGAACAGCGCCTCAATCGCCGCCAACCCCGCGCTCGCCCGTTCCTTCTTGCGCGCCGCATCGGCCACCGGGTCCGCGCCATCGCGCTGGATCTCCTCGGCCGGAATCTCCTCGAAGAACCGGCTCGGCTTCAGCCGCACATGCTCGCCGAACTTGCGGGTCAGTTTGCTGTAGCTCATCCACAGCTGGATCTTGGCGCGGGTGATGCCCACGTACAGCAGGCGACGTTCTTCCTGCAGGTTGCCCTCGTCCAGGCTGACCTGGTGCGGCAGCACGCCGTCCTCGCAGCCGACGATGAAGACATAGGGGAATTCCAGGCCCTTGGACGCATGCAGGGTCATCATGCGTACCTGGTTGCCGCCCTCGTCCTTGTCGCTGCGCGAGAGCAGCGCCAGCTGGCCGGCCAGGTCGGCGGCGGTGGCACCGCGCGGGCCGCCCTCGAACCACTGCGCCAGTTCCTCGATGTTGTTCGCCCGGCGCTGGTAGCTGGCCTCTTCCTTGGCCTGCTGGCGCAGCTCGCTCAGCAACCCCGATTCCTTGGCCACCTTGCGGATCATGTCGCCGGACGTCACCTGGCGCATCTGCGCCCGCAGGTCGCGCAGGATGTCGGTGAAGCGCGCCAGGCTGTTGGCCGCGCGCGGCGGCAACTGCTGCAGGGCGCCGATGGTCTCGGCCACATGCGCCATCGGCATGTCCTTTTCCTGCGCCAGCTCGGCCAGCCTGGCCAGCGTACCGGCACCCACATCGCGCTTGGGCGACTGCACCGCGCGCATGAACGCGGTGTCGTCGTCCGGGTTCACCAGCAGGCGCAGCCAGGCCAGCGTGTCCTTCACTTCCTGGCGTTCCAGGAACATGGTGCCGCCGGTCAGGTGGTAGGGAATGCGCAGCAGCTGCATCGCCTTTTCCAGCGGGCGCGACTGGAAGTTGCCACGGAACAGGATGCAGAAATCACTCCACGGCACGTTGCGCGACTGCGCCACGAAGGCGATTTCGGCGGCGACCTTTTCCGCTTCGTGTTCGCTGTTGCGGCATTCCCACACGCGGATGCGTTCGCCGTCGGCCTGGTCGCTCCACAGCTTCTTCAGGTGCTCATGCGGATTGTTGGCGATCAGCGCGTTGGCGGCGCGCAGCACGCGGTTGGAGCAGCGGTAGTTCTGCTCCAGCTTGATGATTTCCAGCGCGGGGTAGTCACGCCCCATCTGCTGCAGGTTTTCCGGGTTGGCGCCGCGCCAGGCGTAGATCGACTGATCGTCATCGCCCACGCAGGTGAAGTTGCCCTTGTCACCGGCCAACTGCTTGAGCAGCCGGTACTGCGCGTCGTTGGTGTCCTGGCATTCGTCCACCAGCAGGTAGCCGATGCGCTCACGCCAGGCCAGCGCGATCTCCGGATTTTCCTCCAGGATCTGCACCGGCAAACGGATCAGGTCATCGAAGTCGACCGCGTTGAACGCCGTCAGGCGCAGCTGGTAACGCTCGTAGACACTGGCCGCTTCTTTCTCGCGGTTGCTGCGCGCGGCGGCCATCGCCTGTTCGGGCGACAGGCCGGCGTTCTTGGCGCGCGACACCAGGTTCTTCATGTCCTCGATGTCGTCGGGCTTGGCCCCATACATCAGGTCCTTGATCTGCGCAGCGGCATCGTCGGCATCGAAGATCGAGAATCCACGCTTCAGGCCCACGGCGGCGTGTTCGATCTGCAGGAACTTCAGGCCCAGCGCATGGAAGGTGCAGATGGTCACCTCGTCGGCATCCTGCTCGCGCAGGCGCTTGGCCACACGCTCGCGCATTTCCTTGGCCGACTTGTTGGTGAAGGTGATCGCTGCGATGCGGCGCGCCGGATAACGGCCACAGCCGATCAGGTGGGCGATCTTTTCCACGATCACGCGCGTCTTGCCGCTGCCCGCGCCGGCGAGCACCAGCAACGGACCTTCGATGTGCAGGACGGCGGCGGCTTGGGGGGGATTGAGACCGTGCATGGGATGGGGATTGTAGCGGGGCCGGGTGACGACCACAGCGGGCCGCCGGCGGGGTTGCTGAACGGCTTCGGCGGAGCGGAGCTGCGGCGTACAATCCGTCGATGGCCAAGCTCTACTTCTACTATTCGGCGATGAACGCCGGCAAGACCACCACCCTGCTGCAGAGCGCTCACAACTACCGCGAGCGCGGCATGCGGGTGGCGATCCTGACCCCGCGCCTGGACGATCGTGCCGGCGCCGGCGTGGTCGCCTCGCGGATCGGCCTGCGCGCCGAGGGCATGGCCTTCGATCGTGACACCGACCTGCAACGCTGGGTCGAGCAGGACCTGGCGACGAACGGGCCGATGGGCTGTGTGCTGGTGGACGAGGCGCAGTTCCTGACCCGCGCCCAGGTCTGGCAGCTCAGCGAGGTGGTCGACCAGCTGCGCATTCCGGTGCTGTGCTACGGCCTGCGCACCGACTTCCGCGGCGAGCTGTTCGAAGGCAGCCAGTACCTGCTGGCCTGGGCCGACGAGATGCAGGAGATCAAGACCATCTGCCACAGCGGCAAGAAGGCGACGATGACCGTGCGCGTGGACGAGCATGGCCACGCGGTACAGGACGGCCCGCAGGTGGAGATCGGCGGCAACGACCGCTACGTGTCGGTCAGCCGCGCCGAGTTCAAGAAGATCACCCGCGGTGAAGGGCGTATCGATCCGGCGCAGGCCCCGCTGCCGTTGTAGCAGTCGCGCCGGTGCGCCATGACCTCCAGCGGTTTACAAGCAAGCGCTGTCGCGCCTAGGCTGCGGCACTCCTGCTGCCGAACTGGAAGTCCGACATGCGTTCCGCCCTCCTGCTGCTGCCGCTGCTGCTCCTGCTGCCTCCGCTGGTCATCGCGGCCGAACGCCCGTCCGGTGAAGACGATGCGGCGGTGATCGGCGCCGGTTTCATGGACAGCCACCCGGACATGATGTACCGGCAATGGGGCGTCAACGCGCTGCGTCGCAACGATGTCAACGGCGCGATGGACAACTTCCGGCTGGCCGCGCGGTACGCGGACAAGCCTGCCCAGGGCTACCTCGGCGAGATGTACTGGTACGGGGTAGAGCAGCCGCGCAATCCGGTCATGGCCTATGCCTGGATGGAGGTGGCCGCCGAACGTGGCTATCCGTTGTTCGTCGAGCTGCGCAACGAGTACTGGGCCACGCTGCCGCTGGAGCAGCATGATGCGGCGCGTGCGCAGGCAAGCGCGCTGCGCGCCGAGTATGGCGACGAGGTCGCGCGCCCACGCATGGCCGAAGTGCTCAGAAAGGGGCGCCGCGAGATGACCGGCAGCCGCGTCGGCTCGATGTCCAACAACGTCGACATCGTATACATGGACGGCGGAATCTCCCGCACCATCAAGGCCGACCGTCTGTACGACCCCAAGTACTGGGATCCGAAGCAGTACGAGCGCTGGCAGGACGAAACCTGGATGAAGATCCGCCGGGGCACGGTGGAAGTGGGTGTGCCGACCCAGTCGCACGCCACCGACAGCAAGCCTTGAAGCAACGGTGCCGGCGTGTGGCCGGCACCGAGCCGCATCCATTCAGTACAGCGTGCGCTCCGTCGCGCCCGCCGGCGGCGGGGTGTACTGGTACAGCCAGGTCTCGGTGAGGGTCTTGCCGCCACTGCGCAGGAACAGGCGGATGTCGATCTGCTCGGTGCTGCCTTCCGGCGGCACCAGGTCGAACATCGCGCGGTAGCCGTTGATCTCGCGCAGCGGGCGCGCCGACACGATCTCGACCCGGCCACGGTTGGCTTCAACCACCGCCTCGACCTCGGCCTTGTCGATCAGCGTGGCCAGCTCGCCGCCTTCGAAGTCCACCGCGAAGCGCCAGCTGAAGTACTCGCGCTTCTTGCCGACCACGCCGCCCAGGCCGGTACGGCTGGCCACGCAGTGCGCCAACGGCGGGCGTGCCGGCGGTTCGGCGCCCCAGTACAGGCGGTAGCCGACCAGCAGCTCCTGGCCCGGCTGCGGTTTTTCCTTCGGGTTCCAGAACGCCACGATGTTGTCGAAGGTCTCGTCCACGGTGGGAATCTCCACCAGCTGCACCGAGCCCTCGCCCCACTCGCCCTTCGGCTCCACCCACAGGCACGGGCGCTTCTCGTAGAACACGCCATCATCCTGGTAGTGGTCGAAGTTGCGGTCGCGCTGCAGCAGGCCGAAACCGCGCGGATTGCGGTCCACGAACATGTTGAAGCGCAGGTTGCGCGGGTTCAGCAGCGGCCGCCAGATCCATTCGCCGGCACCGGTCCACAGCGACAGGCCGTCGGTGTCGTGGATCTCCGGGCGCCAGTCCCACGCCATGCGGCGGTCGTTCTCGCCCACTTGGTACATGCTGGTGCACGGGGCGATGCCCAACCGCTCGATCGCCTTGCGCGGGTACAGCGCACTGTCGATGTCCATCAGCAGCACGTCGCCGTTGGTGATCGCGAAGCGATAGGCGCCGGCCACGCTGGGCGAATCCAGCAGGCCGTAGACCACGATCGTTTCCGAATCGGCCGACGGCTGTTCCAGGTAGTAGGCGATGAAGTCCGGGAATTCCTCCGGCTTGCCCATGCCGGTGTCGATCGCCAGGCCACGCGCCGACTGGCCGTACTGGCCCTCCTTGCCAACGGCGCGGAAGTAGCTGGCGCCGAGGAAGGCGGCGAAGTCGCGGTCGGTGTCCTTGCGCGTGTTCAGGCGGAACCCGGCGAAGCCCAGATCGGCCGGCAGCTCGCCGTCCTTGATCCCGCTCTTGCCGTAGTTGAACGCCGCGCCGTCATAGGCCAGCTCCTGCGCCTTGCCGTCGACCACGTCGAACATGCGCACCGGCGAGTGGAAGTACAGGCCCAGATGGAAGAACTTGGCCTGGAACTTGCCCGGCTGGTCGGCCCACAGCGCATGGTCCTGGCGGTAACCGATCGACTGGTACTGGTCCCAGTCCAGGCCTTCCAGGCGGCCCGGCAGCACCCGCTTGTGGCTCTTGTAGGGCGCCTGCGCCAGCGCGCGCGCCTGGCCCTTCAGGGTGGCGAAGTCGAACGGCTGCGGCTGGCCGAGGCGGCGCAGGCCCATCTGGCCGCTCCTGCTGGCCGCGCACGCGGGCAGGGACGGCAGGCCGAATGCAGCCAGGGCGAGGGAGGCATTGCGGATGAAGTCGCGTCGTTGCATGCAGGCGCGTCAGGCACAGAGGGAAGGTCGGCCATCATAGGCAGACAAACGTTAACGGGCAGCGGAGACGTCCCCTGCCCGTTCAGCTGCCGCTGGCCGCCCGGCTCAGCGCTGGCAGTGGCTGCACCAGACACTGGCGCGCTGGCCGATGGTGGCGTGCTTCAGCGCGCGGCCACAGTTCGGGCACGGCAGGCCATCGCGGCCGTATACCAGCAGCTCCTGCTCGAAGTAGCCCGGCGCGCCATCCGGGCTGATGAAGTCGCGCAGCGTGGTGCCACCACGGGTGATGGCGTAGCCGAGGATCTCCTTCACCGCGTCGGCCAGCCGCTGGTAGCGCTCGCGCGAGACCTTCCCGGCCTCGCGCAGCGGGCTGATGCCGGCCTTGAACAGGCTTTCGGCGGCGTAGATGTTGCCCACGCCCACCACCACCGCCTGGTCCATCAGGAAGGTTTTCACCGGCGCACTGCGGCCCCGGCTGCGGGCGAACAGGTAGTCGCCGTCAAACACGTCGTCCAGCGGTTCCGGGCCCAGCCCCTGCAGCAGCGGGTGGACTTCGCCGGCCGGCTGCCAGAGCAGGCTGCCGAACCGACGCGGGTCGTTGAAGCGCAGCAGGCGGCCGTTGTCCAGGCTGATGTCGACGTGGTCGTGGGCGCGCAGCGGGGTATCTCCAGGCAGCACGCGCAGGCTGCCGGACATGCCCAGGTGCAGCACCGCGCTGCCGACGGCGGTATCCAGCAGCAGGTACTTGGCGCGGCGACGGATCTCCTCGATGCGCTGGCCCGGCAGCAGCTCGGCCACTTCCGGCGGAATCGGCCAGCGCAGATCGGCCCGGCGCAGGATCACGCCATGCACGCGACGACCCTGCAGGTGCGGCGCCAGGCCGCGGCGGGTGGTTTCTACTTCGGGCAGTTCAGGCATGAGCCGATTCTACGCCCGCTCAGCGTGGCGGCGCCGCCAGTTCACGGGCATCCAGGACGCCATCACCGTTGGCATCCTGCGTGTGGAAGCGCTTCACGATCACCTGCCGCTGCTGCTCGCGGCTGATCGCCCTGCCCTTGCCACCGGGCAGCTCCTCGGCCGTCAGCACGCCATCACCATTGCGGTCCATGCGGTCGAAGGCATACAGCATCCACTGCACGTACTCGGATTCACTCACCCGGCCGTCGCCATCGCTGTCCATCCGCTGCAGGTAGCTGGCGGTGTCGGTGACCTGGGCCAGCGCCGCACCCGGCAACAGCGCCACCAGCAGAAGTCGGTACCTTGCCCTCACGCGCCCACCAGGCTGTAGCCCTTCAATCGCGCGGCGTAGGCCTGCAGCGCGGCAATGCCACTTTCCTCGGCCTCGTGGCACCAGGCCTGCAGCTGATGCAGGCGCTCGGCCGCATCGTGGCCGCGCGCTTCCAGCAGCGCGGCCAGGCGCCCCCGGTACTCGACCAGGGTGCGGATGCGCGGGCGCTGTGCCACCCATGCGCTGAGCTGGGCACGACTGTCCGGCTTCAACCAGCGGCCATCATTGACCAGGCCACGGCGCAGACGGCGCGGCAGCAGGCGGCGCAGCTTGGCCCCGGCGTGAGCGGCTTCCTCGCGCAGGGCCGGCATGAACACATTGCGCTGGTAATCGGTCATCGCCTGGAAGCGGTGCGACAGCAGCGCCTTCAGGGTTTCGGCATCGGGCACCGCGATGTTCGGGCGTACGTCCATGGCCGGTGCAACGCGAAGCACCTTGGCCAGGCGCAGCGCCTGCAGCAGGCGGATCGCACTCCAGCCGATGTCGAACTCCCAGCGGCGCATCGCGAAGCGCGCCGAGCTGGGGAAGGCATGGTGATTGTTGTGCAGCTCCTCGCCACCGATCCAGAACCCCCACGGCGTGAGATTGGTGGAGGTATCGGCGGACTCGTAGTTGCGGTAGCCCCACCAGTGGCCCAGGCCATTGACCACGCCGGCTGCCCAGAACGGGATCCACGCCATCTGGACCGCCCACAGGGCCACGCCGGGCAGGCCAAACAACACGGTATTGATCGCGAACAACAGCACCGGCCCCAGCGTGGCATGCGGGGTATACAGGCGGCGCTCGATCGCATCATCCGGGGTGCCGCGCCCGTACTGCTCGATGTCCGCGCGCTGGCCGCGCGCTTCGCGGTACAGCTCCACGCCATGCCAGAACACCTTGCCGATGCCACGGGTGACCGGGCTGTGCGGGTCGTCCTCGGTCTCCACCTTGGCGTGGTGCTTGCGGTGGATGGCCACCCATTCGCGGGTGATCATCGAGGTGGTCAGCCACAGCCAGAAGCGGAATACATGGGCCAGCGCCGGGTGGAAGTCGACCCCGCGATGGGCCTGGCTGCGATGCAGGTACAGGGTCACCGAGAAGATGGTGATCTGGGTGAAGACCAGCAGCACCGCCAGCATCGCCCACCCGCCCAGGCCGAGCACACCACCGGTCAACAGGGACATCAGGGCATCAGGCATGGCAGCGCTCCGGATCGACGCGGGGATGGCAGACATCATGGGCGCTTGCGTTGCAAACTGCATCCCTGCGGCGGTGCTTCGCATCGCCATCCGTGGCACCGTTCACAGTTGGGGACCTGAGTTGTCGAGCCTTGATCCACGCGCCAGCACCATGACTGCGGCCCCGCCCATCGCGGAGCTGCCCCCGTTGATCGAACTGGACCGCGCCACCGTGGTGCGCGGCCAGGTGAAGGTGCTGCACGGGCTCAGCCTGCGCATTGCACAGGGCCAGCACACCGCCCTGCTCGGCCCCAACGGCTGCGGCAAGTCGACCTTCATCAAACTGATCACCCGCGAGCTGTACCCGCTGGCGCAGGGCGACGGCTCGGTGGCAGTGAAGGTGCTGGGCCAGAACCGCTGGCAGGTGGACCGGCTGCGCTCGCAGCTGGGCATCGTCACCGGCGACCTCAGCAGCAACCTCGCCGACATGCCGGGGCTGACCGTGGAGCAGGCCGTGCTGTCCGGCTTCTTTGCCAGCTACGTGGTGCCCGCCTTCCGCGAGGTGACCACCGACATGCGTGCGCGCGTGGTCGAGACGCTGGCGATGACCGGTGCGCTGGCGCTGCGCGAACGCGCCTATGCCGAGCTGTCGGCCGGCGAGACCCGTCGGGTGCTGATCGCCCGCGCGCTGGTCAACCGGCCGCAGGCGCTGCTGCTGGACGAGCCGTCCACCGGGCTGGACCTGGTCGCTCGTGAACAGCTGGTGGCGACCATGCGGGTACTGGCCCAGCAGGGCATCACCCTGGTGCTGGTGACCCACCACATCGAAGAGATCATTCCCGAAATCGAGCGGGTGGTGCTGCTGCGCGATGGCCGTGTGCTGGCCGATGGCACCCGCGCCGAGCTGCTGCGCAACGAACCGCTGTCGGCGGTGTTCGGCGGCGCGATCACCGTCTGCGAGCAGGAAGGCCGGCTGACCGCGTACGCGGGATGATCGACATGCCACTGTAGAGCCGAGCCTATGCTCGGCTGCTCCTGGACGCGGGGAACGGCAGCCGAGCATAGGCTCGGCTCTACAGAAAACGGTGCAACGGGCCGGAACCCGGCCCGCTGCACCCTTGCTCAGAACTTCAACGCCAGCGCGCGCGACTCGATCGGTGCCATCCGGCTCTGGTCCTGCAGCTGCAGGTCGCGCAGCTCGTACGGCGCACCAAAACCAGCCGGCAATGCGGCCTGGCCGAACGGCAGCACCAGCTGGCCTGCGCCCGGGCCATCGAACCACGCCGCCGCGTGCGCCTGTGCAACCGGCTTCAGCTGGCCATCGCGGGCAGTGGCATACAGCGTGCCACGCGCCTCGTAGCGGCCCGCTGCAGCCACCTGCAGCGGCAGCGCCACCTGGCGGTTGACCGCATCCGGTGCCGCTTGGCCGCTGAAGCGCGCGGTCGGCCGTGCCACCGCGAAGGCCACCTTGCCATCGCGCAACACGCCATCGGCCTGGGCGAACACCTGCAGTTCCCACAGCCCCTGCACAGTGCCGACGTCGGCCGGGATCCGCACCTGCGCGCGCAGCGCGCCGTCGGTGGTACGCAGCAACCGCTGCGGCCAGCTGCGTCCATCCGGTGCGACCAGCAGGGCTTCACCGCCCAGGCTGCCGCGGCGCGAGGCCATCTGCGCGGTGGTGGCACCGTCTTCCAGCAAGCGTGCTTGCAGCTGCACGTTGCCACCGGCCAGCACCTGCGCCTGGTTGGCCTGCACTTCCAGCCGCAGCGGGCTGTTCGGCTCCAGCACCTGCACCACGTAGCGGCCCTGTGCCTGCGTGCTCTGCAGCGTGTACGCACCGGCCGCACTGGTCGCGCCGGTGCGCAGCATGCTGCTGCCATCGCTCACCGGCATGCCGGCCTGCTGCAGCGCGCGCGCGTCGACACTGCGCGCCACGCTGCTGCGGCCGGCCGGGTCGCGCACCTGCAACGTGTTGGCCGGCACTGCACGCGCGCCTTCGGCCGGACTCAGCTGGATCACCGCATCGGCAGCGGTCAGCGGCAAGTCCACGCCGCGCTGCAGTTGCGTACCATCGACCTGCTGCCAGTAGCTGCGGCTGACCGAGGCATACGGCGTGGCCGCCTGCAGCGGTTGTGCCGGGTCCAGCGCCCAGGCAAAGGACAACGGCGCGTGCTCGCTTTCATCGGCGGGCAGCGGCGCGGCCACCAGGGCGGCAGGCACCTGATCCCCTGCACGGGCGGCCTGCAGCGGCTGCGCGGCCTGCGCTGCGGGAAGGGACAGCACTGCCAGGACGGCGCCGGCCAGCAGGGTGGAATGAATCGTCATGGTCGTCTCCCTCACTGGGTCAGGTCGTTGCGCAGCAGGGTGCCGAGGCCGAAGCACTCGCGGCGGCTCTGGTTGTGGCTGAGCGGTTCGGCGCCCTGGGTACGCGCCTTGTCGGTGAACCAGGTGGTGCCGGCGGCCTTCTGGCTGCTGCACTCCAGGAAGCCGTCGGAGCAGGACGACAGCCAGTTCTGGGTGAACTCCAGGCCGACATTGGCGGCGTAGCCACCGCAGTAGCTGTTGCTGTCCCACACCGCCGATTCCACGTCGCTGCCGACCACCGCACGGAACGGCTTGGGCAGGGCGGGACGGCCTGCGGTGCCGTACAGGTTCTGCGCGTTGTAGGTGGCCATGCTCGCCACCTGCTGCTGGCGCACCGCGTCGTTCTTGTAGCCCAGCAGCCAGCCCAGCGAGGTTTCGAAGGTGTTGCCGTTGAGCACCGCATCGGCCAGCGGCGTGCCGGCCGAGGACGGCGCCAGCGCGGTGACCTTGCGCACCGTGCGGATGATCTTCGGGTAGCGGCTGTCGTAGGTCGGGTTGGACAGGATCCAGCGCACCACGTTGCCGCCGTTGGAATGGGTAATCACCACCAGCTGGGTGATGCTGCGGCTGTCGATGAAGCGGGTCAGCTGGTTGGCCAGGCAGCCGGCGGCCTCCGGCTTCCACATGTACTGGGTGAAGTCGCAGTTGATGACCACATAGTTGCTGCTGTTCGGCAGGCCCTGGCGCACGGTGTCGATGATGGCCGGCTGCCAGTAGTCCTGGGTGGCGTTGGTCTGCGCGCCGGTGCCATGCACGAAGGCCACGCCGACCACGTCGGCGGCCTGTGCCGGAGCGGCTGCCAGCCCGAGGAGCAGGGCCAGGACGGTACTTCCTGTTGCGGTGCTGCGCATCGCTTCTCTCCCTCTGTCTGCGGATCCCCCCGACCCGGCTGGAACTGGACGGCTCCAGGTGCGTGCCGTTGTGCCGATGCTCGCGGCGCAGTCGCGTGAAAGTCCGTGCGCTGCGCCCGGATTCAGGAGACTGACGTCACTTGATGACGCTTTTGATACTGCTGCGATGACCATGCCGGGTCTGGCCGTATGACCGATGGCCACTGCGGTGTCGTATTCGGGCTGCGATCATGGCGCGTTGTTTTCTCTCCCGGAGCCTGTCCATGTCGCTGATTTCCCACCCTGCCCGCCCGCTGCTCGGCCTTGCCGTCATCGCGGCCCTGGCCGGTTGTGCCGCCACCGCCGCCAAGCCGACCGCCGTCGAAGCCAACATCACCACCAAGGCGGTGGGTTATCTGGACAAGAGCGCGGTACCGGCCAGCCTCGACCTGGTGCCGGCACCGCCGGTGGCCGGTTCGGCCGCCCTCGCCCTGGACGAGCAGGTCAGCCGTGAAGCCCGCGCGCTGCGCGGCAGCCCGCGCTTCGCCCAGGCCGGTGTCGATGCGGAACTCGGCTTCCCCGAAGGCGCCAACCACTTCTCCTGCGCCGCCGACATCGACGTCGATGCGGTGAAGACCCCGGCACTCTATCGCCTGCTGGAGCGCAGCCGGATCGATGCCAGCGCGGCGACCAAGGCTGCCAAGAATCACTACCAGCGCCCGCGCCCATTCATGGTCAATGGTGAGCCGACCTGCTCGCCGAAGGACGAGGACGGCCTGCGCAAGAACGGCTCCTACCCCTCCGGCCACACCTCGATCGGCTGGGCCTGGGCCCTGATCCTGTCGGAGATCGCACCGGACCGCGCCGATGCCATCCAGGCGCGCGGCCGCAACTACGGCGAGAGCCGCCTGGTGTGCAACGTGCACTGGCAGAGCGACATCCTCGAAGGCCGCTTCATGGGCGCCGCCGCCGTGGCCCGCCTGCACGACAACGCCGCGTTCAACAAGGACCTGCTGGCCGCACGCAAGGAGATCGAAGCGGCGCGCAAGGCTGGTCGGCACTCCAGCCGCGACTGCGCCACCGAGAATGCGGTGCTGAAGGTGCGCCCGCAGAGCGCGCTGTAAGCCATTGTAGAGCCGAGCCATGCTCGGCTCAGAGCAGCCGAGCGCAGGCTCGGCTCTACATGAAGCAGGAAACAGAAGGGCCGGCATTGCGCCGGCCCTTCTTCATTGCATTACCGCAGTCACCGCATCAGAACTTCGCGGTGAACTCCACGCCCCAGGTCCGCGGCTCGTTGAGGAAGCCGGTCAGGTTGTTGAAGTCGATCGCACCGACCACGCGGGTCTGGTTGGTCAGGTTGCGGCCGAACACCGCAACGTCGTACTGGCCGTAATCCCAGTTGTAGCCCAGGCGCAGGCCGCCTTCCAGCGAACTACGGCCGCGGAACTCCGGCGACTCGTAGATGAAGAAGTTCACCGCGCTGCGGTAGGCCCAGTCGGTGTAGGCATACAGCTCACTGCCATCGCTGAGCGGGAAGCCCACGCGCAGGGTCGCGTTGTGGATCCACTTCGGCGCCTGCGGCAGCGGGTTGCCGTTGACCAGCGCATAGGGCTTGCCGCCGATCATAGTGATCGGGTCGGTAACAGTGCAGCCACCACCACAGACCGCCACCGCCAGATCCTTGTCCTTGATCTCGGTGTCGTTGTAGCTGCTGCCGAAGGTCAGCAGGACGTTGTCGGCCAGGTAGGCTTCCAGGTCCAGTTCCACGCCCTGGCCGATGGTCTTGTCGGCGTTGAGCAGGGTGGCGGTGTTGTTGGTGCCACCCACGGCGATCAGCTGCTGGCCGTCAACGTTGTAGCGGAACACGCTCAGGCCCAGGCGCGCGCGACGCTCGAACAGGTCGGCCTTGATGCCGGCTTCGTACGAGATCACCTTCTCCGAATCGGCCTGCGACAGGCCGGGCGCGAAGGCCAGGCGGCCCTGGATCGACGGCGCACGGAAGCCCTTGGCCACGCGGGCGTAGGCATTCACGTTGTCGGTCAGCTTATAGACGCCGCTGACATCCCAGCTGACGTCGTTGACGTCGGTGTTGGCCAGGTACGGGCCACTGACCGGGGTGCCGAACGGAAGAACGGCCTGCAGCACGCTGGCGTTGAAGTCCTTCTTGTCCTGGGTGTAGCGCACGCCGGCACGCAGCTTGAAGCGGTCGGTGACATCGAAGTCACCCGAGGCAAACACCGCCCAGGCCTTGTTGCGCTGGTTCTGCACCACATGGCCGGTCTGCGGGTTGCCCGGCTTCAGCGAGTTGTAGTTGAAGTTGTTGATGGTCACGTCTTCGTCGAAGTAGAAGACGCCGGCCTGCCAGTCGAAGCGGCCCCATTCGTTGGATTCGACGCGGAACTCCTGCGTCCACTGGCGGTGGTGCGGCAGGCCGTCGGCCGACTCGGACGAGAACGGGATCAGGCCCGGGCCGTAGTTGCCAGCGCCCAGTGATGCCTCGCCGTAGCCACCGTCAATGTCGCCGCGGTTGAGCGATTCAGCGGTTTCATAACCTGTGATCGAATGCAGGGTCACCGAACCGAGGTTCCACTGCAGGCGCGCGCTGCCGCCCCAGGTTTCCAGATCGGAGAAGTTGACGCCGTCGTTGGCCACCTTGTCGCGGTCGAAGTTCTCGACCAGGCCGTTGCCACCCTTCTGGATGATGTTGGCGCGGAACAGGCGGGCGGTACCGTTGAGCTTGCGCTTGTGCAGGTTGAACAGCGCTTCGAAGTCATCGCCTTCGTACAGGAACTGCACGCGGCCGGCGGCTTCGTCATAGCCTTCGAAACCGCTGTTCGGCGCACCGGCGCGGGTGTTGTCGACCCAGTCATCGCGGCGCTGGTAGATGGCCGAGACGCGTGCCGACCAGCGATCGGTCAGCGGGCCGCCGTAGGCACCCTGCACGTTCCAGCTGTTGTAGCTGCCATAGCCCACGCGCACGTAACCGTCGGCATCCTGCGACGGGCGCGCCGAATCGAACTTGACCACGCCGGCCGGGGTATTGCGGCCGAACAGCGTGCCCTGCGGGCCGCGCAGCACTTCCACGTTGGCCAGGTCGAACAGCGGGAAGCCCTTCAGCAGCGGGCTTTCCTGCACCACGTCGTCGTACACCAGCGACACCGGCTGCGACGCATTGAGGTCGAAATCGGTGTTGCCCAGGCCGCGGATGTAGAAGCGCGGGAAGGCACGGCCGTAGGACGACTCGATGTTGAGGCTGGGCACGCGCGCGGCCAGGAAGCGGATGTCATCGCCCGCAGAACCCAACACATCGAGCTTCTCGCCCTGGATCGCGCTGATCGCGACCGGCACGTCCTTGGCGTTCTCAACGCGCCGCTGCGCGGTCACCTGCAGGGCATCGAGGGCAACCGGATCCTTGGCAGCGGGAGTTTCCTGGGCGGCTGCTACCAGCGGCAACAGGGCGGAAAGAGCGGCAACGAGGGGGCGCGCGACCGGAAGGCGGCCACGGGAAGTGCGGGTCGGGGACATGGCGGTAGGCTGTGTTTGGAGGGGTGGTAAAACGGCGCTACCAGATAATTGTTGCAATACAGCACCTGCCCCGCAAATGCCTGCCGTTCATGGCCCCGTCGCCCCGGCCCCCCGCGTGCTCGCTAGACTCGCGGTTTACCAGCCCTGCGGAGCCGCCGCGATGACCCAGTGGTACTTCCATGCCTCCGCCCAGGCCGAGCGTATCGGCCCGCTTGATGACGAGGCCGCGCGCCGCTACGCCCAGGCCAACCCGCGCTCCCTGGCCTGGTGCCAGGGCATGAGCGGGTGGACCTCGATCGCCGAGGTGCCCGAACTGCAGTCGGCGGCCCCGGGCATGCCGAACACCCCGCCGCCGGTCCCCGCCGCTGCCAGCAGCCGCGCCGACGACATCGAGTTCCGCATCGTCGGCCATGAAATGCAGTTCGTGGAAATCGAGCTCGACCCCGGTGAGAGCGCCATTGCCGAGGCCGGCGCATTGATGTTCAAGGACGCCACCGTGCAGATGGATACGGTGTTCGGCGCCGCCAACGGCGACCAGGGCGGCGGCTTCATGGGCAAGGTGATGGCCGCCGGCAAGCGCGTGCTGACCGGCGAGAGCCTGTTTGCCACCGTCTACACCCAGAGCGGCCACGGCAAGGGCAAGGGCAAGGTCGCCTTCGCCGCCCCCTACCCCGGAACCGTACTGGCAATGAAGCTGGACCAGCATGGCGGCCGCCTGATCTGCCAGAAGGACAGCTTCCTGGCCGGCGCGCGCGGCGTGCAGATCGGCGTGCAGTTCCAGCGCAAGATCATGACCGGCCTGTTCGGTGGCGAAGGCTTCATCATGCAGAAGCTGGAGGGGGACGGCTGGGTGTTCATCCACGCCGGTGGCTGCGTGGTCGAGCGCGAGCTGGCCGCAGGTGAGCGACTGGACGTGGATACCGGCTGCGTGGTGGCCTACCACCCGACCGTGGACATGGACGTACGCCGGGTCACCGGCATCAAGAGCATGCTGTTCGGAGGCGAGGGCGTGTTCCTGGCCACGCTGACCGGCCCGGGCAAGGTCTGGCTGCAGTCGCTGCCGTTCTCGCGCCTGGCCGGGCGCATGTGGATGGCGGCGCCGCAGGGCGGCGGCCAGAGCCGCGGCGAAGGCTCGGTGCTGGGCGGCCTGGGCCGGATGCTGGACGGCGACAACCGGTTCTGAGCCCCTCGCCCGGGCGGTGCCGACCAAGGTCGGCACCGCCCGCGCTCCTTTTCCTGAATAGGCCACTCCCCCACCCTGCCCGCCCCGCCACCGCTTCGGTATGCTGGCGTCCTTTCCCGAATCCGGCGCCGCGAGCGCACTGCCGATGAGCCTGTTCCGCCCCCGCATGCTGCTGTCCGTCGCCCTGATCGGCCTGCTGGCCGGCTGCGGTGGCGACCCGGTCCGCCCCACGCCGCCGCCAGCACCGACCGTGGTGCCGCAGGCCAAGCCGGTGAAGATCGGTATCGCCCTCGGTGGTGGTGCAGCCAAGGGCTTCGCCCACATCGGCGTGATCAAGATGCTGGAAGCCAATGGCTTCGAACCGGCCGTGGTGTCCGGCACCAGTGCCGGCAGCGTGGTCGGCGCGCTGTATGCCAGCGGCATGGATGCCTTCCAGATGCAGAGCAAGGCAGTGGCGCTGGATGAAGCCAGCATCCGCGACGTGCGCCTGTTCTCCGGTGGCCTGGTGCAGGGCCAGAAGCTGCAGGACTACGTCAACGAGCAGGTCGCCAACCGCCCCGCCGAGCGCCTGAAGAAGCCGTTCGCCGCCGTCGCGACCCAGCTGGAAACAGGCGAGCGCGCGATCTTCGTGCGCGGCAACGTCGGCCAGGCCGTGCGCGCCTCCAGCAGCATTCCCGGCGTGTTCGAACCGGTGAAGATCGGTGGCCGCAACTACATCGATGGCGGCGTGGTCAGCCCGGTGCCGGTGGATGCCGCGCGCCAGCTCGGCGCCGACTTCGTGATCGCCGTGGACATCTCCAGCAAGGCCAGCGGCAAGGCGCCGACCGACATGCTGGGCATCGTCAACCAGTCCATCTCGATCATGGGCCAGCGCCTGGGCGAGCAGGAACTGGCACGCGCCGACATCGTCATCCGCCCGAAGGTGCTGGACATCGGCGCCGCCGATTTCAGCCAGCGTGGCACCGCGATCCTGGAGGGCGAAAAGGCCGCAATGGCCGCGATGCCGCAGATCCGCGCGAAGATCCAGCAGCTGCAGCGTGCACGCGCCGCGGCCGCCGCACCGGCACCCGTGGCCGCGCCGAAGTGCGAGGAAGCCTCGCGCCTGGGCAAGCTGATGGGCCGCAAGGACAAGTGCTGAGCTGAGCCGGCGTGTCGCTGCCAGACAGCGACGCGCGCGTTCTAGCGCGCAGGCCGGTAACCGCTGGCCTGCTGCCGCTCGCGCCTGCGCGCCTGACGGGCCTGCTCCTGCAGTGTCGCCGTGTGCTGCAGCTGTTCCATGCCATCGGCCGGCACATGCAGCTGGCGTCGCGCACGGGTGAGTGCCAGATAGACCGCGCGCACCGGGTTGTGCCAGATGCGCCCGCCCTGCCCCGCACTGAAGCAACCGGGTGACAGTGAGACCACGTCGAACTGCAGGTTCTTCGCGTGTTCGGCCAGGCACAGCGCCACCCGCCCTTCAGCAGGCGTGTCCTGGTCGTCGAGCGCCTGCAGCAGTGACTGCACCCGATCGGCAGACGCAAACAGTTCGACCAGCGCGCCCTGCCCTTCGTCGGCCTGCGTGGCCAGGAAGCGCTCCTGTGCCGGGTCCGAGGCGCTGTCGCGGCGCCGGCGCCACGCATCCAGCGGCCGCTGCAGCACGCTGCGCAGCGCGCGCAGCGATGCCGGATGCAGATAGGGCCGCAGCCCGAGCGCGTGCAGCTGTGCCGCATCCAGGGCCAGATCGGCGACGCTGCCATGGATGCGCAGGCCCTCGCTCGGCACCTGCGCCCAGTGGCGGTAATGCAGCACACCGGTGGCGCGGTCGGCGGCACCGACGAACGGCCCACTGTCCTGCCCCAGTCCATCCAGTGCCAGGGTCTGGTTGACCAGGCCCTCGACCTGGTTGCCCTGGCGCACCGACTGGTGCATTTCCAGCACCTTCGACGCGGCCCAGCGCGGCACCGTACCGGTCAGGCACTGGTGCGGATCCCCCAGGCTGACCACGCCAGGCGCATGGCCGGCCAGCAACTGCTTCCACGACGGGCTCAGGTCATGCGCCTCGTCCACCAGCAGCATGCCCATGTCCAGCGGCGGGGTAACGCCGCGCAGTGCCAACCACTTGCCGATGTGCGCCGGGCTGAGGCTCAGCAGCGTGCCCCGCTGCAGTTCGGCGTCGAACATGCAGCGCCAGACGTGCTCGGCGGCCGCCATGTACGGCGACACGTCGAGCATCGCGGCGGGCACCGACCGGTCGAAATGCTGGAACGCCAAGCCCGGTGCAGACGACGCGCACCAACGGTTGATGGCCTCGAACGCAGTCAGCAGCACCTGCTCCGGGCTGCGCCCACCGATGCCCTGCAGGCCGATGCGGCCGGCAATCTCACGCGGCGTGCGGGTGCTGCGCCGGTAGCTGGCAACGAAGCCACCGGTGTGGCCGCTGCGCGCGGCATGCTGCGCCACGCGGTTGGCGAACTCGATCTGGGTCAGCAGGCGCACCGCGGTGCTGGCCGGCACGCGGCTGCGGAAGGCTTCCACCTGCCCACGCGAGGGCGCCACGTAGGTGTAGCGGCCGGGCCGCGCCTCCATCAGCGCCAGCACCAGGTGGCCCTTGCCGGTGCCGGCATAGCCATCGAGGTCGATCAGCTCATCGGGGTTGGCGGCGATGGCGCGCAGCACGCGGGCCTGCTCGGAGGTGTACAGGCCATGGTGTTCGACCGCACGCGCGTCCTCGGCGGCCACGTCATCCTGCGTGAGCGCCTCGTCACTGGAAAAGGTGGCGGGAAAGCGGATCTCATGCTCGGTCAGGGTTTCCTGGCAGGCCTGCTGCAGGGCCAGGCCCGGATACTCCAATGGCGACTGCGCGATGACGTCCTGCAGGATCTGCGCCGGCGCCAGCAGCACGCCGTGGGCGGCCAATGCGGTCAGCCAGGCATCCAGCTCCGGCTGGCCTCCGCCACCGGGGCCGGCCAGCTGCGCGGCGGCGCCTTCGTTGCCGGCAAACAGCGCGCAGGCATCATGCAGCAGGCGTTCGATCTCGGCCGCTGGATGCAGGCGCGTCCGGCACAACTGCGCGGCCATCAGCCCGGCCTGCTCCACTGCCGTCTGCGGCGGCGTGCCGTGAGCGATGTAACGTGCCAGCGACTTGCGCTGCAGCGGCAGGAAGATGGTGGTGGGCACCGGGTGCTGGAGTTCGGACATGCGTGGAACCGGAAAGGAACGCTGCGGCGCGCGCAGGGCGGTGATGCTCGGCTACCCGCCCGGCCGCGTCAAATCGCCGCTGCGCTCATTCCAACTGCGACAACGGCAATGCCTGGAAACCCTTCACCGTGCGCAGCACGAAGCTGGAATTGGCGTCGGCCACGCCGCCGGCGTTGAGCAGGCGGTCCAGCAGGAAGTGCGAAAAGTGCTCCAGGTCGCGCACGTAGACGTGCAGCAGGTAGTCCATGTCGCCGGTCAGCGCATGGCAGGCCACCACCTCGTCCCAGCCCTGCACGCTGTCCACGAAGTGGCCGATGGCGGCCTGGTCGTGCTTTTCCAACTGCACGCGCACGAAGGCCTGCAGGCCCAGGCGCAGCTGCCGCGGCTCCAGCCGCGCGCCGTAGCCGACGATCACGCCCTCGCTTTCCAGCCGCTGCAGGCGGCGCAGGCAGGCCGAGGGCGACAGGTTCACCCGAGTCGCCAGCTCCGCGTTGGTGGCGCGCCCATCCCGCTGGATTTCAGCCAGCAGGCGTATATCCGTGCGATCAAACTGGACTTCTCCGGCCATTGCTGCTCCGCAACATGGTGACTGCGCAAGGATATTGCGCCAACAATGCCAATCGGCGCAACTTTTGCAACCCTGTTGCGCGCGCCCTGCCCTAGCATCGTGGCTATCCCTTCAAGGAGTGCCCCATGGACCTCGCCCAGCCCCGCCGCGTCGAACACCAGCAGACCGACAAGGGCTACGTGCCGGTGTACACCACCGCGCTCGTCGAGCAGCCGTGGGACACCTACAGCGCCGACGACCACGCCACCTGGAGCACGCTGTACCAGCGCCAGCGCGAGCTGCTGGTCGGCCGTGCCTGCCAGGAATTCCTGGACGCGCAGGACGAGATGGGCATGAACGCGCACATGATTCCGCGCTTCGACCAGCTCAACGAAGTGCTGGGCGCGGCCACCGGCTGGACCCTGGTCGGCGTCGAAGGCCTGCTGCCGGAACTGGATTTCTTCGACCACCTGGCCAACCGCCGCTTTCCCGTGACCTGGTGGATCCGTCGCCCGGACCAGATCGACTACATCGCCGAGCCGGACCTGTTCCACGACCTGTTCGGCCACGTGCCGCTGCTGATGAACCCGGTGTTCGCCGACTACATGGAGGCCTATGGCCGTGGCGGCGTCAAAGCCCACGCGATCGGCCCGGACGCGCTGCAGAACCTCACCCGCCTGTACTGGTACACGGTGGAGTTCGGCCTGATCGACACGCCCGACGGCCTGCGCATCTACGGTGCCGGCATCGTGTCGTCCAAGGGCGAGTCGCTGTACTCGCTGGAATCGGCCGCACCCAACCGCATCGGTTTCGACCTGCAGCGGATCATGCGAACGAAGTACCGCATCGACACCTTCCAGAAGACCTACTTCGTCATCGACAGCTTTGAACAGCTGATGCAGGCGACGTCGCCGGACTTCACCCCAATCTACGCGGCACTGGCCGACCAGGCGCACCTGCCTGCCGGTGACGTGCAGGCTGACGATCACGTGTTCCAGGCCGGCACGGGTGAAGGCTGGGCGGACGGCGGCGACGTGTGATGCGCTGTCCGACGAAGACCAGCAGCTGGTGGCGCTGTGGCGCATGGAGGCCGACATCAACAACGGCGGCTTCATGCAGTTCCTGTGCAACTGGGGCGACCCGACCTGCCAGCTGGCGTTACGTGCGCTGCAGGCGATGGGCGCGGCGAAGACCCACGCGATCCTGGCCGGCATGCGCGGGCTGGTCGACCGGCTGGAAGATGACCCGGCGGTCAAGCAACTGACCGACCTGTACGGCGCGATGACCGAACAGGAGCAGGAGGCGCTGCACGCCTTCGACGAAGCCTATTTCGAGCGACCGGAAGACCTGGCCAGGTTGGGGCTGAAGCACTTCGGCCCGGAGCCTGTCGAACGACGATGACCATGCACGCCGGCGCTGTTCTGTAAAGCCGAGCCCATGCTCGGCTACGTTTCAATCAGCGCGGGTACACCAGCAGCACCACCAGATCCTCCTCACCCACCTGCTGCAGCGCATGGTGGCTGCCCTTGCGGGTCAGCAGCGCGTGCCCGGCGTGCACGTCGTACTGCCTGCCATCCAGCACATAACTGCCCTGCCCACTGACGATGTAATAGATCTCGTCCTTGTGCTGCGGATGCAGGCCGATGCCCGCGCCTTTGTGCAGCACACGCTTGCGCAGCACGAACGGCAGCCCTTCGGCATCGGCGAAGAACGGATACGCCGTGGTCGGGCCGGCACCGCCGTGCGGGCCTGCTTGCGTGCGCACAACACTGTCTTCGTGCACCACCTGCGAGGGCAGGGCTGGGTCGCTACCCTGCCCTTCCGCCACCACGTCGCAGTCGATATCCCGCACCAGCGCCGGCTGCAGCGCGGGTAGCAGCGGCACCGCCTCGCGCAATACCAGGCAGGCCACCGCATGTGCGCCGGCCACGCTGAAATGGGTGCCGTCGGCCTTGTTCTGTTCGGGCACGAACAGGAAGTAGGGTCGCGCGCCCTCCTCACCCAGCGCGCGGACCCAGCGCATGCTGCGGTCATTCAGATCAATCAGCGCAATCTGCTCGCGCGCGGCCAACGCCTTCATCGACTGCGTGTAGCGGCCATGCGTATCCAGCAGTGAACCGAAGTCGTACAGCAGCCGCGCCACCGGCGTGACCAGCACCGGCGTGGCGCCCTTTGCGCGGGCCACCTGTACGTAACGCATCAGCAGGCGTGGGTAGTCGCTGTCCGGATCGGTGTAGCGCGTGCGGTCTTCGAACTTCGCATCGTTGTGGCCGAACTGGATCAGCAGCACGTCGCCTTGGCGCAGCTCGGCGGCGATGGCCTCCAGGCGCCCTTCCTCGATGAAACTGCGCGTGCTGCGCCCGCCCTTGGCGTGGTTGTGCACCTCCAAGCGCGCCGGGTCCAGGTAGCTCTGCAGCGCCTGGCCCCAGCCGGCCTGCGGCGCGCGCTCGGGGCCGTATGCGGCCGCAGTGGAGTCACCGGCAATGAATACCCGCACGGGCGCCGCCTGCGCGGTGGTGCACGACAGCAGCAACAACAAAGGCAACAGGGTGCGCATGTCCGGTCTCCGGTAGTGCCGGCCGCTGCCCGGCAACCTCATGAACGGCGGAAGCATTGCCAGGACGCCGGCCAGCGGCCGGCACTACCGCGGATCACGCGTCAGCGCGCCAGCCAGCCACCATCGACCGGCAGCACGGCGCCGTTGATGTAATCCGACGCCGACGAGGCCAGGAACACCGCCGCACCGGCCAGGTCATCCGGCGTGCCCCAGCGACCGGCCGGGATGCGCTCCAGGATCGCCTTGTTGCGCGCTTCGTCGGCGCGCAGCTGGGCGGTGTTGTCGGTCGCCATGTAGCCCGGGGCGATGGCATTGATGTTGATGCCCTTGCCCGCCCACTCGTTGGCCAGCAGCCGGGTGATGCCGGCGATGCCGCTCTTGCTGGCGGTGTACGACGGCACGCGGATACCGCCCTGGAAGGACAGCATCGAAGCGATGTTGATGATCTTGCCGTGGCCCTGTTCGATGAAGTGGCGGCCGGCGGCCTGCGAAATGAAGAACGCGGACTTGAGATTGACGTTCATCACGTCGTCCCAGTCCTGCTCGCTGAAGTCCACCGCATCGGCGCGGCGGATCAGGCCGGCGTTGTTGACCAGGATGTCCAACCCGCCCAGGCCTTCGATGGTCTCGCGGACCACGCGCGCCACCGGCTCGATGCTGATCAGGTTGGCTTCGATGGCCAGGCAGCGGCGGCCCAGCGCGGTGATCTTTTCGATGGTATCGGTGGGCGGGGCGATGCCGGCCACGGCGACGTCGGCACCAGCGGCGGCCAGTGCCACGGCGATGCCCTGGCCCAGACCGGTATTGCCACCGGTTACCAGAGCGACCTTGCCTTCCAGGCTGAAGGGATTAGCCATTGCGTATGCGTTCCTTGATAGAGACGAGCGGTGTCGACGGCCGGCACACGGTGCGCGGCGGCCAGGCGGGCTTACTTGAGCTGGCAGATGTCCAGCACGTGCATGTCGGTGTAGTCCAGGTTCTCGCCACCCATCGCCCAGATGAAGGCGTAGTTGCTGGTGCCGGCGCCCATGTGGATCGACCACGGCGGCGACACTACCGCTTCGTTGTTCTGGATCACGATGTGACGCTGCGCGGCCGGCTCGCCCATGAAGTGGTAGACGCGGTCGCTGTCACCCAGGTCGAAGTAGAAGTAGACCTCGCTGCGACGGTCGTGCAGGTGCGGCGGCATGGTGTTCCACACGCTGCCCGGCTTGAGCACGGTCAGGCCCAGCAGCAGCTGCGAGGACTGGCAGGTGGCCGGCACGATGTACTGGTAGATGGTGCGCTCGTTGCTGGTTTCCAGCGCGCCGCGGTCCAGTGCAACGGCGTCCTTGATGGACAGCTGCCTGGTTTCGAAGCGGGCATGGGCCGGGGTCGAGGCCAGATAGAACTGGGCGGGGTTGGCGGCGTCCTGCGAGGCGAACACGACCTCCTTGCTGCCCATGGCCACGTACAGACCGTCCTTCGGACCCAGCGTGTAGCCGGTGCCATCCACGGTGACCGTACCAGTGCCGCTGCCGACGTTGATCACGCCCAGTTCCCGGCGCTCCAGGAACGGGTGGCCTGCGGCCGAAGCGGGTTCGGTCTGGGTCGGCAGCGCAAGCGGTGCGTCCACCGGGGCGGCGCCACCAATCACGAAGCGCTCGTAGTGGGTGTACTTGAGGGTCACCGCACCGGCGTTGAACAGGCCATCGAGCAGGTACAGGTCACGCAGCTGGTCGTTGCTGGCACCGTGGATGGCATCGGGATGGGTGGCGTAATGGGTCTTGCTGTACATGGCGTCTCCAGAGCGGGGGGCGGGCCGACGGGTCGGCCCCGGCGCGGTTCACGGTCGATTCTAGCCAGACAGGAAACCGGTGTCATTTTGCGTCGCACGATGCCGGGATGGCCCGGGCAGGGCGCGGTGGATCGGGTGGATGGGGCAGGGGCGTGTCACGACCAGAGGTCGTGACCTGCAGGATTGATCCTTGGGGATCAATCCTCCGGCGGCTGGCAGGAATCGCGGACGATCAGGTGCGGCCGCACGCTGGCAATGGGCAGCGCGGCCTGGCCTTCGGGCTGGATCAGCATCGCCGCGGCGGTGCGTCCGGTATCGCGCGTGTGCCGGCGCACCGAGGTCAGCGAGGGCCACAGGCGCGAGGCAAGCGGGCTGTCGTCATAGCCGACAATGGACAGCTGGCGCGGAATGTTGATGCCCGCGCGCAGCGCCACCTTGTAGATACCGGCGGCCATTTCATCGTTGCCGGTGAAGATGGCGGTCGGGCGGCGCTTGCCCAGCAGCAGTTTCTCGGCAGCGGCGACACCGGATTCGAAGGTGTAGCCGGCCTCGATGATGCGGTCCTTCGGCAGCTCGATACCGCGTTGCGACAGTGCGTCGATGAAGCCGGCGGTACGTTCATGGGCCGAACGGTAGGCGCTGGGACCGGTCACCAGGGCAATGTCACGGTGGCCGAGCGAGAGCAGGTAGTCGGCGGCTTCGGCCGCACCATCGCGGTCATGGGTAACCACCATCTGCGAGCTTTCGTCCAGCGGCAGCGCTGCCACGCGGGTAAACCGGCAGCCGATCTCATCGAGCATGTCCGCCAGCGCCTGGTCTTCCGAGGCACGCGGCACTAGGATGACGCCGTGCAGCTTCTGCTGCTGCACGAAGCGACGCACGCCTTCGATGTAGCCGGGGCTGCGGCTGTCACAGGGATGCACCACCAGCTCGAAACTGGATCCACGCAATGCATCCAGCGCGCCGTACTGCATGTCCACGATGTACTGCGCGGTGGGGTTGTCGTAGACCATGCCGATCAGGAAGGAGCGGCGGAACGCCAGCCCGCGGGCCAGTGGATCGGGCGTGTAGCCCACTTCACGCATCAACGCTTCCACCTTGTCGCGCGTGTCCTTGCGCACCAGTGGCGAGTTGTTGATGATTCTTGAAACCGTTTTCTTGGATACACCCGACAGTCGCGCGATGTCGTTGATGGTGGCTGCCTTGCCCTTCGCCAATGCCGGCGTAGCGGCATCGTTCTTGTTGCGCACTGACATGTTTTGAACCCGGTAAGTCTGGGGATTCCGGCTCCGCGCTCAGTCCAGCGCGCGGTAGCGGAAGTTGCGGAAGGTTACCGCACCGTCGCCGGCCGCATACAGCGCCGGCTTCAACGCCAGGAACCTGCCCGCGACATTGTGATGGTAACCGGACACTTCCATCTGAACCGGATACTTCTGCCAAGTGTGCCCGTCGGTGCTGGAGTGGAAGGTGACGATGTGGCGGTTGTTGGTCACCCGCAACCACAGCCGGCCGCCGCGGCCCGGGGCCGGTCGGGCAGGGCGCTCCTCGCCGTAGCGATGCATGATGAACGACTCGCCGTTGCTGCCCACGCCCGCGTACAGCCGGTCGCTGTAGAACAGCAGCGCGCCGCCCACGGCACCGGGGGCGATCTCCATCTCCACCTCGAACTGATAGGCCCGGTCGCCGGCGATGGTGGTCAGCGGCGAGGCGTCGCGCGGCGTGCTGCCCTTGCCCTGCAGGACAAGGCCGTTGCCACTGAAACCCAGCCGGCGGTACTCATCCTGCGCCGGGTTGAAGAACGCCCACTGCGGGCCAAGCGTGCTGCCGCGGAAATCATCCGACAGCGCCATGCCATGCGGCGACAGCGCCTGTCCGGCCGGCTTGCGCAGTGGCTGACCAAGGTCTCCGCCCGTGGCCCGGAACCAGCCGTCAGCGGTCCATTCGATCGGTTCGAGCAGGGCCTGCCGACCCAGCGTCCAGAAGCCGTTCTCGTACCCGTGGTACATCATCCACCAGCGTCCATCGGTCCCTTCGATCACCGTCGCGTGGCCGCGTGACCACCAGGGCTCGGCCGCCGACTGCGTGCGCGTGATCGGGTTGTTGGGCGCGTTCTCCCATGGTCCGTGGATCGAACGCGAGCGCGCGGTGATCACCATGTGCCCGGTCGGCGGACCGGCGGTGCCGCCCACTGCCGTGGTCATGTAGTACCAGCCGTCGCGGACGTGGATCTTCGGGCCTTCCTGCGCGTAGGCCTCAACGTCCCAGTCCTGCGGGTAGCGCCAGCCGTCATAGACGTGTTTCGGCGTGCCGACCACGCTCAACCCGTCGTCGGCCAGCTGCACGTAATCACCGCCACTGAGGAACAGGTAGCGCTTGCCGTCTTCACCCACTGCATGGCCGGGATCGATGTAGCCACCCAGGCCGATGTCGATCGGCGCGCTCCACGGGCCCTTGATGTCATCGGCCCAGACCACGAAGTTGCTGCGGCGCTCGCCGGTGCGGGCCGGGAAGTAGATGAAGTAGCGCCCCCGATGCTTGACGATGTCCGGCGCCCAGATCGCCCCCACGTTGCGGGTGACCGCATGTCCCAGCGGCTGCCAGTTCACCAGGTCGCGCGAGTGCCAGATCGGGAGCCCGGGGTAGGCGTCGAACGACGACAGCGTGAGGTAGTAATCGTCCCCGTCCTTGAGCACCGAGGGATCCGGATGGTCACCGGCCAGCACCGGATTGAGGAACGTGCCATCGCCCCGGTCCGCCTGGCGCTGGTGTTCCAGCCCCCGCGCCCACTGCGCCGGGGCGCGCGCGGGCTCCGCCGCGGGTGCAGGCCGTGCCGGCAGCAACAGCACGAGCAGAGTGATGGTGGCGGCGATACACAGTGCACGCATGGCAGTCTCCTTGTGGCTCAGCCGCGCAGCGCGGCGGGCAGCCACAACGACAGTGAGGGGAAGAAGGCCACGACCAGCAGCACGGCGAGCGCGGCGAACCAGAACGGCCAGATCGTGCGCATGCTCTGGCCCACGCTGATCTTGCCGATGGCCGTGCCGATGAACAGCACCGAGCCCACCGGGGGCGTGACCAGACCCAGGCCACCGGTGAGCACCAGCACCAGGCCGAAGTGGATCGGATCGATGCCGTAGGCGCGGGCCACCGGCAGGAAGATCGGCGTGCAGATCAGGATCATCGGCGCCAGGTCCATGAAGGTGCCCAGCAGCAGCAGCATCACCACGATCATCAGCAGCACCATGAACTGGCTGTGCGCGAACGACTGCAGGAACTCGACGGCGGCCGCGGGCACCTGCAGGTAGGCCAGCAGCCAGCCAAACACGGCGGCGGTGGCGATCACGAACAGGATCACGCCCGTGCTGCGCGCCGCGTGGATGACGGTGTCGAAGAACTCGCGCCAGCGCAGTTGCCGGTACAGCACGGTGGTCACCAGCAAGGCGTAGACCACGGCGATGGCTGCGCTTTCCACTGCGGTGAAGATGCCGGCACGGATACCGATGAAGATCAGCGCGACCAGGCCCAGGCCGGGCAGGGCGGAGACGATGCGCAGGGCCACGGCGCGCCAGCCGGGAAAGACCTCCACGCCATAGCCGCGGCGGCGCGCCACCGCATAGCCGGTGACCATCAGCGCCAACGTCATCAGCAGCGCGGGGACAATGCCGGCGGCGAACAGATCGGCGATGGACAGGCCCCCACCGGCAGCGGCCGAGAACAGGATCAGGTTGTGCGACGGCGGCACCAGCAGCGCCACCAGCGCGGCGGTGATGCTGACGTTGACGGCGAAATCGCGGTCGTAGCCGCGCTTGACCATCTGCGGGATCATCGTGCCGCCGACCGCCGAAACTTCGGCAATGGCCGAGCCGGACACGCCGCCGAAGAACAGCGAGGACAGGATCGAGACCTGGCCGAGGCCACCGCGCAAGCGCCCCACCAGCGACGAGGCCAAGGCGATCAGGCGCTCGGAGATGCCGCCGCGCATCATGATCTCGCCCGCGAAGATGAACAACGGAATGGCGATCAGCGAGGCCGAGCCGGTACCGGCCGAGATCTGCTGCACCAGCACGATGCTGGGGATATCCAGGTAGAGCAGGGTGGCCAGCGCGGCAGCGGCCAGCGCGTAGGCCACCGGCACGCCGAGCAGCAGCAGCACGGCAAACACGGAGAACAGGATGGTGATACCCATGGATCAACGATCTCCTTCAGCGTCTTCGGCGCCGGTGGCGCGGGCCTGCAGCGCGTTCCACGCACGGTTCAGCGCGAACAGCAGCATCAGCCCGCCGCCCACCGCCAGTGGCAGGTAGTTGATGCTCTGCGGCAGATCGGCGCCGGCGGTCTTGATGTCCAGGCCGTCGAGCAGCAGATCACCCGACCAGAAGGCGATGAAGCCTCCCAGCACCGCCACCACCAGCTGCACCAGCACGTCCACCGCACGGCGCAGGCCGGGGCCCAGGTAGGCATGCAGCAGGAAGAAGCCGAAGTGGCGGTTGGTGTGCACACCGCAGGCGGCACCCAGGCTCATCGCCGTGGCCAGCAGCAGCAGCGTGACCGGCTCAGTCCAGCTGGGCGAATCGTTGATCACGTAGCGCGCGAACACCTGCCAGCCCTGCACCACCACCAGCCCCAGCAGGGCAGCAACGGCGCCGTAGATGGCGATGTCGGCGATGCGGTCCAGCAGGCGCTGGCCAGGCCCGGTGGCGGGCGTCGTCGTCTCGATCATGGCAGTGTCCTCAGGCGGCGCGGATGCGGTCGACCAGCGCGGCGATCTCCGGCTGCTGCAGGTACTGCTGCAGCAGCGGCTGGGCGGCGGTGCGGAAGGCGGGCATGTCCACCTCGTTGGCTTTCACCCCATAGGCCAGCACGGCGCGGCGTGCGGCGTCCTCCGACGCATCCCACTGCTCGCGCATCACCTTCACCGACGCGCGCGCGATCTGCAGCAGCAGCTGGCGGTCGTCAGGCGACAGGCGTTCGAAACTGGCACGCGACATCAGCAACACATCCGGCGCGTACGAATGGTCGCTCTGCGACCAGTAGTGCGCCGCTTCGAAGTGGCGGCTGGAATGGAAGCTGCGCATGTTGTTCTCGGCGCCGTCGATCATGTGGGTTTCCATCCCGGAGAACGTGTCGCCCAGCGACATCGGCGTCGGGTTGGCGCCGAGCAGGCGCATCAGCTGGATGAAGATGTCCGATGAGGCGACGCGCAGCTTCAGGCCGTGCAGGTCCTTGGGCGAAACGATGGGGTGCTTGGTGTTGTAGAAGCAGCGTGCACCGGAATCGTAGATCGCCAGGCCGACCAGGCCGCGGCCCTGGAAGCCGCGCAGCACGGCTTCGGCCACGCCGTCATCCAACGCGGCACGCTGGTGCGCCACCGACGTGAACACGTAGGGCAGGCACAGCGCCTGGGTCAGCGGAAAGGCATTGTTCAGCGCACCGGCATACACGCGGGTGATATCGATGGCACCGAAGCGCGCCATGTCGATCGCCTCGGATTCGCGGCCCAGCTGGCCGGAGTGGTACTGGCGCAGGCGCAGGCGACCGTTGGTTTCGCGCTGCAGCGTTTCGCCGATCCACTTCACCGCGGTGACGGTAGGGTAGTCGGCCACATGCACGTCGGTGGCGGTCAACAGCGCGCCACCGGCCATATCGCCGCCCGGCCCGCGGCCACAGGCGGCGAGCATCGGGGTGGCCAGGGCAGCAGCGCCCCCGGCCAGGAAGTTACGTCGTGTGATCATCTGCGCCCTCCCGCGCGTGTTCACCAGGGCAGCCCCGCGGTCATCCCGCGGGCACGGCCCGGCAGGCAATGTCACCGAAGCCGGCAAAGCGCACCAGCGCCGTTTGTCCTGCCTCGATATCGTGGATGCCGGTGGCATTGCCGGTGGCGATCAGGTCGCCCTTGCGCAGCGGCCGGCCACGCAGGGCCGAACGGGACAGCGCAAAGGCATATGCCGCGCGCAGGCCACCGGGCAGGCGGGTGGCGCCACCGGTGCCGACCACCTCACCTTCGATCAGTGTCTCGGCACGCAGCGAGTTTTCGTCGCGTGCGGTCCAGTCGACGATCTCCGGGCCCAGCACCAGGCCGTTGTTGTTGCCAAAGTCGGACACCACCACGCGCGGACCAAGTTCGTTGATGGTGGCCAGCGGGCTGCTGGCCACTTCCACGCCGATATAGAGGCGCGCAGGCAGCGCTTCGGCCTGTTCCGGGGACCAGTCCAGCTGTCCGGCCGGCGCGTCCTCCAACAGCTCCAGCACGTACTCTGCTTCGACTGCGCCGAAGCCCCCGACGAAGACCGGGATGTCGGTTGTTCCACCGGTATCATTCCAGAGCTGACGTTTGAAGATCGGCCCCAGCAGGCGCTCATCGCCGGAGCCGTCGCGGCGCTCGGCAGCGATGTAACCCACCTTCCAGCCGACCACTGTATCGCTCCACAGGCCAATGGCCTGGTCCTGCACGTGGTAGGCAGCCACCAGATCGACGGGGATCTCTCCGGGGAACGCGGGCAGGGCCTTGCCTGCGCGGCGTGCATCGGTGAAGGCGCGGGCGATGGCGGCTGCACCGTCCGGCGCCGGCCTCTGCCCCTGTGTGCCGTGTTCGTTGCTCAAGAACGGTCTCCCTCTGCGTTGTTGCACTGCCCATCGACAGCGTCTGCAGGAGGTGTATATGGTAAACCGGTGTCATCACGCAAGCCGCAGCGCATCACACCCGCTTCCGGGGCGCCTGCGGCACGCTGCCCACCCTTCGCTGGAGCCCGGTCCGCCATGCGTCTGCCCCCTCTTGTGCTGTTCCTGTGCGTTCTGTTGACGCTTGCCCCGGCACGTGCCAGCGACGTCCCGCTGCGCGACGGCCAGCGGCTTGCCGGGGAGGTGGCGGGCGAACGCCTGCCGCTGTGGCCGGACGGCCAGGTACCTGGCCAGAGCGCTCCGGCGCGGAAGGCGCGGGTGGTTGAGCGCAGCCCCGATCCGGCCCATCCGGACCGGTTCGTGGACGGGATCGATGCGCCATACATGATCGTGCACGCGCCGCCACGTCCGAACGGGCAGGCGGTGCTGGTCATTCCGGGCGGCGGCTACCAGCGGGTGGTAATCGACAAGGAGGGCAGCGCGCTGGTGCCGGACTGGGTGCAGCGGGCAGGCTTCACCCTGTTCGTGCTTCGCTACCGCCTGCCGCAGCCGGGCAGGGACCGCCAGGCGGCGCTGGCCGATGCCCAGCGTGCGCTGCGGGTCGTGCGCGACCAGGCCGCGCGCCGCGGCCTGGAGGCGGACAATGTGGCGGTCATGGGCTTTTCCGCCGGCGGCCACGTGGCTGCGCGGCTGGCCACCGGCTTCGATGCGCCGGTCTATCCCGCACGCGATGCGATCGATCAGCTGAGCGCGCGCCCGGCACGGGCGGTGCTGGTCTACCCGGTCATCGACATGGGCGCGCATGCGCACAGTGGTTCGCGCGGGCGATTGCTGGGCGAGCGCCCTGACCCCGCATTGGCGACGCAGTACTCGGTGCAGGAGCACGTGCATGCGGACATGCCGCCGACGATGCTGATCCATGCCAACGACGATCGCGTGGTCAGCGTGCACAACAGCGAGGTGATGGCGCAGGCGCTGGCCAGGGCGGGTGTCGAGCACGAACTGCATGTGTTCGCCCATGGCGGCCACGGCTTCGGCATGCGCCTGCAGCCCGGCTCCACCCTGTCGCAGTGGCCAGCGCTGGCGCAGGCATGGCTGACAGCAGGAAAGGATGCGGAGGGCAGCCGATGACGAGAGCACCCGACGATCTGCAGCGCCGCCGTTTCCTGCGCGACAGCGCGCGCTGGGCGCTGGCCACGGCCACGCTGGTGGCACTGCCGGCAGCCGCGATGCCCGGTGCACGCGACGAACGCCTGCCGATCGTCCGCGTGCGCGGGGGGCGCCTGCGCGGCCAGCATGAACAAGGCGTGCTGGTATTCCGCGGCGTGCGCTACGGCGCCGATACCGGCACCCATCGCTTCCAGCCACCACGCCGGGAAGCGGCATGGAACGGGATCGCCGATGCACTGGACTATGGCGCGGCCGCACCGCAGGGCGGCGCGGAAGGCCCCGGCAGCGAAGACTGCCTGTTCCTCAACGTCTGGACCCCCGCACTGGGGGATGGCGGCCGCCGCCCGGTGCTGGTCTACATACACGGGGGTGGGTTCAACAACGGCTCCGGCAGCGATCCGCTGTACGACGGCAGTGCGCTGTGCCGCCGCGGCGATGTGGTGGTGGTGACCCTCAATCATCGGCTGAACACCTTCGGTTACCTGTACCTGGGCGCACTTGGCGACGCACGCTACGCCGCGTCGGGGAATGTCGGCCAGCTCGACCTGGTACAGGCGCTGCAGTGGGTGCGCGAGCACGCGGCGATCTTCGGCGGTGACGCTGGAAACATCACCGTGTTCGGCCAGTCCGGGGGCGGCGCCAAGATCGCCACGCTGATGGCGATGCCGGCGGCACGCGGCCTGTTCCAGCGCGCGTGGACGATGAGCGGGCAGCAGGTCACCGCGGCCGGCCCGCGTGCCGCCGCGCAGCGCGCTGCCATCGCAATGGAGGCAGTGGGTGCAAAGGACCTGTCTGCCCTGCTGCGGCTCCCGGCCACGGATCTGCTTGCAGCCACCCGTGCCCGCGATCCATCGCGGGTGGAAAGCACGTCGCTGTACTTCGGGCCGGTACTGGACGAAGTCTCCCTCCCGGTGCATCCGTTCTGGCCGCAGGCGCCGCGGCAGTCGGCCAGCATTCCGATGGTCATCGGCAATACGCGCGACGAGACCCGTGCCTTCCTCGGCAACGATCCGGCCAACTTCACCTTGACCTGGGAGACGCTGCCGGCACAGCTGCAACGCCAGCAGTTCGTGGATCTGCTGCCGCAGACGGTGATCGCCGAGTACCGGCGCCTGTACCCGCATTACACGCCTTCGGAGGTGTTCTTCGCGGCCACTACCGCAGGACGTTCCTGGCGCGGCGCAGTGGAGGAGCTGGAAGCGCGTGCGCGCCAGCCCAGCGGGGCCGCGCCCACCTGGGCCTACCAGCTGGACTGGGGCTCACCGGTGGAGCAAGGCCGGCTGCGCGCCTTCCACACGCTCGACATCCCGCTGGTGTTCGACAACGCCGGCCTGCCCGGCGCACGCACCGGTGGCGGCGCGGACGCGCATACGCTGGCGGCGACAATGAGCGACGCACTGATCGCCTTCGCGCGCAACGGCGACCCCAATCATCGCGGAATGCCGCAATGGCCCCCCTACGCGCTGCCCCGGCGGCAGACCATGCTGTTTGATCGCCAGAGCGGCGTGGTGGACGATCCTCGTGCCGGCGAACGTGCGCTGTACGCGAAAGTACCGTTCGTGCAGCGCGGCACGCAGTGATGACACCGCGGTGCAAACATTCTGTTAACCCCTCTCGGCTAGAGTCGGGGCATGGGAACGATGTCCTTGCCACCGTCATTCACCGGCCGGGAGCGGCTGTTCGCTGCGATCGATGCCGCGGTGATGCTGGGCACGCCGGAGGCCATCACCGGTGCGCTGCAGCAGGTGCTGCGCGAGGCCATCGTCGATCCGTCCATCCAGCTGCCCCCCTGCGTGCGGCGCCCGGTCGAAGGGCATTACGCACGCCGTGAACTGCACCGCAGCCCGACCTTGGGCTACAGCGTCATCGCCATGTGCTGGGGCCCGGGCCAGGGCACGCCGCTGCACGACCACGATGCGATGTGGTGCGTGGAAGGCGTCTGGCAGGGCGAACTCATCGTCACTCCCTATGCGCTGATTGAACAGGATGGCGAACGTCATCGCTTTGCCGCCCAGCCCACGCTGTACGGCCACCGCGGTAGTGCCGGCAGCCTGATTCCGCCGCACGAGTACCACACGCTGTGCAACGCCAGCGAAGCGGACGTGGCCGTGTCGCTGCATGTCTACGAGGGCGTGATGGAACGCAGCGCGGTGTTCGAGCCGTTGGATGATGGCTGGTACCAGCGCCGGATGAAACGGCTGGAGACCGAGGCGTCCTGACCCACGCCGGATCACGCCCGGCGTAATGCAGGCATCATCGCGGCACGCCGACCACGTTGTTGAGCCGGGTCACTTCTTCGCCACCGTCGGCCAGCGCCACGCGCACGCGCAGGCCGCTGCGGTCACCGGCCGGCAACGGCAGCCAGACCTGCACGGTCTTCGGCTGCAGGTCACGGGGTGCCCCCAGCGCCGGCACGTCCGTGCGGGCGATCTCGCGACCGCGCGCGTCTTCCAGCATTGCTACGGCCACGCCGGTGCCGACATGGCCCAGGCTGTGCACGGTCACCTGCAGCTGGCTGCCGTCGATGCGTACGTCGCCGCGACCCACGCCCAGGTCCGGCCGTGTTTCCACCGGTGTTCCCTCGGACACGCGTTCGAACTCGAACACCTCGGTACGCCCGGGACGGAACTGCAGCGCCACCGAAGCGCTGGTTTCCAGCTGTACGCGGCGTTCGGCGGGCGTGCCGTCGATGTGGCCATCGCCATCGGCATCCACGCCGCTGCGTATCCGCCAGGTCCCGCTGGCCACGTTCCAGCCGGTCATGTCGGCGCCGATGGTGCGCGTGCCCAGGTTGTAGCTGGTAACGGTGAAACGTTCACGCGACGGCGCATGCACCAGCAGGGCGACCTGTTCGGCCGCTCCATCGCGGTCGAAGCGCCAGCTGACGGTGTGGCCGGGCCAACTCTGGTTGCGCTTCAGCGCGATCCCACCCAGGCGTGCGCGCTGGAGGAATTCACTGGGCGCTTCCACGCGGTCGGACCACCAGTGGCCCTCGGTGTTCATGTACGCGCGCTGCACTTTCGCCTGCAGGCCGTCGGCATGCAGGGCGGCGATGTATGACCTGTCGCCGCTGGCCTGCCAGGCCATCAGGCTGGCGAAGCCGGTTTTTCCCGCGTCAGCCTCGGCGCGCAGCAGCGGATACCAGTCCTGTTGCCGGCCCAGTACGTCCACGACGTTCTCGCCCAGGTTGGCCAGTGCGCCCGGACCGCCACGGGCCACGCGGTAGTCCAGTGCCTGCAGGTACTTCGCATCGCCGCTCCAGCGCCACGCCGCCCAGAAGGTGTGCATCGTGTCGCCACTGCCGGAGCCGTTGTTCAACTCGCCGCCGCGGGTGGCACCGCTGGCCCAGTTGATCTCGTTGGGCAGGGTGAAGCGTCCCTTGTCGTCCTTGCCTGCGTGGGCCAGATAGCCATCGGCCAGGCCGATCACCAGCCCGCGGCCGGTGGGGTCGGCGTTGTACTGGCCCAGCAGGAACGCCGGGTGCAGCACCGGGAACGAATACGGCTTCTGCCACTGCCAGTTCGGTTCGCGGTAGACCTTGTTGCCACCGAACCAGTTGCTGGAGAACAGCAGGTGGCCCTGCGGGTTGCGCAGGATGATGCGCTCGTCGAAGGCCTTCACCGTTTCCATCAGGCGTTCCAGCGTCAGCGGATCGCCCCAGTTGAGGTAGAGCATGGCGCTGTTGGTGTTGATGCCTTCCTCATAGGAATGCAGCTCGTCGGTCTCGATGGTACTCAAGCCGTTGCTGAACATGCCGTTGCGGTACACCGCGTCGGACAGCGCGGTCAGCGAGGCGTTCAATCGATCCGGCTGCACGCCCATCAGGGCCAGCCCCGGCCACTGCTGGGTCAGGTCGGAATCGTCCGAAATGCCACCACCGAAGTCACCGTAGGCCCCCTGCCGTTCGTCGATCCACCAGTCGACGAACTGCCGCACCTGCGCCAGGTCCTGCACCTGGTTGAATGCCCACGCCGGCACGCCCCTGGGCACGGCAGGCGCCGTGTAGGGCGGGCGGCCCTGGCTGTTGTAGCTGATGTAGTTCCAGTACAGGCGGCCGAGTTCATGGTCCGGGTCCACCCGCAGCAGGTCGCTCAGGTCCGCGTACACGCGCGCGTACAGGCGCTGGCGCTTGGACGTGGTGTGCTCTTCCACCAGGAAGCCCCAGTTGTCGCGGACTTGGTTGAAGCGGTCGGCCACGTGCTCCTTCAGCGCGTCGGCACGCGGCTTGAACACCAGCCGGACCTGCGCACCGTCGAGGGCATCGGCATCGAAGCCTGGTGCGGCCGAGGCGATGCTCAGCCACAGGCTGTCCGGGGTGAGGATGCGATCGCGCAGGTCCAGCCACAGCGTGCGCGCCTGCCGTGGCGGCACCGACACCGATACATCGATCATGTCGCGCGCCGGCCAGATCGGATCCTTGATGCGGATGTTCAGCGGGATCAGTCCATCGTGGGTGGGCGGCAGGTCCAGCGCGGGAAGGTCGATGGCCACGCCGTCCAGGCCGTCGTGCATGTTCTCCCAGCTGTAGGCCCAGCTGCGGATCAGCGGCTGGTTGGCCGGCGCGTCACCCACCCCGGAAGGAATCAGCACGTGCACGATCGGCTGCGGATGTGCGGGCAGGGTGCCGGCATCCCGGCGGCGGGAACCGGCGCCCTTCGGCAGCGCCATCACCGTGCTGCGTTCGGCGGCCGGGAAACGTCCGTCGATGTAGCGGCGCAATGCGTCCAGGTTGGTGTAGTCGGGCAGCGCCCGGCTGTCGATGATGTAGGTCTGCTTCACCGTGCCTTCCGGCTCGGTGCCCTTGCTCACGTGGTAGGCCCAGATTTCCTGGATCGGTGTTTCCTGCTCGACGTTGCTGAAACGCAGCACGCCGCCGCGCTGCGCGGCAATGTCGTCGACGCTGCGCACCACGCCGCGCGGGCGCGTGACCAGCACGTCGGTGGCATGTTCGGCGTCGGGCCCGTGGGAAAGGGTGCCGAAGGCCGCACCACGGATCTCCACCCGGTTCACCGTTTCGGTGGCCGGCAGGGTCAGGTCCAGGTGCTGGCCGCCTTCCACATAGGTGTTCCAGTCCGGAAGCTGGAAGTAGTCATTGCGGCCGGGCAGGCGCGAGCGGTTGTACACGCCCGGCCAGGTGGTTTCGGCGATGCCATCGGTGGCCTTCCACATCCACGCCTTCAGGTCGCGGGTGTCGGCGAATTCGATCTTGCGGATGCGGGTGCCGGCCGACGCCAGCGCAGGCGGTGCCGCGCCTTCCCACCCGAAGCGATGGCGCCACGCGCGCTCGTCGCTGGCCGGCGCCACCGCGCTGGCCGGCGCCTTGCCGCCTGCCAGTGCCTGCACGGCGGGGGCGTCGAGCATGCGGTCGTACACCCGGATGTGCTGGAAGTCGCTGCCACGCAGGAAGTTGTAGCGGCTCTGCACCTGGTAGGGCGCCATCACCCGCCCGGCCAGGCCGAGCTGGTCCAGCGCCGCATCGTAATCGCCTGTGGCTTGTGCACGCGCCACTTCGCGGCCATCGATGAACAGGCGCACGCCGTGGTCCTCATCCCAGGCGAAGGCCAGGTGCAACCACTGGTCGGGACGCGGCAGTGCATCCATGCGGAACGACACGCGTGTGCGTGCCAAGTTGGCATCGGTGACGAAGGCATCGAAGCCGTGCCCGTTCCAGTCGATGCGCAGCCAGGCCATGTCCCAGCTGCTGTGGTCGGCGTAGCCGACGCGGAAGATCACGAACGGCGCTTCACCCACCGCATAGCGTGAACGCCAGTCGAAGGCCAGCGTGCCGCGCTGGGCCAGGATGTTGCCCGGCGCGTCCCAGGCAAGCACGCCGTCGTCTTCCCATTGGATGGCCTTGCCATGCTCGCCGTCGTCGACCACCGCGACCTTGTCGCGAAAGTTCGCTACGGCCTCACCGTGAGCGGTCACGGCCTGCAGGCCGTGATTGGCATCCACATCGAAGAGCAGGGTGGGGACATCGGCGGCGGCCGTCGCGGGGCCTGCAGCCAGGGCCACTGCCAGCAGCAGGCAGCGGGACACGGTCGTGCGGTGCGGCATGGAGACATTTCCTTTCAACGGGCGACGGCCGGCGGCGGGCCGCCGGACCGTAGCAAGGCCACGCCGCAGCGGCACCTTGCGGCGCAGCAGCGGTCATGGCGAACCGCGGCGCGTATCGGTACGCGCCGCCGGCGTTGCTCAGAACTTGTAGCGCACGCCCAGCAGGAACTGGCGGCCGGTTTCGGTGTACTGGAGTGGCAGGCGGCCGGTGGCGGGCGAGTACACCCATTCATCCGAGGCTTCGTTGGTCAGGTTGATGCCTTCCAGGCTCAGTTCCAGCTGGTCGCTGATCTTGTAGCGGATGGACGCATCAATGACCGTGGTGCCGGTCATGCCGTGGTAGCCGTCCAGGTTGAAGCCGGTTTCCTGACCGGGCACCTGGGTGAGGTAGTCATCGCGGTTGGTGGCGGAGACGCGGCCAGCGAAGGTCTCGCCTTCGTAGAACAGCGTTGCGTTCCATGACGATTTGGACAGGCCCAGCAGATCGTTCTTCATCACCGGCTGGCCAGCCGAGTTGATGTACTGGATCTTCGATTCGACCCAGGTGTAGTTCAGCTGCACGCCCAGGTTCGACCACTTGCCCGGCAGGAAAGTGAAGGGCTGGGTGTAGTTCGCCTCGGCGCCGTACAGCTCACCGCCGGGGGTATTGACTGGCCGGGTGAAGGTGAAGTCGTCGGTGGGCGAGGCGCCGGTACCGGTCAGCAGTTCGGCAGGCAGGCCGCTGTCGGTGTACGGGCGGTTCTCGCGCAGGGTCTGGACCGAGGTCTCGATGTCCTTGTAGAACAGGCCCAGGCCCGCCATCGCGCCTTCGGCGAAGTACCACTCGAAGCCCAGGTCGACATTGGTGGCGCGCGTCGGGTCCAGGTTGGGATTGCCGCTGGAGATGGTGCGCGCACCACCGGCCACGGCCACGGTTGCACCTGGCGTCAGGCTGCCCAGGCCCGGGCGGGTCATGACCTTGGCCGCACCCAGGCGGATCAGGAAATCGGGCGTGACCTCGGCCACCAGGTTGAACGAGGGCAGGGTGTCATCGTAGGTGCGGGTGGCGGTGGTGGAGGTGGTACCACTGGCCAGCGTCGACAGCCCGGTGGAGGTCTGCCTGGTGCGCACGTAGCGCACGCCGAAGTTGCCCGACAGCGGCAGCGAGCCGATTTCGGTGCTGAACTCGCCCATCAGGTAGGCACCACGGTCCTTCTCTTCCACGCTGCGCACGTTGTTGGCGCGCGGCGCGACGGCATAGATGCCGCTGTTGCTGTAGATGTCGAACTGGTCGGCGATTGCATCCAGGTTCGGCACCACCCAGTTGGACGGATTGCCATTGATGCCCTTCAGGCCGGCCTGGTTGATCATGTCCACGGGCACGATCCTGCTGCCGCTGGCGAAGGTCGGCACGGCCAGTTCGCTGGCACGGCGCAGTTCGGTGGTCTTGAACGTGTAGTCCTTGGCAAGCACGCCGCCCTTCAGGCGGAAGCCGGGGCTGATGTTCCAGTTGAAGTCGATCTGGCCGGTATCGAAGTCGTTGTCCACGTACTGCGGGCGCAGGCGGATTTCCGCCAGTTCCCAACCGTTGGGGTCGGTCGGGTCGATGCCGTAGTTGAGGATCGGGAAGCGGCTGTTGCCACGGTAGTCGTAGCTGTAGCCCTTGACGTCGTACTTGTCCATGATGACGGTGGTCTGCACTGGATTCTCGTGCCTGGAGCGCGAGATGCCCAGCTTGCCGGACACGGTGAAGTCGTCGCCGAAACGGTGCTGGCCGTTCAGGCTGATCTGCTTGAACTCGGTGCTCCACTCGTCGTGGCGGTTCTCGGTACGGATGTCGACGTTGTCGAATTCACCGTACAGCAGCGCGCCGTTGCGGATCTCGCCGTTCCTGACGATGGTGCTCGGCTTGCCGACCAGGCGCGGGGTGCTGCTGCTGCCACGGCTGAAGGAAATCGCTTCGATGTACTGCTCGTCGCGGGTGGCATCGATCTTCGAGTACAGCATGTCCAGCGATACTTCACTGGCATCGCTGGGCTTCCACTGCAGCGAGCCGGTCACGCCCAGGCGCTTCTGCTCGTGTTCCATCTGCACGTAGCGCGGGAAGCGCGGGTGGAATACATCAGCGGCGCGTGCGGCGGCGAACGGCGATGACGCAGCGAAGTTGCCATTGCTCGGGCCGTTGGCCCAGCGGCCGGTGTTGGAGCCTTCCTCCAGTGCCTGGCGCTCGGAGTAGGCCACCGACAGGAGGGCGCCGAAGGTACCATCGGCGAAGGTGTTGGAGACCAGCGCGGCCAGCCGCGGGTCGGCCTTTTCGGCCATCTGGTTGTAGCCGGCCTGGCCGCTTGCGGCGAAGGTGAAGCCGTCGTAGTCGAACGGGCGCGCGGTGCGCAGGTCGACAGTGGCACCCAGCGAGCCTTCCTCGACGTCGGCCGAGGCGGTCTTGCGCACCACCAGCTGCGAGAACAGGTCCGAGGCAAACACGTTGAAGTCGAAACCGCGGCCGCGGTTGGTACCACCGCTCTGGTCACCGGCGCCGACGGTGGTCAGCGCTTCCATCCCATTGATGCGCACGCGGGTGAAATCCGGGCCCAGGCCGCGCACCGAGATGTTGCGGCCTTCGCCGGCTTCGCGTGTGATCACCACGCCCGGAATGCGCTGCAGCGATTCAGCCAGATTGAGGTCGGGAAACTTGCCGATGTCTTCGGCGACGATGGCATCGACCACGCCGGCCTCGCCGCGCTTGATGTCCAGCGCCTTTTCGACACTGGCGCGATAGCCTGTGACGTTCACCGTGTCCAGGTCGGTAGCGGTCTGCTGCTGGGCGGCCGCGCTGGTGGACAGGGCGAGTCCCACCCCCAGGGCCAGCAAGGTAACCGGTGTCTTTTTTCCATGGATCCGAGATTGCATGCCTTTCCCCTCTCCCAAAGGTCTGGTATCGCAGCTGCGCGGCGAAATGACACCGCTAGTCAAAACCGACGTTAGCAGCACCACCGGGATCGGGCATCTTGCACCGCAACAGATTTGCAATGTCTCCAAGACGCTTGCAGGACAAAGGTTTCGACATATAGCCCAAGCGCTCTCAAGGCGTCTTCGGTCTAGAATGACACCGCTAGCCAATCGCCACGCCCCTCGCGTGGTCCACTTACACGCCATGCAGTGTCCCATGCTGGTGGCACGCGTGAAGGAGCTGAGATGGGTCGTATCGTGTGTTTTGGAGAGTTGTTGCTGCGCCTGGGTGCCCCCGGCAACGAACTGCTGCTGCAGTCGCCGCAACTCCAGGTCCATGTGGGAGGGGCCGAAGCCAACGTGGGTGTCTCGCTGTCCCGGCTTGGACATCAGGTGGCCATGGTCAGCACCGTGGCCGGCAATGCGCTGGGGGCGCATGTACTGGGTGAACTGCGGCGGCACGGCGTGGATACGCGCGGTGTGCGCGAGGACGCCGAGGGCCGCATGGGCCTGTACTTCCTCACCACCGGCGCGGTACAGCGCGCGAGCGAAGTGGTCTACGACCGCGCGGATTCGGCGTTCGCGCGCAGCACTGCAGCCGACTACGACTGGCCAGCGCTGCTGCAGGACGCGCAGTGGCTGCACGTCTCCGGGGTCAGCCCGGCGTTGGGCCCGCACGTGGCGGCGGCCACGCTGGCGGCGGCGCGCGCGGCAAGACAGGCCGGTGTCCGCGTCTCCTTCGACGGCAATTTCCGGCCCCGCCTCTGGCAGCGCTGGGGAGGCGATGCGCAGGCGGTATTGCGCGAACTGTTCGCGCAGGCCGACATCGTGTTCGCCGACTACCGCGACATGGAGGTCGTACTGGGCACCCGCTTCACCCAGCCGGACCTGATGGAGCGGATCGACGCGGCCGCTGCCGCCGCGTTCGGTGCCTTTCCGCAACTGCAGTGGATGGCCTGCACGCAGCGGCAGGTGCTGAGCGTGGACCACCATGTGCTGGGCGCTGTGTTGCTGGGTTGCGACGGAACCCGCGCACAGGCCCCACTGCGTCATCTGCAGGGCATCGTCGACCGCATCGGTGGCGGTGATGCCTTCGCGGCCGGCATCCTGCATGGCATCCTGTCCGGCCTTGATGCCGACGCCACCGTGCGGTTCGGCCTGGCCGCCGGGGCGCTGAAGCACTCCATCCCCGGCGATTTCAATCCTGTCAGCGAAGCTGACGTGCTGGCCCTGATGGGCGAGGAGCGATTCGATGTCCGCCGCTGATCCGCGCGTACGCGCGGTCCTGAAACTGGCACCGGTGATTCCGGTGTACACCCCCGAAGACGTGAATGACGCGGTCGAAGTGGCCCAGGCCCTGTTCCGCGGCGGCCTGCCGGTGATCGAAGTGACCCTGCGCACGCCGCAGGCGCTGGACGCGATCACGGCCATGGTCGAGGCCGTACCGGACGCGGTGATCGGTGCCGGCACCGTGCTTACCCCGGCGCAGATGCAGGCGGCGAAGCAGGCCGGAGCGCGTTTCGCGGTGTCCCCCGGCGCCACGCCGGCACTGTACGCGGCCGCGCGCGATGCCGACCTGCCGTACCTGCCCGGTGCGGCCACGGCCTCGGACCTGATCCTGGGCCTGGAGCACGGCCAAGACACGTTCAAGTTCTTTCCCGCCGTGCAGGCCGGCGGTGCCGCGCTGCTGGCGGCCTGGCACGGTCCATTCGCCGACGTGCGCTTCTGCCCGACCGGTGGCATCAGCGCGCAGACCGCGCCGCAGTTCCTGCACCTGCCCAACGTGCTGTGCGTGGGTGGCTCGTGGTTGACCACGCCGGCACTGCTGCAGACCCGCGACTGGGAGGCCATCGAGCGCCTCGCCCGCGAGGCCTCGGTGCTGGCCAGCTGAACCCGGCGCACGGATCTTCAAAGGTTTGATCGTGATCAAAGCGCCGGCCTCGTGCCGGCGTCATTCTGTGGGCAAGCGCACTACGGAGATCCGAACATGAATTCCACCATGAAGGCCGCTGTCGTGCGTGAGTTCGGCAAGCCACTGGTCATCGAGGAAGTCTCGGTACCACGCCCGGGGGCGGGCGAGGTACTGGTCAGGATCGAGGCCTGTGGTGTCTGCCACACCGACCTGCACGCCGCCGAGGGCGACTGGCCGGTCAAACCGAACCCGCCGTTCATCCCCGGTCACGAGGGCGTGGGGCACGTCGTGGCCGTGGGTGGCGGGGTCGGGCACGTCAGGGAAGGCGACAGGGTCGGCATCCCCTGGTTGTACTCGGCGTGTGGCCATTGCGAACACTGCCTGGGGGGCTGGGAAACGCTGTGCGAAACGCAGCGCAACACCGGTTACTCGGTCAGCGGCGGCTTCGCCGAGTACGCACTGGCCGATGCCAACTATGTCGGCCTGCTTCCAAAGGACGTGGGCTTCGTGGAGATCGCGCCGGTGCTGTGCGCCGGCGTGACCGTCTACAAGGGCCTGAAGGTCACCGACACCAGGCCCGGTGACTGGGTGGCGATCTCCGGCATCGGTGGCCTGGGCCACATGGCCGTGCAGTACGCCCGCGCAATGGGCCTGAACGTGGCGGCGGTGGACGTGGACGACAACAAGCTGGCGTTGGCCCGGCAGCTCGGCGCGCAGATCACCGTCAACGCGCGCACCACCGACCCCGCTGCCTTCCTGAAGAAGGAAATCGGCGGCGCGCACGGCGCCCTGGTCACGGCGGTGTCGCCGAAGGCGTTCGAGCAGGCGCTGGGCATGGTCCGCCGTGGCGGTACCGTTTCGCTCAACGGTCTGCCGCCGGGCAACTTCCCGCTGGACATCTTCGGCATGGTGCTCAACGGCATCACCGTGCGGGGCTCGATCGTCGGTACCCGGCTGGACCTGCAGGAGTCGTTGCAGTTCGCCGCCGAGGGCAAGGTCGGCGCCACAGTCAGCACCGACCGCCTGGAAAACATCAACGACGTGTTCGCGCGCATGCACGCGGGCACCATCGAAGGCCGCGTGGTGCTCGACTTCGCCGCCTGACCGCTTGTGCATGGCCGCCGTCGCTCCGTCCCCCTCTCCCACGGACGCGGCGGCCATGCCGATCCATCGGTAGTACCGGCCGCAGGCCAGCAACCCCAGGCACTTCGCGCAGCCTTACAATGCGCGCATGCCCGCACTGCTCAAGACCCTGTTCCTGTCCTTCGTCGCCCTGATCGGCGGCGTGCTGTCGCTTGCGCTGGTCAGCAGCGTCGCCAGCTGGCTGCCCCCGCTGGTGGGCATGTCGCCGGATAACAACAGCGTGCAGCTGGGGTGGGATCTGGCCTTCAGCGTGCTCGGTGGCATCGCCGGCATTTCCTTCGCCACCTACTACGCGCCCTGCTGGCCGCGTTCGCATGGTTTTTCCATCTGGTCACTGATCGCGCTGGGCTGCGGCTACGCGGTGTGGGCCGCAGGCGCTGATTTTCCGCTCTGGTTCGTCATTTCGCTGCTGGCATCGCTGCCGTTGCAGCTGCTGGCCGGCTGGTGGTTCGGCCGCCGCGCGTCGCGCGACGCAAGGTAACGCCGCCCCTGTAGAGCCGAGCCCATGCTCGGCTGCCTGTGTCGATGTGCATGCAAGCCGAGCATGGGCTCGGCTCTACAGGTCCATGCGCGGCAGCGTCTGCTTCAACCGCGCGATGCCCTGCCATGGGTCACCCTTCAGCCGCTTCGCGCGCGCCAGTGCCTTGGCCATCGGAAACGCGTCGGCCGCACTGACGCGTGCAAGCTCTTCCCATCGCAGCGGCACTGCCACGCCGGCGCCGTCGCGTGCACGCAGCGACCACGAGCACACGCTGGTAGCACCCCGTGTGTTGCGCAGCCAGTCGATGAAGATCACCCCGCCGCGCTTGGCCTTGCTCATCGTCGCCACGTAGCGATCAGGCTGCTCCAGCGCCATTGCCTGCGCGAACGCCTCGCAGAACGCCTTCGCCTCGTCCCAGCCTGCCTTGGGCTGCAGCGGCACCACCACGTGCACGCCCTTGCCACCGGACAGGCGTACGAAGCTCTTCAGGCCCACCTGCTGCAGGCGGTCGCGCACATCGCGTGCACCGGCTTTCACCTGTGCCCAGCTGACGCCTTCGCCGGGGTCGAGATCGAACACCAGACGATCCGGATGTTCGGGATCGGCCACGGTCGCGCCCCAGGGATGCAGCTCCAGGGTGTTCATCTGCACCAGCTGCAGCAGGCCGCGCGTGTCGTCGATGTAGACGTAATCCTCGCGGCCGCTTTTCTGCTGCAGGGGCACCGCATGTACCGCATCGCCCAGGCCGGGACCATGGTGCTTCTGGAAGAAACAAGCCTTGCCTACGCCGTCCGGGCAGCGCAGCAGTGACAGTGGTCGTCCGGCGATTTCGGGCAGGATCCAGCGCGCCATGCGCTGATAGTAGTCGGCCACGTCGCCCTTGCGCAGTTTCTGCTTTGGAAACACCACCCGCTCCGGATGAGTGATCTGGACCTCACCTCCGGCTTCGGCATCTGCGGTGCTCATTCCCAGGTCCTCCTTCTGCTTGTCGCTGCGCAGCCGCTTGAAACTGGCCTGGCGCAGCAGGCCTTCCTTGCCCCAGCCACGGAACGCCACCTCCGCCACCGCCACTGGTGTCACCCAGCGTACGCTGGCAGCGCGGAACGGCACATGCGCCGGCAACTGCAGCACGGGCGTCTTCACTGCCAATGGCCGCAGTGCCTTGAGCAGCGCACGCAGGCTTTCATCGTCGAAGCCGGTGCCAACGCGGCCGACATAGCGCAGGCCAGCCTTGTCCGGCGTGGCCAGAAGCAGCGAACCGAATCCCACCCGGGAACCCTTGGGTGCCGTGTAGCCGACAATCACGAACTCGTCGGTGTCTTCGTGCTTCACCTTCACCCAGCTGCGCGCGCGGGTATTCACGTACGGCGCATCCACCTGCTTGCTGACGATGCCTTCAAAGCCGGCCTCGCCGCTGGCATCGAATACCTGCGGCCCATGGTCGATCACGTGTTCGCTGAAGGCCAGGGTGCCGGGCGCGGGCCCGATGAGGTCCTTCAGCAGCGCCTTGCGCTCCACCAGCGGTGCACGACTGATGTCCACGCCGGCCACACCCGGAAGATCGAACACGATGTAGCGCAGTGGTTGTTTCGAACTGCCGTCGATCACGCGCTGCAACGCTGCGAAGTCACTGCGTCCTTCCTTGTCCAGCACCACCAGCTCACCGTCCAGTCGCGCATCACGCACCGGCAGCGCCCGCACGGCCTGCACGACCTCGGGAAAATCGGCCGTCCAGTCCAGGCCGTTGCGCGAGCGGAGTTTCACCTCGCCATCGTGCAGGTCGGCCAGCAGCCGATAGCCATCCCACTTGATCTCATGCAGCCAGCGCTCGCCGTCCGGGGCACTGTCGCGATGATCGGTCAACTGCGGTTTGAACCCGCGGGGATAGGGCGTATCACGTGCGCCGTGCAGCTGCAGTGCGCATGCATGCCAGCGCGCATCGGCCTTGCGTGTGGTCGTCCGTGCGGCGGGGACCGAGCGCACCGCCTTCCCTGCGGAACGCTTCTTCGCCGCAGGTGCTCGTTTCGGCATCGGTGCCGTCAGCAGGTCATCCGCCTCGGCGTCGCGCCCTTCACCATCGTCGCGCTTGATCAGCAGCCATTGCACCTGGCGTCCTTTCATCGCGGTGCGCACCAGCTTCCAGCCACCGGCCAGGCGTTGCCCATGCAGCACGAAGTCGATCTTTCCTGCCGCCAGTGCCTGCAGAGGATCACCTTCGCAGGCCCAGGTACCCTGATCAAACACCTCGACGTGGCCCGCGCCGTAGTGGCCTTCGGGAATGTCTCCTTCGAAGGTGGCGTAGGACAGCGGGTGATCTTCCACTTCCACGGCCAACCGCTTCTCACCGACGCGAAGCGAAGGACCTTTCGGCACCGCCCAGCTCTTCAGCACGCCGTCCATCTCAAGGCGGAAGTCGTAGTGGCGCGAGCTGGCATGGTGCAGCTGGATGACGAAGGTCGGCCGCCGCCTCGGATCACCGCGGACGCGCGTGTCGTCAGGCTCCGGTGTCTGCCCGGCGCCACCGCCAAGTCGGCGTTTGCGCCGGTACTGGTGCAGCGACATGGTCAACCTGCCTTGCGCCGGGTGGTTTTCTTCACGGCCTTTTTGGCGGTCTTCTTCGCAGCCTTCTTCGCCGGTGCCTTGCGCGTCGCCGTCTTCTTCGCCGGCGTGCGCGTGTTCGCATCCAGGCTCTTCTGCAGCAGCGCCATGAAATCGACCACGTTGGTACTGGCGTCCTCGCGCGGTGCCGGCTCATCGTCCACCCGCGTGGTGCCGCCCTTGGACTTGATGCGCTTGTTCAGCACCTGCTGCAGGCGCTCGCGGAATTCATCGTGGTACTGCGACGGATCCCAGTCGCCGGCCATCGACTCGATCAACTGTTCGGCCATCGCCGTTTCCTTGCTGGTGATGCGGTAGTCGGACAGCTTGCCGGTGGGCAGCTTGTAATCCTCGGGATCCACCAGTTCCTGCGGATAGCGCAGGATCATCAGCACCAGCGCGTCCTCATGCGGCATCACCGCGCACAGGTATTCGCGCGTGCGTACCACCACCCGCGCGATGCCCACCTTGCCGGTGCTGCGCAGCGTTTCGCGCAGGAGCACGTAGCCCTTTTCGGCCTTCTTGCCAGGTACCAGCAGATAGGGTTTCTCGTAGTAACGCGGGTCGATCTGCGCCGCATCCACGAACGATTCCACTTCCACCGCTTCGTGGCTCTCCGGTGCGGCCGAGCGGATGTCGCCTTCCTCCAGCACGACATAGCTGCCCTTGTCGTACTCGTAGGCTTTGACGATGTCCTTCCAGGGCACTTCCTCGCCGGTGTCGGCGTTGACCCGTTCGAAACGGATCGGCTTGCGATCGCGGGAGTCGAGCATGCGGAACTGCAGATCGACCTTGCGTTCGCCGGACATCAGCGACACGGGCACATTGAGCAGGCCAAACGACAGCGTGCCGGTCCAGATCGGGCGGGCCATGGGCGTACCTTTGGCGGGGCAGGGTGCCCAGCGTGGGCCGGAGGGCGTAAACCAACCGTGTCCGTGCCGTGCACGTCAGGTGGCGCGACCACTTGGCTGTAGAGCCGAGCCCGCGCTCGGCTGCTTCAAGTGCCTGCCACTACTGCAGCAACGGCCTCACCGCCGCCGCCGGAATATGGTCCAGTGCGCGCCAGGCGTCCTCCACCACCGGCCGTACCTGCGACCAGCTCAACCGCGACTGCCCGCGCATCTGCTCCCAGTGCTCGGCCAGTTCCTCGCAGGTATCGGCGGCATCACCACGTGGCCAATCCGCGGCATGGGTGGTCAGCGCGAAGGCATACACCGGGCACAGATCACGCCAGTTGCGGTGGCTCTGGCCACGCCTCTCCTCGTAATCGCTGAGCATGTACTGCAGGTAATCCTGTGCCACCGCCTGCGGATCTTCCTGGCGGCGCGTGCGGCGCTGCGCGGTGCGCTGGCCAAGCGGATCGAGCAGGGCGTTGAACACGGACGGTGCGGGTCGTTCAAGACGGGGCATGGCCGGCTCCTGCAGCGGGGGCGGGTGGGCAGGAATACGCGCGGTGCCGTTACCGGGGGGTGAGCGAGATGTTCATGACGCCAGGTTCGCAGTGGCTTTACCTGCAGGGCGGTGTAGTGGGAGCCCCGAGTGCAGGTACCAGACCATGAGCCGAGAGACCTCACGAGACCCGATGCGGGAAAACCACCCGCCTCTTCCCGGTGAACAGCGCGGCAAGCGCGATGCCGACAACGCCGACTACCGCGGCACCGGTGCGCCGTTCTTCGATGCCGAGCACGGTGACGACCATCTGCCGGTGAGACATGTGGCTGAACAGGCGGCCCAGGACCGCAAGGATGGCGGTGACCGCCATCGCGGTGGCCAGGAGAGCCCGCTCAAGCGCCGCGAGCGCAAGCAGCGCGCCAGCGACAACCAGGACGAGGCGCTGGAGGAAACCTTCCCCGCCAGCGACCCGACCTCGCCGTTCGTACCGGCCAAGGCCCCCGATTGACGGTAGCGCCGGGCCCTGCCCGGCGCGCGCAGCGGTCCCGCGCTAGCGCCACGACCACTGCACACCCACGCTGGCCCGCCGTCCCGGCCCGGGCTCGTAGTAGCGACCATTGCCATCGTTGACGATCACCGAGCCGATGTAGGCCTGGTCCAGCACGTTCTCCAGCCGCGCGAAAGCACGCAGTTCACCGCCGGGCAGGGTCCAGCGGCGTCCGCCCTCCACGTGCAACAGGGCAAAGCCCGGCGCCCGTTCGGTGGCGACGTCGTTGACCACGGTATCGCTGCTGGCCGTGGCCTCCAGTGCCCATTGCCAGTCGGCGGGGCTCCACTGCAGGCGTGCGAACGCCTGCTGGCGCGGCACACCCGGCAAGCGACTGCCCGCCGCGACCACGTTGTTCGAGTTCAGGTAAGGCGAGCGCACCTGCGCCTGCAGCCAGGTCCAGGCCAACTGCAGTTCCAATTGCTCGGCCAGCGGCTGTCGGTACTGCAGTTCCACGCCCTGGCGGCGGGTGAGGCCAATGTTGCGATAGGTGCTGCGCCCTCCGGTGTTGCTGGCAACGGCCAGCTCATCGTCGGTATCTGCACGGAACAGGCTGATATCGAGCTGGATTCCGCTCTGCGCGTGCCACTTGCTGCCAATCTCCAGATTGCGGCTGCGGGCGGCCGCCAGGTCCAGTGCCAATCCCGCCTGCCCGTCGGCGCGATAGCCCAGTTCGTTGAAGGTGGGGGTTTCGAAACCGCGGCCGACCGCAGCATGCAGCCGCCACTGCGGGTTGGCCTCAAAGCTGATCCCGGCCACCGGCGTGGTGGCCTGGTAGCGCCGGCGGCCACTGTCATCCGGGTTGCGGCCGATGATGTAGCGGTCGTCGGATTCGAAGCGCACGGTGCTGTGGCGCAGGCCAGCCAGCAATGACCAGCGTGGACTCCACTGCCACCACGCCTGCGCGAACTGATCGACGTTATGCACGGTGTCGATCTGGTCTCTGCGCAGGCGCCCACGTACGCCCAGCGTGCTGCCGATGAAGTTCTCGTAGCCGGTCCGATGCTGGCGCTGGCGGTCGGCGCTGAGCCCGGCCACCAGGTCCAGCGGTCGCCCGGCCAGATCGCCGTGCCAGCCCCAGCGCGCGTCCAGCCCGCCGTAGCCGGCGTCCAGACCGATCACGCCGCCGGCATGCAGCGGATTGGCCTGCGCCGTGGGCGGAATGGGCAGGAACTGGGTCACCGCGCGCTGCCCGGCATAGCCCATCAACTGCCAGCGCTGCGCTCCCGTTTCACGGGTCCAGCGCAGGCCGGCCTGCTGCTGGCGCACCGATTTGCGGGTGTTGTACGGGTGCGCCACCGCCGTGGCCTGGCGCGGATCAGCCGCCACCTGGGCACGGGTCAGGCCCAGCGGATCCTGTGCATCGGGGGCATCGAGCACATTGAGCAACAGCTCCAGCCGCCCACCGCCCAGCGCACCACCGATGCGTGCGTTGAGCGATTCACGGCGCGCACGGCTGTGGTCCCGCCAGCCATCGGTGCGGAGGTGATTGGCGGCGATGTTGTAGTCCAGCAGTTGGCCGGCACCCTTCAGCTGCGCGCCGACACTGAGCGTGTTGTCGGCGCCAGCGTTGAGCCGCAACCGCCACGGGTCGCCGGCCTGGCCCTGCGCGCTCCAGACCTGCAGCACGCCACCGGAGGAGTTGCCGTACAGCGCCGAGAACGGCCCGCGCAGCACGTCGATGCGTTCAGCGCCCAACAGGCTGGCATGCGACAGCTGGCCCTGGCCGTCAGGCATGGTGGCCGGCACGCCGTCGATCAACACCCGCACCCCGCGCACACCGAAGGTCGAGCGCGCGCCGAAGCCACGGATCGACAGTTGCGTGTCCTGGGCGAAGTTCTGCCGGTCGCGTGCCAGCAGCCCCGGTACCCCGGCCAGCGCCTCGGACAGCTGCGCGCCGGTGCCAGCGCGGCTGGCATCGATCCAGACCGTGTCCTGGCTGGCCGGCAGCGCGAACGGGTCGATGCCCGGCACCCGAGCAGCCTGTACCTGCACCGCAGGCAGGGCGGTGGGCGCAGGCTCGGCCACCGCTGTCCAGGGCGACAGCAGCAGGGCAGACAGCGGAAGGCAACAGCGTCGTGCGGCGGGATTCATGATTCAGGTTGATGGATCGGGCGGCAACGCACGCCATGGTACGGGGCCGCGGATGACGATGGCGGCGGCCAGCCCCGGCAGGCTTTGTTACGATGGGCTGTTTCCGGCCGAAAAGCCGCGAACCGCGTGGCGCAATTCCTCCCCCTTTCCGTCTACCGAACGAGTACCGCCGTGTCCTTCTTTGCAAACGTGGAACTGGTCCCAGGCGACCCGATCCTGGGCCTGACCGAGGCGTACAACGCCGACAGCCGCCCGACCAAGGTCAACCTGGGTGTGGGCATCTACTACGACGAGAGCGGCCGCATTCCGCTGCTGCGCGCCGTCAAGCAGATCGAGCAGCAGCTCGCCGCTGAAGCCAAACCGCGCGGCTATCTGCCGATCGATGGCCTGCCGGCGTACACGCAGGCCACGCGTGAGCTGGTGTTCGGCAAGGACTCGCCGCTGCTGGCCGCCGGCCGCGTCACCACCGCACAGACCGTTGGTGGCAGCGGTGCGCTGCGCGTCGGCGCCGACGTGCTGAAGAAGCTGCTGCCGCACGCCACCGTTGCGCTGAGCAACCCGAGCTGGGAAAACCACCGCGCCGTGTTCAGCGCGGCCGGTTTCGAGGTGCTGGACTACACCTACTTCGACCCGACCACCCATGGGGTTGATTTCGACGGCATGCTGGCCGACCTGGGCAAGCTGGAAGCCGGCACCGTGGTGCTGCTGCATGCCTGCTGCCACAACCCCACCGGTGCCGACCTCACGGTCAGCCAGTGGAAGCAGGTCGCGCAGCTGCTGAAGGACCGCCAGCTGTTCCCCTTCATCGACATGGCCTACCAGGGCTTCGACAAGGGCATCGAACAGGACGGCGCCGCGGTGCGCATCATCGCCGAAGCAGGCATCGACAGCTTCATCGTCGCCAACTCGTACTCCAAGTCGTTCTCGCTGTACGGCGAGCGCGTGGGTGCGCTGTCGATGGTGGCGCCGACCGCCGTTGACGCCAAGGCCGTGCAGTCGCAGGTCAAGCGCGTGATCCGCACCATCTACTCCAGCCCGTCCACCCACGGTGCCGCGCTGGTGGCCGGCGTGCTGACCAACCCGGAACTGCGTGCGATGTGGGAGCAGGAGCTGACCGAGATGCGCGAGCGCATCCACGCCCTGCGCCAGGGCCTGGTCGAGAAGCTGGCTGCCGCTGGCGCACCGCAGTTCGGTTTCATCAACGAACAGGCCGGCATGTTCTCCTACTCCGGCCTGAGCCGTGAGCAGGTCGAGCGCCTGCGCGACGAGTTCGGCATCTACGCCGTCGGCACCGGCCGCATCTGCGTGGCCGCGCTGAACCAGAACAACCTGGAGTACGTCGCCAAGGCCGTGGCCACCGTCGCCAAGGGCTGAAGCAACACTGCACTGGTTTGAGAACAAAGGCGCCGAAAGGCGCCTTTGTTTTTTCTCTTGCTCTTGCCTTTGCCTTCCTCACCGCGCTCGCGGCGAACCCTGAAGCGCAGGGCGAGGCACACCGTGGCCAGGACCGTGAGGCGCATGGATGCGCCGATCGAGCCCCCATGGGTGAGGGCGCTTTGCCTGCGAGGCATGCCTCGCAAGCGCCAGAACGCACAGCCGCCAGCGGCTGGGCCGGACCACGGAGTGGGGTTTACGGCGTGTCCTGGCCACGGTGTGCCTCGCCCTGCGCCTCCATGAAGGAAGGCGCCACGAGCGCAACGCATCTGGAAACGATTACGCCTTCCCGCGCTCACGCACGGCCCCGCCATACGGGCGACAATAGGCGTTTTCCCGCTGCCGAGACCTGCCCGACCATGTCCCGTACTTCGTTGACCCGCTTCCTGATCCAGGAACAGCACGCCGGCCGCATCAATGCCGACCTGCGCCAGCTGATCGCCGTGGTCGCCCGCGCCTGCACCAGCATCTCCATCGCCGTCAGCAAGGGCGCCCTCGGTGGCGTGCTCGGCGACGCCGGTACCGGCAACGTGCAGGGCGAAGCGCAGAAGAAGCTGGATGTGATCAGCAACGAGATCCTGCTCGAAGCCAACGCCTGGGGTGGCCACCTCGCCGCCTGCGCCTCCGAAGAAATGGACCACAGCCAGCCGGTGCCGGACATCTACCCGCGTGGTGATTTCCTGCTGCTGTTCGATCCCCTCGACGGCAGCTCCAACATCGACGTCAACGTCTCCGTCGGCACCATCTTCTCGGTACTGCGCTGCCCGACCAACGTCGAACTTCCGGGCGATGACGCCTTCCTGCAGCCGGGCAGCAAGCAGATCGCCGCCGGCTACTGCATCTACGGGCCCAGCACCCAGCTGGTGCTGACCGTCGGCCACGGTACCCATGCCTTCACCCTGGACCGCGAGAAGGGCGAGTTCGTGCTGACCACCGAGAACATGCAGATCCCGGCGGCAACCCAGGAGTTCGCCATCAACATGTCCAACCAGCGTCACTGGGAAGCGCCGATGCAGGCCTACGTGGGCGACCTGCTGGCGGGCAAGGAAGGCGCGCGCGGCAAGAACTTCAACATGCGCTGGATCGCCAGCATGGTGGCCGACGTGCATCGCATCCTGACCCGCGGCGGCATCTTCATCTATCCGTGGGACAAGAAGGACCCGTCCAAGGCCGGCAAGCTGCGCCTGATGTACGAAGCCAACCCGATGGGCCTGCTGGTCGAACAGGCCGGCGGTGCTGCCTGGACCGGCCGCGAGCGCATCCTCGACATCCAGCCCGACCAGCTGCACCAGCGCGTGCCGGTGTTCCTCGGTTCGCGCGAGGAAGTGGCCGAAGCCGTGCGCTACCACCACGCGCACGACGACGCACAGGGCTGACGGCCTGCCGCCTGACAGCGGTCATGGCAGATCGATGACATGACCGTGGGGTGACACCAAGGGCGGCAAACGGCACCATCAAGCCGTTGCCGCCTAAGGAATGCACGCATGCACGAGCAGGGCCCGGTCGATTTCATCGAAGTCATCCACAACGCCGTCCCCAGCGAGGTCTGCGCGGCCATCGTTGAACGCCTGCGCGCCACGCGTGGCCTGCAGCCCGGTGCCGTGGGCAGTGGCGTGTTCCCGGAACTCAAGCACAGCAAGGATCTGCGTATCAGTGGCCTGGACGGCTGGCAGGATGTCGACCAGCAGCTGCAGATCGCGGTGTTCAATGGCTTGCTGACTTATCTACGCCGTTATCCACAGGCGTTGATTGCGCCGCTGATGTTGCAGATCCAGGACAGCAACGGCCAACCGCGACGCCTGTCTGCCGAGGACTTCCCTGACATGCCACCGCAGCAGCTGGCCGACCTGGCTCGCACCTGCCTGCGTCCGGGTGCGATCAACCTGCAGTGGTATGCGGCAGGCGAGGGCGGCTATCCGTACTGGCACTGCGAGCTGTACCCCAAGGATGCGCAGGCCGAGACCCTGCATCGGCACGTGTTGTGGACGCTGTACCTCAACGACGACTTTGACGAAGGCGAGACCGAGTTCCTGTTCCAGGGGCGGAAGATCGCACCTCGTACCGGCAGCCTGCTGATTGCGCCGACTGCGTTCACTCATACCCATCGTGGCAATCGCCCGCAGGGTGGGGACAAGTTCATCGCGACCAGCTGGATCCTGTTCCAGAGTGCGCAGAAGTTGTTCGGGGGGTGACGCCGAGCGGCTCGTCGGCCTCGGATGTAGAGTCGAGCCATGCTCGACGGATGGACTCAGAACAACGACCCCTGCGGCGAATCCTTCTTCGGCGGCAACGGCTTCAGGAACCGGCTGCAATCCAGCTTCGGCCAATGACTGTTCTGCGCGTTGAAGCCGAGGCGCTTGCGCGCCAGCTTGAAGCGGTTGTTCAACAGATCCGCATACACACCCTGGCCCCGCATGCGGGTTCCGAACTGGCTGTCGTAGTCCTTGCCGCCACGCAGCTGCTGGATGGTGCTCATCACATGCGCGGCACGATCGGGATGATGGGTGTCCAGCCAGTCGCGGAACAACGGCGCCACTTCAAGCGGCAAGCGCAGCAGCACGTAACCAGCGGTACTGGCGCCAGCGTCGTGCGCAGCCTCCAGCACGGCCTCCAGCTCGCTGTCGTTGATCCATGGGATCACCGGCGCCACCATCACACCGACCGGAATGCCCGCTTCATGCAGACGCTTCATCGCACGCAGCCGTGCATGCGGCGCCGATGCGCGCGGTTCCAGCTTTGCGGAAAGATGCGGGTCCAGCGTGGTCACCGAGAAGTGCACGCTGACCAGGTTCTCCGCCGCCAGCGGTGCAAGCAGATCGATATCGCGCTCGACCAGTGCGTTCTTGGTGATCAGCGAAAAAGGATGCTTGGTCTCCAGCATCACTTCGATCAGCTGGCGGGTCAGCTTGAACTTGCGCTCGATCGGCTGGTACGCATCGGTATTGATGCCCAGTGCGATCGGCTGCGGCACGTAACCCGGCTTCGACAGCTCCTTGCGCAGCAGCTGGGGGGCATTGGTCTTGGCGAACAGCTTGGTCTCGAAGTCCAGGCCCGGCGACAGGTTCAGATAGGCATGCGAGGGGCGCGCGAAGCAGTAGGAGCAGCAGCACTATATGTGTTTGGAGAAAAGTGTTCAGCGCTTCGCACTCTGGAGAGAAGCCCTCCACAGACTAACTGCGCAATACAGGCATCTTGTGCTCCAGCCCAAGGCAATGACGGGTAGGTTAGTGGGGTGTTGTGGCTAGCTCAGTCTCCGGGCTCCGCGATTAGACCAGTTCAGGATGAATTCCTCCTGCTCCGCCGTCTCCACCGCACCAGGTCGCACCGAGCGAACCTTAGCAATTGCATCGATGCCATCTGAGGCAAAGCCTGTTTCAATGAGGAGCATCGACGCCACGGTGCCGGCCCGACCCAGCCCGCCTTTGCAATGCACCACGATCCTGGTTCCAGACAAGAGCTTGGCTGCGAACTGTGGCCCTAGGGATCGCCATGGCCCAAGGAGTCGCGCGTCAGGAGCCGCACCATCTGTAATTGGCAGGCCGTACCACATCAAACCGTGGGCTCTGGCACGTTCCGCCAACGAGGTGATTCGCAGCTCCTCGAACTCCCACGGCTCAATCAACGTGATCAGGTGCTGTGCTCCCCACTCCGCGATCGACGCGAGGTCGACGTCCAGGTCTCGAGCCCAAGAGCCAGTCATTGCTACTTCCTGATGTTTTCCTGGTGCAAAGGTGACGCCGATCCCACCGCCGTTCGTGCCGACAGGTAAGGTGGCAATCTTCAGTGGATGGGAGATACTTGTTCTGCTCATTTGCGCTCTCCGAAATCAGTAGCCCTTTGGGGCGAGAAGCAAACGCTGCGCCCTTTTGATCTCAATGTCCATCTGTGAGCTTAGTGGTGCGGCCAAGGTCTAGTGGACGGCTCGCGCACGCTAGTGATCTAGGGGGAATGAGCCATGCACGGCCCTGTGCGCCTCGGGCTCCTCAGTTACTGATCGTATGCGTGCCGCCGCTAAGCGGACCGAGGGCCAAGTATCAGTAGCGACGACTTGGACGGCGACCCGTTACTTTTCTCTGGAATACAAAGTGACAGGGCCCCGTATGGGATGCACTGGTTCTCACGCTGCGGAATGCTTGTGCAGAGCCCTCGCCCTGAAAATCTCTACTCTCAGCAATGGGCAGCCTTTCGCGCCCAGATCTGGCTGCAGGCTCGACGTCGCTCGCCTCAATTTTCGGCGTCGCCGATGTCCGCTTCCGGCCATAAGCAGACATCCACCCCATCCCTGATAAACATCCCTAGGCCGCAGCAGACCTCGAGCCTGCTGCGGTCAATTGGTTTTGGGGCAGACTACGCCGATGGCCTAAATTCCCCTAGGTCAGTGAGTGTAGCCCGTCCCTTCTAGACGCCTTAGGCCACTTCAAGTTGATGTATCGTCCGCACAGAAGATCCCATGCATCGCGCCCAGCAGTGCTGCAACGCGCGGGTCTGCCATGCGGTAGACGATCGACCGCGATTCCCGTCGGGTCGCTACAAGCTTTCGTTGGCGGAGTTCGGCCAGTTGCTGGGAGAGCGCCGGCTGTCGGATGCCGGTGGCGTCCTCCAGTCCGCTCACCGTCATTTCACCTTGCGCGAGCTGGCACAGCAGCAACAGGCGGGAGGGAGTGGCCATGAAGCGCAGCAACTCGGCCACCTCGGGCACGCGCTCCTTCATCGTGGCTAGGTCTGACGGGCTGAATGGGGGGCTGGTCACGGGTAAGGGCAACTTGGCCGGGTGATGTGATGCAAACACCATGGGGAAGGCGTCCAGTCTAGCATTCTTCTATAGTTGCACACCTTATGTAACCATGTAAGTATTAAGCAACCAATCCCCCCCGGAGCCAGTCGTGAACCAATCCGTAGCGGTAGACGCCCCCTTGGAGCAGGCTGTCCGCGTCGTCAACGATGCGCGTGCCGGCCTGCTCCCCTCGCCTCATGTAAAGACCTTCTTCGATCCTGCCACTTTCACTGCCAGTCACGTCGTACGCGATCCATCTTCTTCAGCGTGCGCCATCATCGACAGCGTCCTTGACTTCGACATGGCCGCAGCCCGCACCTCCACTGCCTCCGCATCGGCGTTGGTGGACTACGTGCGGGCCGAGCGCCTACAGGTGCAATGGTTGCTGGAAACCCACGCGCATGCCGACCACCTCTCAGCAGCACCATGGCTGCGGGGCCAGGTGGGAGGTACGCTGGCCATCGGCGAGCGCATCACCACTGTCCAGGAAACCTTCGGCAAGGTCTTCAATGCCGGTACTGCGTTCAAGCGTGATGGCAGCCAATTCGATCACCTGTTCGCTGACGGTGCCTCCTTCCGCATCGGTAATCTGCAGGCGATGTCGCTGCACGTGCCAGGCCATACTCCCGCTTGTCTGGCGTACGTGATCGGCGACGCCGTATTTCCTGGAGACACGCTGTTCATGCCGGACTACGGCACCGCCCGATGCGACTTTCCAGGTGGCTCGGCTCGCCAGTTGTATCGCTCGATCCAGCGCCTTCTGTCCCTGCCCGACGCCACCCGCGTCTTCTTGTGCCATGACTACAAGGCCACCGGTCGAAACCATTTCGTATGGGAAACAACCATCCGTGCCGAAAGGACAACCAACCTGCATGTGCACGAGGGCGTGACCGAAGCCATGTTCGTGGAAATGCGGGAAGCCCGTGACGCGACGCTCCCGATGCCGCGACTGATCCTGCCTTCAGTGCAGGTCAACATGTGCGCCGGCCATCTGCCCGAACCCGAGGACAACGGCGTGCGCTACCTCAAGCTGCCGGTGGACCTGCTATGACGCTCTCTCATTTGGCTTGGTACTGGCCACTCGCTGGCGGTGCCATGATTGGAACAGCGGCCGGTGCCTATCTGGTCCTTCTCGGCCGCGTTGCCGGCATCTCGGGTCTACTTGCCAAGACACTGGGCATGCCGGGTGACGGCGGACGCGGGAGCGCAGCCCTATTCCTGGCGGGACTTGCCCTGGCGTCAGGCTTGGCATTGGCGGCCAGGCCCATACTATTGCCGGCGCTCTCCGCAAACGGAGCAGTGGTATTGGTGATTGCCGGACTGCTGGTGGGTTACGGAACTCGCCTTGGGGCGGGCTGTACCAGTGGACACGGTGTCTGCGGCCTGGGCCGGGCGTCGCCGCGGTCAGTGGTGGCGACCTGCGTGTTCATGCTCGTGGGCATGGCCACGGCGACCCTGGTACGGATTGTGGCGGGGGGCACGGCATGATCCGTCTCGCCGCGTTCCTGTGCGGCGCACTCTTCGGACTGGGACTGGTCGTATCCGGTATGGCCAACCCAGCCCGCGTGCTTGCTTTCCTTGATGTGAGCGACGCCTGGGACCCCTCCCTGGCGCTGGTCATGCTGGGCGCACTGATCCCTTCCGGCGCAGCCTACCTGTGGATACGCGCCCGCAGAACGCCGCTGCTTGCCGTATCGCTGCACATTCCCACCCATCGCATCATCGATCGGCGCCTGGTGATCGGTGCGGCGATATTCGGCCTGGGTTGGGGTCTGGCCGGACTATGTCCCGGCCCAGCCATCGCGTTGCTGGGAACCGGCCAGCCCTTCGCGATCATCTTCGCCACGGCAATGATCGCTGGCGTGCTCCTGCATGGCCACATTCACCGCCCCACTGCAACTACGGGAAAACCATGAACCTCAAGCCACTCTCCGCCAGCCTCAAGGTGTCCGGCCAGCTCCTGCCAAAGGACATTGAAGCCCTGAAGGAGCAGGGCTTTGCGAGCGTGATCTGCAACCGCCCCGACGATGAACAGCCGGAGCAGCCCAGTCACCATGCGCTGCAGGCCGCCTGCCACCAGGCGGGCATGCAGTTTGCCTATCTTCCTGCGCTGCCTGGCGTCATTACCGATGATCAGGTGCATACCTTTGCCAGGTTGATCGAAGCGCTGCCAAGCCCTGTTGCCGCGTACTGCAGAACCGGCACCCGTGCTGCGATGCTTTGGGCGCTGTCGGAAGTCGTTCACAATGGAGCGGCGTTTGACCACGTTCTGTCTGTTGCTTCGGATGCAGGCTATGACCTTTCTTCCATCGCAACACGGCTGCAGCAAGGCCCGGCGTCCGGCGACTGACATATGGAAGCGCTATCTCTGCTGCAGTTGGTTCTGGGCGGCCTGTCTGGCGTCCTGGTCGGCTTCGTCCTGGGCGTGGTCGGTGGGGGCGGATCCATCCTGGCGGTACCACTGATGCTCTACGTGGTCGGAGTGGGAGATCCGCATGTGGCTATCGGCACCAGCGCCCTGGCAGTAGCGGTCAATGCGGTGTCGAATCTGGTGATACATGCCCGTAGAGGGAACGTTCGCTGGCCTTGTGCCTCGGTCTTCGCTCTGGCGGGGATCGCGGGCGCATACCTGGGTTCCAGCTTGGGCAAGGCGTTCGACGGCAGGAGCCTGTTGGCGCTGTTTGCTGTGGCTATGATCGTTGTCGGCATCGCCATGCTTCGCAGGCGCAACACGCCTGGACTCACGGACGCGCGGCTCGGCAGAGGCAACGCGCCCGCGCTGATTGGGCTGGGCGCCACCGCCGGCGGGCTTTCTGGCTTCTTTGGCATTGGCGGAGGCTTTCTCATCGTGCCCGCACTGGTGGCCGCGACGGGCATGCCGATGATCGCCGCAGTCGGAAGCTCGCTCGTCGCCGTCGCCGCATTTGGCATGACCACCGCACTGAACTACGCGCGTACAGGTCTGGTCAACTGGAAGCTCGCGGCAGTTTTCGTCGTTGCCGGCGTGGCTGGCGGTATTGCAGGTGCAGCAACTTCGACGAAGCTGGCCAACTATCGTGGAGCTCTGAACACGGTATTTGCAGTACTGATCTTCATTACTGCCGCATACATGCTGTGGAAGGTGAGCTGACCGGATGTGCTCCAGACCACAGTCGAGCACTGATAGCCAGCGCAGCGCTTCAAGGGCTTTGATAGGAAGATACTACGAACGGCGGTCCACATCTTCCAGAGTCAAATAAGATGCGACGGCTCGAAGCGCCTCGCGATCAGCTTCGAAATCCATGGCCAATAGGCCGCGCTCCAACGCGATGCGGGCATGCGCCTGTGATGCGACTCTTGTCGCTTCATTCGAGGACCCTGCCAACGCTGCGAAGGCCTTCTGCAGCCGGATACTGACCTCCAGGGACGCGGCGGCATCCCTGGCAATCGGAGTGAACGCGTCCTCAAACATGTCGCGTACGTCGAGACACTGCACGTGCACGCGCGGATACAGCACCTCGCCTGTCGCAGCGTCCCCTGCGTGGCTGGACCATGCACAGAGCAGCCTGACACATGTCCCGATGACGTCGATGCAGGTCCCAGGGTCGTTCACCGCAGGTGACATGGCTCGCTGGGCAATTTCCGCAAGCACGACCAGTCCGAACCGTGGGTCATTCTCAATGGAGCGCGCGTCACTGAAGGAAATGGCTGAGATCACTTCACTCTGCACGTCCGGAAGTGGATTTCCCTCGATGGCTATCAAGGGACGGGCCGGAGTTGCGAACGTACCCGGCTGGCAGAGCAGATGAACGCGCAGATCATGTTCCTGTGCAATGCCGTCGATCCGGGCGACGTCCACATGTTCAACGTAGGCAACCTGATCGCCAACCAGCAGTACCGCCCCCTCCCCTACCGGGACAGCACTGGCTCCGCCGAGCCGAGGCTCCGCGGCGCGGCGCTTCATTGCCGCTTTGGTCGCCCGCTCCACCAGATCGATGGTTTCGCCAACGCGGCCAAAGCGTGAGAACTGCTCGATAGCCCTGAGCAACGTCACTGTGATGACAATGATGACCGCGATGGTTGCCCCGAACAGCACAAGCCGGCCGCTGTCCCCGTAGATGCCGGTGCTGAGCGCGATGAGGCCCACGATCGAGAACAGGAAGGCACCAATGAAGGTGGCCAGCGCACCTTGGGCCCGGGCGTCTTCGATCAGCAGGCGGGCCGCGCGCGGGGTGGCGCTGCTGGATGCGGAGCCGTATGCCGAGACCATGGTGGACAGCGAGAAGGTGGTGACCGTCAGCATTGACGCGGCAAGTATGCCAAGGATGTTGCCGACGGAATCTGCGCCGATCCGTGCGGCAAGGCCAACGGGAATGAGGAACTTCAGGAACGCGCCGGCCAACGCCGTGATGATGCCCAGGGCGCCATACAGGGTCGAACGGAACCACATCCGCTTGGTAACTTTGCTGGCTGCGAGCCTCAGTCGGGTGAGCATGGGCTACTTCCTGGGCAGTTCGACCATCAATAGCACGGTCGGGTGCCGAGGCCACGTCAAAGGCAGGGTCATGCCCGGCCCAAGGCAGATGCCGCCCCTCCGGGCGGCATCTGTGTACGGATTCTACGAGCGCACCTTGTCCAGGAACTGACGGTGGCGTTCGTATTGATCGAGCACATCGTGGATGAGCTGAACCTTGGTCCACCCCATGACGTCGTAGTCCTGCCCGCCCTCCCGCAGATAGACCTCCGCACGGTAATGACGGGTGCCCTCGCTGACCGGCCGACGGGGATCCTGCAGGGCGAACGTCGGCGGCTCATAGGGCTGGGGCCGTACGGAGTAGAAGAAGTCCATCTCCTCGCCATGGCCAACCTGTAGCCACGCACGACCATCCTCTCCCTTGGAGACCTGGACCGGCAGATCCTGCTTGCGAAGCTCAGCAGCAACCTCTTCCAATGCAGGAATGACGCGCTGCTCGATGAAGCCGGTCACCTCGATCTTCAACGGGTTGTGCGCCAGCAGGCGCAGGCGCGCCCGCCAATCCTCGCTGGTGCCCGGCAGGATACGTGCCTCCCGCAGGATCGAGCGCTTGGTGGCATCCAGATGCATGGCCTTCAGCAGTCCCCAGCACATCAGGATCATGACGATCGTAAATGGCAACGCGCTGGCAATGGTGGCTGCCTGCAACGATTCCAGCCCGCCGGCCACCAGCAGGGCAATCGCCAGGCCGCCGACCAGCAGCGCCCAGAAGATTCGCTGCCAGACCGGTGATTCCTCCTCACCCTTCGAGGTGAGCATGTCGATTACCAGGGCACCGGAGTCCGCTGAGGTTACGAAGAACAGCGCAACCAGGATGACCGCCAGCGAAGAGGTCAGCATGGTCAGCGGCAGGTGCTCCAGGAACTCGAAGAGCGCCATCGAGCTGTCGGTTGAGACCGCCTGCACCAACTGCTGGATTCCCTCCGCCCGCACCATGTGCAACGCGGTGTTGCCGTAGATGGTCATCCACAGGAATGTGAAGCCAAGCGGTACGAGCAGCACCCCCACCACGAACTCACGGACGGTGCGTCCACGTGAGATGCGCGCGATGAACATGCCAACGAAGGGCGACCACGCAATCCACCAGCCCCAGTAGAACAGCGTCCAGCCACCCAGCCAACCCGTGGGTTCGTAGGCATAAAGGTTGAAGGTCATCGAGAACAGCTGGGAAACGTACATGCCGGTGTTCTGCACCAGTGCCTGCATCAGGTGCACGGTGGGTCCACAGACCAGCACGAAGGCCAGCAGCGCCGCCGCCAGGATCATGTTGAGCTCGGACAACCTGCGTACGCCGCTGTCCAGGCCAGCCACGACCGATCCGGTGGCCACCAGTGTGATGACGGTGATCAAGCCAACCTGGGCGAGCGTACTGACCTCCAGGCCGAACAGGTAGTTCAGGCCGGCGTTGATCTGCATGACGCCCAGCCCCAGCGAGGTGGCGAGGCCGAAGATGGTACCCAGCGCGGCAAACGTGTCTACGGCATGTCCCAACGGGCCGTGGATACGGTCGCCGATGAGCGGATACAGCGCGGAGCGGACACGCAGCGGGAGATTGTGTCGGTACGCAAAGTACGCCAGCGACAGCGCTACCACCGCGTAGATCGCCCATGCGTGGATGCCCCAGTGGAAGAAGGTGATGCGCATTGCCTGGCGGGCAGCGGCGGCGGACTCAGGCGAACCAACCGGCGGCGTGGCGTAGTGCATGATGGGCTCGGCAACGCCGAAGAACATCAGACCGATGCCCATGCCGGCAGCGAACAACATTGCGAACCAGGAGCCGTAGCTGTAGTCCGGCGTACTGTGGTCAGGGCCGAGCTTGATGCGGCCGTAACTGCTGATGGCGACGCCGACGACGAAGACCAGGAAGCCGGCTACTGCAAGGATGGTGAACCAACCTGCATCATTGGCGGCCCATGACTTGGCCGCGGTGAACCACCGCGTGGCCATTTCGGGCGCGAAGGCGGCAAGCGCCAGCAGCGCGATGACGATGGCTGCCGTGGGAATGAACACCTGCGGAAGGATCCGCTGGCGAACGGGGGGATGTTGCGGAGCCGTGCTCTGCATGGATACCTCCGTGTTATTGGGTGGAAAAACCTGCGGCTTGCGCGAGGCCGATCAGAAGTAGAAGCCGATATTGAGGTTCAGCCGCGAATGCCAGCTGGAAGGGCCTCCTTCGTCGATGCCGATACCATCACCACCAGCAAACCACATGTTGCGGCCAGCGATCCAGTCGACATAGGTGAGCATGATGCCTTTCTGCAGGCTGCAACCGGTCACGTTCTGCCACGAATCACGAAGGCCCGCGCGGTGCCCGACCGGGCGGGTCATGCTGAGGTTGTTATAGCAGGTGATGTCATCCAGCCAGCCCTTCTGGCCGAACGAATAGGCGATGTTGGCGCTTGGCACATCCGCCTGCGCTGCAACCTGGAAGGGGGATTGGAACGCCGACATTGCGATGCGATCTCCGGGCACGGCATACCGGTACCGCGCCCACTGCAACTGCGCGGTCCAACCATCGCGCTGCCACTGTGCGTGGAGGGCCGCGCCCTGATGACCGTAGTGACGCCGTGTCTGAGTGTTCTGCACCTTGCCAGCAAACGCTGATGCGCCCAGCAACAGTTCGCCGCCGCCCCAGTCGCGCGCGCTCTCCACGCGTGCATGCAGTCGTTGCCGCTCGCGATACGGCAACGCCTCGGTCTGCGCGACATCAAAGGAGTAGCGATCGTAGCGAGCCCCGGACCCGTATTCGTCTCCGGAGAACCAGCCAAGATGCCAAGTTGTGCTGCCGCTGCGGTGAATCACCACAAGGCCCGGATCGTAATCATCCTCGATGCCCAGGTAGTAGCCGGAGCCGAACCAGAAACTCTGCGAAACGGTGGGGAGCAGCCCGAACGGGACTTGCTGGATACCTGCCTTGAGCTGGGTAGCATCGGAGAACTGCCAGCCCGCGTAGGCGTGATGCACGGCGTCGAAGCCATCGTACCAGCGGTATTGGGCAGAGAAGGAAAACGGTCCGGTTCCAGCGTCAAGGTCTGCACGCAGCAGTTCAAGCTGCAGGCGGCTGGTCGGCCCGTAGTCGAGCCAGCCATAGTTGAACCTGACGGCGCCTCCTGGATCAAAGTAAGGATCTCTATGGAGGTTATCCTCAGAAGCATCTGCAGCCAGCGAAGTTCCCGCCAACGCGGCAGCGACAATGAAGGGAATTGATCTCACGGTTATGCGCCTTGCCTCCCTGATCTGCTACGGAAAGCGCTTGAGTCTAACGTCGATTCATCCAATGCCTCAAACTGGCGATCTCAAAGAACTCTTGGCGACACCACAGCAATCACTCACTGCGCGTCTTTAGTCCTCAGGTCCATATGCCACGTGAAAATCATGTGCAGTGAGAGAGTAGCTAACACGATAAACTTTTTAGTAGTCGATCCTGAGATTGAGCGACTCATAGTGGACATGGAGTGACACGCAATGTCATTTGAGAATAGGCTAGGGCCTCGACATCGGGGAAGAATTCATGACTATTGATATCAGCGGCCTTTCTGCCAAGGAACTTCGCTCACTGATTGCTCAGGCGGAGAAGCAGCAGTCCAAAGTGCTGTCACGCCCTAAGGCCACAGCGATGCGCGCCAAGATCAACAAGTACGTCAAGGATCATGGATACACGATAGAGGAACTCTACGGCGCTTCAGTGATCGTGCCCTCCGAAACCGCCAAGAAGCGAGGTGATCGGAGGCCTGCCAAATCGACAGTGCCCAAGATCGCTCCCAAGTACCGCAATCCTGCAGTGCGCGGCCAGACGTGGTCCGGTCGAGGGCGGCAACCGCGATGGATAGCCGAGCTGGTAGCAAGCGGAAAATCACTGAATGACTTCCTGATCAAGTAGTGATAGCGAGGTAGCCGCACACCGGTACCGCAGCAAGTCCTGAGAATCATTAGTCATCAGATCGAACAGGATGCTGGTGCGCGGAATGCCCTGCCAGGTAGGCGATCAAAGATTTCAGCTAGTCGCAGTTGATGTGACAGCGGGCGAACAGCAGGCGCTCCACCTTATTGTGAGCATGACTCTTTGCACTGTCGTGCCCGGGTGCCTGGGCCTAAGGTTGCCGGCCGGCATCGGTTCCGTCGGCACTCGCCAATCCATTTTCCAGACGACCTGGCCCAGGGAAATCTATGCTGCCTGCACTCTTGCGCACCGCCTTGCTGACCGTTGCCCTGTCGGCATGGCTTCCAGCCCAGGCGCTTGCGGCCGGTTCTCTTAAGGCAGCCAACAGCAAGGCCAGGGCCTTCATCCAGCAGGCCATGCAGGAGCACCGGATTCCGGGCCTCCAGTTGGCAGTGGTGCAATATGGGAAAGTAGTGCTGCTGGAGAACTACGGGTTCGCCAATGTCGAGAACCGGGTGCCTGTTACCGGCAAGACGCTGTTTCCGATCAACTCGGCCACCAAGTCGTTCACCGGCGTAGCCATGATGCAACTGGTCCAGGACGGGCGGGTGGACCTGGACGCCCCCTTGTCACGCTATTTGGACGATGTGCCCGCGACCTGGCGTGGGGTGCGGATCCGGCAGCTGCTGGGGCATACATCAGGCCTTCCGGAGATCATCGACTCGCAGGGGGCCTTTGGCGGTGCGACGGAGCCGGAGGCATGGAGCGCGGTCGAGGCTCGGCCTCTGGAGGTATCGCCAGGCGAACAGTTTTCGTACAACCAGACCAACTACGGCCTGCTGTCGCGGATCATCGTCAAGTTGAGCGGGCAACCGTACGAGCGATTCGTGACGCAGCGACAGTTCGATGTGGCGGGCATGCCCTCCACCACGTTCGGTGACAGCTATGACCTGGTTGCCGGAGCCGCCACGATCTACAGCGTGTCGCCGCGGGGCTCGCTGGCACCGGACGACGGTGAGCGCCTGTCGCATTGGATTTATGAAATGCCCTACAGCCTGTGGGCGGGTGGCGGAATCCAGACGACGGCCGAAGAGCTGTCGCGCTGGATCATTGCGCTGTCGCAGGACCAGTTGATCGATGATGCACATGTCCAGCGCATGTGGCAGCAAGAGCCACTGAACAGCGGGGCGAAAAGCGATTGGGCCTTAGGCTGGCCGGTGTTGAAGGCTGATCGCCCGCGCCAGGTCGCAGGCATTGGCGGTGCCCGCGCGGCATTCGTCGTCTACCCGGACGAAGACTTGGCCGTGATCGTGCTGACCAATCTTGCCGGTGCGAACCCGCAGCGGTTTGTTCGACGCATCGGCGAGTTCTACCAGTCGCGGACGAACGACTCCACCCATTGATGCCGACGAAGCTCCGGGACGACGTGTGCTTTCGACACGAAGCGGACGTCCACACGCACACCTTCTGGCTGGCGCCAGGGGCGGCCGCCGCGAGAACAGGGACAGGTGTGCGGCCCTCGGTGTTCGGCTATCTTGAGAGTTCTTGCCACAACCCTTCAAGCACAGACGCATGCAAGCGATTTCGAGGATTGTTCGAAACGGGCGGTGGCTCAACTACTTCGTATTGTCCGTCGTGTTCTTGGCTGCCGGCTGCAAGGGCGAGCATGTGCCGGCAAAGGATCTCGGGGCGGACCTCGATGAGGTGGCCGCAACACTGATACAGCAGCCATTGCTCCACTCAACCTCGATCGCAGTCGTATATCGGGGCCAGGAATTCATCCGTCATCGCGGCAACATGGAAGCCGGCAGGCTGAGCCCTCCGACCGACGCGACCCTCTACGAAATCGGTTCGTTGAGCAAGACCATGGCAGGGACCCTGATGGCCAATGCCGTCCTGGAGCGCAGGCTGGGGCTGGACGACGATGTCCGGGAGTATCTGCACGGCAATTATCCGAACCTGCAGTACAAGGGCGACCCCATCCGCATCCGTCACCTGCTGTCGCATACGAGCGGTCTTCCGAACATGTTGCCGGAACGCGCGAACACGGTGCTCGCGGACTTCACCGATCAGCGTACGCCTCGTGAACTCAATGCCATTTACGCCGGCTATGGCAAGGCGGATTTCTTCAGGGACCTGCATGCCGTCGAGATTCACCAGGTGCCCGGAAAGGATTACGCCTACTCCAGTGCTGGAACCCAACTGGCGGCGCATATTCTGGAGACGGTTTACAAGAGCGACTATGAGTCGCTGTTACGCGAATTCTTCCGCGATTCCGCGGCAATGGCGGACCTCAGAATCAGGCTGGGCGATGCTGAGGCGCCCCGGCTTGCGGTCGGCTACCACAGTGACAACGCGGTACCGACCTCGCCCATGCCGGAGTTGCCTTGGGGAGCATCGGGGAACGTAAAGGCGACCGTTCCGGAAATGGTGAAGTTCCTCAAGTTCCAGCTGGCCGGTGGGCCCGTCGTGACGGAATCACACCGTACTCTTGTCGAATTCGATTCCGAGTTCAGCATCGGCTATTTCTGGAACATCGTCGGCGGCGACCACTTGAAGGGCACCTACTATGCCCATCATGGTGGTGTGCCCCGCTCGCAGTGCTATATCTACATCATGCCGAAGTATGACCTTGGCATTTTCGTCATCACCAACCAGAGCGGCGACAAGACTGCCCACGCCATGGAGGCGGCGATCAATACACTGGTCGAGAGAATAGTCGCGCGAGATAACATCTCTAGCTAGGGCCTGTCACGTTCGCGTCCTGCGACTCGACTTGACCGAGGGATTGTGAATGACCGCTGCTGGCCAGAAGCAGACGTTATGTTGTGCTGCAGAGGCGCGCCTGATTGACCTGGCGGCGTTACCGTGGCAGGGCCCAGGTCGTCATGGCAGCCAGCAACACAACCAAGATCGGCGGTGTACGCGCGAGGGCCAGTAGCCCGAACGCAACCAGCGCCATCGCGGCATCCCATCGGTCATGGATCGCACTCGTCCACACCGGGTTGTACAACGCAGCCAGCAGAATCCCGACCACCCCGGTGTTGACGCCAGCAATCGAAGCTTGCAAACCCTTTCGGTGGCGCAGGGCCTCCCAGAACGGCAGCGCCCCCACGAGCACAAGAAAGGCTGGCAGGAAAATGACTGCCAACAGCACAAGGCCTCCAAGCCAGCCACCCAGCGGCCCCTTGGCCAGGGCTCCCAAGTACGCCGCGAAAGTGAAGAGAGGGCCTGGCACCGCCTGCGCCGCACCGTACCCAGCGAGCAGATCCGCAGTGGTCACCGTGCCGCTTTGGACAACCGCGGTCTGCAGCAACGGCAGTACGACATGGCCGCCGCCAAAGACCAAGGCACCAGCACGGTACGTCCCCTCCAACAGCACAGCCAACGGGGAGCCACTAGCCACCACCCACACAGGCAGCAGAACAAGCGGCAGCACCAACAGCATCAGCGCTACCGAGCCCGTTCTTCGCGAGACGGGATAGCTGCAAGCTAACTGGCCCTGGGCAGGCTCGATTTTCAGCGCCCAGCGACCGAGCAGGCCGCTGCAGATGATCACCACCATCTGGCCGAAGACCGAGGGCAGTGCTAGCGTCAATACGGCGGCGACAAGCGCCATCCCTGCCCGCAGGCGGTCCGGGCATAGGGTCCGGGCCATTCCCCATACAGCCTGCGCCACCACGGCAACTGCAACGATCTTCAGGCCATGCAGCCAACCGGATTCGAGGATGCCTTGGTATCGAGCAACGCCAAATCCGAACAGGATCATCAGTACGGCCGATGGCAGGGTAAAACCTGCCCAGGCGGCCAGCAGGCCAAGCCAGCCGGCGCGAGCCAAGCCCAGCGCCATCCCAACCTGGCTGCTGGCTGGGCCTGGCAGTAACTGGCACAAGGCCACCAGATCCGAGTAGCTACGGTCCGTCAGCCACCGGCGGCGCTCGACAAACTCGAGGCGGAAGTAGCTCAGATGGGCGATCGGGCCGCCGAACGAGGTCAGTCCCAGTCGTAGGAACACCAGGAAGACACGCCACGCACTTTCGCTTTTTGCGGGATGGAGCGTTGGCATGGGGCAGGATCTCCGGTTGTTCTCAAAGGCGGCCAGCCCGGCCCAGCACCCAGACTAGGTCGCCGGGCTTCCCCTGTGCTCGGCCACCAACTCTCCATCTTCCTTCCGGAATGGTCCGGGAAGCTTCGGCAGGATATCCAGCACCAGTTCGGAAGGGCGGCACAGGCGCGTGCCATTATCGGTTTGCACGAAAGGACGATTGATGAGTATTGGGTGCGCCAGCATGGCATCAAGCAGCGCGTCGTCGCTCAGTGCCGCATCGCCCAGTGCCAGCTCGTCATAAGGAGTGCCCTTCTGCCGGAGGGCGTCGCGCACGCTCAAGCCCGCGGCCCTGATGAGGTCGCCCAGGCGCGCGCGGCTGGGCGGGTGGGCCAGGTAGTCGATCACTTCCGGCTCGATCCCGGCGAAGCGGATCATCGCCAGGGTGTTGCGCGAGGTGCCGCACTTGGGGTTGTGGTAGATGACCGCGTTCACGCACTTTCCTCCTCGTTCAAAACAGTTTCCACCACCCCTGCAGCGGCCGCCAGCGCCGCCGCCTCGATGGCCCCCTTGCGCTCGCTGTAACGGTCCACCAGGTAGTCGGTGCGCCCACGTACCAGCAGGGTGAACTTGACCAGTTCCTCCATGACGTCCACCACGCGATCGTAGTACGCCGAGGGTTTCATTCGACCTTCGTCGTCGAACTCCTGCCAGGCCTTGGCGACCGAGGACTGGTTGGGGATCGTCACCATCCGCATCCACCGGCCGAGCACACGCAGCGCGTTGACGACGTTGAACGACTGCGAACCGCCGCAGACCTGCATCACGGCCAGCGTGCGGCCTTGGGTGGGGCGCACGCTGCCCTCTTCCAGTGGCAGCCAGTCGATCTGGTTCTTGAATACCGCGGTAAGGGTGCCATGGCGTTCCGGGCTGACCCACACGTGTCCCTCCGACCACAGCGAGGCCTGGCGCAGCTCCTGCACCTTTGGGTGGGTCGCTGGCACCGAGTCAAGCATCGGCAGCTCATGTGGATCGAACAGGCGGGTTTCCGCCCCGAGCTGTTCCAGCAGCCGCTGCGCCTCCAGCGCCAGCTTGCGACTGAACGACTGAGGTCGCAGCGACCCGTACAGGATCAGGATGCGCGGGCGGTGCGGCTGCGCGGCCGGGTCGTTGAGCTTGGTGGCCGTCGGGATGTCCAAGGCACCTGGGACCAAGTTGGGGATCTGCTGCACGGGGTTGTCCTACGGAATCGATTCTATTATTCTAGAATCATGGAACATAACGCTGCAACCCGCGCTCTTGCTGCCTTGGGCCACGCCACCCGCCTGTCGATCTTCCGCCTGCTTGTACAGGCCGGCAGAGGCGGCAAGCTGGCCGGTGACATTGCCCAGACGCTCTGCTTGCCTGGTGCCACGCTCTCCTTCCACCTGAAGGAACTGTTGGCTGCGGGCCTGATCAGCGCCGAGCAACGTGGTCGGACGATCTGCTACCGGGCCGAGTTCGAGGCGATGACCGCATTGGTGGCCTATCTCACGGAGAACTGTTGTGCCGACGAACAGGCCTGCGAACGACCCGCTGGCTGCTGACCAACCCACCTTAGAGATTGCTCAGATGACCCGTCGCGTCCTGTTCTTGTGTACCGGTAATTCCGCTCGCAGCGTGTTGGCCGAATCGACCCTGAAAAAGTGGGGCCAAGGCCGCTACGAGTCCTTCAGCGCCGGCAGCCAGCCGGCCGGCCGCGTCAACCCGTTTGCCATTGCTCAGTTGCAGCGCGAGGGTTTCCCGGTGGACGGCCTTCGCAGCAAGTCGTGGGACGAGTTCGCCGAAGCGGATGCCGCGCCGATGGATCTGATCGTCACCGTCTGCGACAGCGCGGCAGCCGAGGCATGCCCGGTAGTGTTCGGCGACTTTGTACGGGTGCACTGGGGCCTGTTCGATCCGGCCGGCGTTGAAGGCTCGGACGGACAGAAAGCCGAAGCGTTCGATCGCGCGCACCAGATCATCAAGGCGCGCCTGAAGGCGTTTCTGGAGATCTCAGACAGCGTCTGGGATGACAGCGAGGCCCTCAAGGCCCGGCTCGACCCGATCGCACAGATCAACTGACCGTCTTTCCGGAAATCCCCATGACCACTGATACCTCCCGCCTGTCCTTCCTGGACCGGTATCTCACGCTCTGGATCTTCGCCGCCATGGCGCTCGGCGTCGGCATGGGGGCGTTGTTCGAAGGTGTACCCAGCGCGTTGAACAGCCTCTCCATAGGGTCGACCAACATCCCGATCGCGATTGGTCTGATCCTGATGATGTATCCGCCGCTGGCCAAGGTGAAGTACGAGGAACTGCCGCGGGTCTTCGCCGACAAACGGGTACTGATGCTCTCGCTGCTGCAGAACTGGATCGTCGGTCCGTTCCTGATGTTCGGCCTGGCCGTGCTGTTCCTGCGCGATTACCCCGAGTACATGACCGGCCTGGTCCTGATCGGGCTGGCACGGTGCATCGCCATGGTGCTGGTCTGGAATCAGCTTGCCCGCGGTGACGGCCAGTACGTCGCCGGGCTGGTGGCATTCAACTCGATCTTCCAGATTGCGCTGTTCAGCGTCTATGCGTGGTTCTTCCTGTCCTGGTTGCCGCCGGCGTTCGGTCTGCAGGGCAGCGTCATCGATGTCAGTTTCTGGACCATCGCCGAGGCTGTTCTGATCTACCTTGGCATCCCGTTCCTGGCGGGCTTCCTCACCCGCCGATGGTTGAAGGCGCGCAAGGGCGTGCAATGGTATGAAGAGACGTTCCTGCCCGCCATCAGCCCGGTAACCCTCGCCGCACTGCTGTTTACCATCGTGGCGATGTTCAGCCTGAAGGGCGGCGATGTGCTGAGGATTCCGATGGACGCGGTACGCATCGCGATCCCGCTGACGTTGTACTTCATCATCCAGTTCGTCATCAGTTTCTTCATGGGCAAGCTGATCGCCAAAGACTACCCCCGCACCACCGCGATCGCGTTCACCGCAGCAGGCAACAACTTCGAACTGGCCATCGCCGTGGCGATCGCGGCGTTCGGGCTGGCCTCCCCGGTAGCCTTCGCGGCCGTGATCGGCCCGCTGGTGGAAGTGCCCGTGCTGATTCTGCTGGTCCACGTCGCCCTGCGGCTGGGCAAACGCTACTTTCCTGCCGATGCACGGAGCCGCTGAACCGCCCAGGTGCGGCAGCATGAGGAAGTCCCGATGGACAGCGTCGATGTGGTGGTGATCGGAGGTGGCCAGGTGGGTCTTTCGGCTGGCTGCTTTCTGCGCCGCAGCGGGCTGTCCTATGTGATTGTTGATGCCGAAACGTCGCTTGGCGGGGCGTGGCAGCATGCGTGGAAATCCCTGCATCTGTTCTTGCCGGCGGGCTGGAGCTCGATAGTCTCCAAGGTGACCGAGACCACGTGGATCACCCAACGGGAGCCAGCCTTCCTGGCCGACGATTCGGCCACGCTGATTGGGATGACCCGATACGCGCGCGAGGCAGCAAGGCAAATCAGCGACTACGTCGGGGCTGTTTCTCCGCTGCCATCTGGCCCCTGAGCCTCGGTGCCATTGCCCAGCGCCCGCACCTGCGATTGCAGGGCCATGCGGTCCAGCGCTTCAGGCTTGAGCGCCAACAGCAATCCGAGACGGTGCTGGAGCTGGTGAAGCGTGCTCAGGAACGCCTTGTGGACCTGCTCAGCGCTGCCCTGCACTGCGGCCGGGTCGGGGATGCCCCAGTGGGCGGTAGCCGGGTGGCCTGGCCACACGGGACACGCTTCACCCGCGGCACGATCGCACACCGTTACGATGAGATCCATCTGCGGTGCTTCCGGACCTGCGAATGCCTCCCACGGCTTGCTCGACAGCCCGGCAACGTCGAAGCCAATCTCCGAGAGCACCTGCAGGGCCACCGGATGAACTACGCCCTTGGGATGACTGCCCGCACTGTAAGCGCGGATACGTTCACGCCCTAAATGGCTGGCCAGTGCTTCGGCAAGAATGCTGCGCGCCGAGTTGCCTGTGCAAAGGAACAGAACATTCAGGGGACGCATGTCATCGCAACCATTTATCTAGAATAATCGAAGTATTGCCTTGCCATATGTCAACTCGATGACTGCCGAAAAGGAAGCGGGCACCCCTCGGTGCCCGCTTCGCTCATCTGTTCAATGACCCGACGACCGTGTGGCGCCTGGCGTACGATGCTTTCCCAAGCGGTCTACCAAGGTCTCACTTGCATCGTTGAGACCGAACACCTCAACGGTCGCGCCGTGCTCGCGCAGCTTCATCACTACCCGGTCGAGCGCATCAACGGCGGTCAGGTCCCAGAAGTGGGCGTCCTTCAGATCGATGATGACCTCCTTGGGGACATCCAGATAGTTGAAGCTACTCACGAACTGTCCGGCAGACGCAAAGAACACCTGCCCCTTCACAACGTAGACGCGCGAGTCGGTCTCGACCTGGGTGTCGTCGATGATCAGCATCTTGCCGACCTTGCGGGTGAAGAACACCGCCGACAGGATCACGCCTGTCAACACGCCTTTGGCGAGGTCGTGGGTAGCCACGGTCACGATGACCGTGCCAATCATCACGACCGAAGAGCTCTTGGGATGAATGGCCAGCTCGCGCAGCGAGCGCCAGCTGAAGGTGCCGATGCTGACCATGATCATCACCGCGACCAGTGCGGCCATTGGAATCTGACTCACCAGGTTTGACCCATAAACAACCAGAAGGAGCAAAACCACGCCGGCCACAAGGCACGAGAGACGGCCCCGGCCACCGGAAGTGATGTTGATCACCGACTGGCCGATCATTGCACAGCCTGCCATGCCCCCAAAGAAGCCCGTTACGGTGTTAGCCAAGCCTTGGCCAGCACATTCGCGATTCTTCTGGCTCGGGGTATCGGTCATGTCTTCGACGATCTGCGCGGTCATCAGCGATTCCAACAAGCCAACGACCGCCAAAGTCGCCGAAACCGGCAGCAGGATCTGGAGTGTTTCCCAGGTGAATGGCACATCCGGAATCAGGAACGACGGCAGGCTGTCAGGCAGCGCCCCCATGTCGCCTACGGTGCGTACCTGGAAGCCGAAATACATGGAAGCGGCCGTGAGAACCACGATCGCCACCAATGCCGAAGGAACGGCTTTGGTCAGCAGCGGCAGCAGGTAGATGATTGCCAGACCCACAGCACAGATCGCATACACCATCCACGGCATGCCGATGAGCTCGGGAAGCTGCGCCATGAAAATGAGAATCGCCAGTGCATTCACAAATCCGGTCACCACCGAGCGCGACACAAAGCGCATCAGCGAGCCCAACCGCAGGGCGCCGGCCAGCATCTGCAGGACGCCGGCAAGGATGGTGGCGGCAAACAGATACTGAATGCCGTGCTCGCGCACCAGCGTGACCATCACCAACGCCATGGCGCCGGTCGCAGCCGAGATCATGCCAGGGCGGCCACCGGCGATGGCGGTGATGACGGCGATGCAGAACGAGGCATACAAACCTACCTTTGGGTCGACGCCGGCGATGATGGAAAACGCGATTGCCTCAGGAATCAGGGCTAGCGCAACGACAATGCCCGACAGCAGGTCACCACGGATGTTACCGAGCCATTGCTGGCGCAGGGGATAAATTGCAGACATAGAAAATGATCTCCGCGCACAGCAGTGCGCGCCAAACGAAAGAAACAGGCACCCTTCCAGACCTAAGTGTCTGGGTCGCTTCTTCAATCAAGCGTCAGGGTGGAGTCATCGCTAGCCGATCCGTTGGGTATTTGACGGTATATTGTAGACTGGCATAGCGCCTGAGGGGAAATCCGGCCGGCATCGCGGTCGCCTCGGTGCACTCTCAAGGGTAGCTTCCCAGATCCCAAGATCATTTCGCAGGCGAAGTCGACAAGCTGGTAGGCAGTTGATCAGATTGAATTGAGCTCTGACCGAATCGCCAAAGAAGAGGTGGACATTCGCCGCGGGGCCTATGTCCGCTATCGGCCAGAAGCCGACGTAGGCAGCCAGATTGGTCACACACCGTAGCGCCTGTTGCCTCCAGACGTAATGCAGTAGCGTCCGCCGCGAGGACCAATACAGACGCGTGATCCAGAGCACGGACAGCTCCCATCAGAATAATCGGTACGTGCGGGCCGGAACTTTTCGCGCGAGGGTGACACGGGCCGATTATTAGGCCGGTAGCAGCCGCTTCCGCTACAAAGTAGCTTCGAGCTGACCCATTTGGCAGGGGCGCCCTGGGCCGATATTCGTGCCCACGCTCCTTTGCGTTCATACACCACAACAGAGTCGCCGCCGTCGAGCCTTCCGATGATCTGTCCGTTGGGAGAAGACCGTTGGTTGAGCGTACTGGTTGACACGAACTGCGTCTCTGTCATCTCCGGACGAGAGGATTCCGTCTGAGCCGGAGGAGCGACCGGTGCCTGATCCACTGAGGAGCGCTGTGAGTCGCGCTGCCCGCCCCCATTGCACATTGCGACAAGTAATGCGAAAAATCCGACCACCACCAGCCCAGCTGCTCCAGACGTATTTCGAGCCATGCCGCCCCCCCCCCTTTCCCTGTGGATCTTTCGAGCTCGGTCCAACTTTATCAGAGTGTCAACCCAATAATCCTAGGGCATCGCAATGGCCAATCCAAGTTCCCAGGCAGCGTTTTGAAGCGTGGTACTTCATTACCTTACGACCTAATTGATGTCCTCTTCCGGCCATGAGTGGACCTCCGTCGTCCAGGATGCTTAGCCTTCTTGTATAGGGGCGAGGCGACTACGATCGCAATGGCCAATCCAAGTTCCCAGGCAGCGTTTTGAAGCGTGGTACTTCATTACCTTACGACCTAATTGATGTCCTCTTCCGGCCATGAGTGGACCTCCGTCGTCCAGGATGCTTAGCCTTCTTGTATAGGGGCGAGGCGACTACGGAAGAAGTGAATTTGGAACTGTTCTTTCGGTGTTACCGAGCTAAAGCGGGGGCAGTTCGCGAAGTAGCTTTGTCATGGCGCCAAGTTCCACCAATGAGCGGATGACTGGCAGAAGGCTTTAGGGCTAGGATTGCCTCAGGGGCGTGGTCGAAGTTGGTGTCAGTCCGCGTCCTACACGGATCGTTGACCATGCCTCTTACAGGACGCCCCCATGCCTCGAATTCGCCATTTGGCCATCCGGAATTTTCGGTCCATCAAGGCACTCGACTGGGCGCCAGCTCCGGGCATCAACTGTTTGATCGGTCCTGGCGACAGTGGCAAATCCACCATCCTCGATGCCATCGACCTGTGCTTGGGTGCTCGACGAAGCATCTCCTTCGGCGACATGGACTTTTTTGGCCTCGATGTCTCAGAGCCAATTCGTATTGCCGTGACATTCGGGGAACTGCCAGCATCGCTGATGGACATTGATGTCTATGGGGACTTCTTGCGAGGGTTCGATGCGGTATTTGACACCCTCGAAGACGAACCCGCCGCGGGCCTGGAGACGGTGCTTACCCTGCAGCTTCAAGTCGGGGCGGACCTTGAGCCCAGCTGGACGCTGGTTTCCGATAGGTCGCTTCAACAAGGCTTGGAACGAAGCCTGCCTTGGAAAGAACGAATCGCATTGGCCCCGGCACGTATAGGCAGCTTTGCAAGCTCCAACTTGTCTTGGAGCCGCGGATCGGTCCTCAACCGGCTAACCGACGAACGCGCAGAATTGGGAGCCCAGCTCGCTCTCGCAGCGCGTCAGGCACGCGCCAACTTTGGCGCTCAAGCGTCGCCCCACCTGAGTCAGACACTCGGAATCGTCCAAACAACGGCCCAGAGCCTTGGGGTTAACGTCGGGTCGATGCCGCAAGCCTTACTCGATTCGCACTCCGTCTCCATCGGCGAAGGCGCCATCGCGCTCCACAGCGAGGCAGGCATCCCCCTTCGGTCACTTGGTACGGGTTCTTCTCGACTCTTGGTGACTGGACTTCAACGGGCCGCATCGGAGTCAGCGCCGATTGCCTTGGTGGATGAGGTGGAATATGGATTGGAACCCCATCGGCTCATGCGGCTGCTGGATTCCTTGGGAGCCAAGGAGACGCCCCCGCCTCTCCAAGCGTTTCTCACAACACACTCCCCTGTGGCACTTCGCGAGCTTTCAGGTGAGCAGCTACTTGTGGTTCGACCACGACCGGCTGGCCATGTCGTCATTTCCGCTGGCTCAACCGACGAGATTCAAAGCACGCTGCGGACTGACCCGGAAGCTTTCCTGGCGAAGTCTGTGATTGTGTGCGAGGGAGCAAGCGAGGTGGGATTTGTGCGTGGCCTCGATCTATGGGGAGTGGCCAACAAAGAACCATCTTATTTGGCTTTAGGTGGTGCATACGTCAACGCAGGCGGAGGCACTCCGGATAACGCTTTTGCCCGTGCAACTGCGCTTATGAAGTTGGGTTACCGAGTCCTCGTCTTCATCGACGCTGACAAGCCCGCCGCGCCAGGTGTTGCAGAGGCATATCTCCAATCAGGTGGCAGCCTCACGACTTGGCGGGCAGGAATGACGTTGGAGGACGAGCTGTTCCTCTGCCTTCCTGACACATCAATTGATGCCCTGCTCCTGAAGGCTAAAGAGCGTGTCGGTGAAGACCTTGTGAACCAACAGCTGGTTGCCAAATCGAACGGTCTAACAAGCTTGGCGTCCATCGAAGCATTGAGGCCGAAGTCGCCGTATCCGCTCGATATTCGCGTACTGCTTGGCGAGGTCTCGCGCACCAAAAAGAAGAGCTGGTTCAAGTCTCTCACGACTTACCAGTCAATCGTCCTGGATATCGTCTCTCGCGGCTACGCCGATGCGGACGCCAGCTTTAAGGCAGTAGTAGACCAACTCTGGGCCTTTACCCGTGCCGCCTGACATCGATCTGCTAGCCATCCAACGCGGATCTATTACCGCCCCAGCAGGGTGCGGCAAAACTCAGCTGATTGCCGACGCGCTGAAATCCCACGCTGGGGACAGGCCGGTCCTTGTTCTAACTCACACAAATGCTGGCGTCACCGCGTTGAGGACACGCTTGAAACGCGCGGGGGTTCCCTGCTCTGCCTATCGACTCTCGACGATTGATGGATTCGCCATGCGTCTCATCGCCAAGTTCCCGACGCGCAGTGGCCATCATCCCGAACTCTTGAAGCTCAACAACGCGAGTAGCGACTATCCCGCGATCCGTGAATCAGTCCGAAGACTCTTGGAGTCGGGGCATATCGCTCAACCCATCGCAGCCACCTACGCCCGGCTGTTGGTTGACGAGTATCAGGATTGCAGCACCGTCCAACACTCCATCGTGTCCGCCCTCGCTTCCCTTTTGCCCACCTGCGTCCTCGGAGACCCTTTACAGGCCATCTTCGGATTTGGCGGAAATCGGCTGGTTCACTGGGAACGGGACGTTCAATCATCCTTCCCAGCCGAGGGTAGCCTTCGAACTCCTTGGCGCTGGCAGATTGCAGGTAACGAAGAGCTGGGCCAGTGGCTGCTCTCCCAAAGGCATGCTCTTACGGCGAGCTTACCCATTGATCTGACCACGGCTCCGCCATCCGTTCGGTGGATCCAGCTGGTTGCCGGTCGTGAGGTGCAACAAAGGCTGACTGCGGCACGAACCAATGCGCCTGGCAGCCAAGGAACGGTTCTGGTCATTGGCGAGTCCATGAATGTCCAAGGGCGCCATCAGCTCACCAGCCAAACGCCTGGGGCAATGGCGGTAGAAGCCGTGGACATGCGAGACCTCGTCAACTTCGCGAGGCATTTCAATCTTCAGGCTCCTACTGCGCTGCAGGACTTGGCCACCTTTTCCGCTCTCATGATGACGGGTGTCGGCGCGCCAAATCTTGTGACGCGTGTCGGCACCATTCGTAGAGGGAGAGCCAAGACCCCTCCAACTCCTGTAGAAGCTGAGGCAGTCGCCTTTGAGTCCGAGCGGAGCATGGCTAGCGCCTTACGGCTGGTGGACGCCTTGGCCGAACAGACAGGCACTCGGGTCTATCGACCCGAGATTCTGCACTGCTGTCGATCAGCCATGCGAAGCGTTATTAACCAAGAGCAAGATCTATTGGGAGCCGCGCTTCAAGCCCGGGAGCGAAATCGTCACCTCAGCCGTCCCATTGCGCGCAAAGCAGTCGGCAGCACTCTCCTGCTGAAAGGTCTCGAGGCAGACATTGCCGTGGTCCTTTATCCAGAGAGCATGAGCGCGCAAAACCTCTATGTAGCACTCACACGTGGTGCGAAAGGGTTGGTGATCTGTTCCCGCACCTCAACGCTGACCCCGGCCCCATAGCCCGCTAACCTAGCCATGCTCGCCCTATCAAGCACGATGGTTTGCGGCGCTTCGTCATTGCGATGGTCACGGTAGACCCTGTACCAAAGTCGTTGCTGAACATCTGGGTCTGAAGCATGTCGATCTCGCCGGGCAGCGAGTGCATCAGGATTAATTCCAGGGTCCTCCTTGTCCACATAGATGATTGGGCGGCGAAGGTGGCGTACGCTATCTGCCTACTAATGAGACATCAGCGGACGGCAAAATGAGCAGACCCAACTCAGTAGAGGACAGGGCTTTGGCGGCTCTTGACCGCCTGGTGAAGCGACGCCCGACCAATGAACTGCTGAAAGCAAAGATGGCCGCAGGTCATCGGATCATCACGCCTACCTCGGTCGCTGCCGAAGCAGGGGTAAATAGAGGGAGCTTTGGATCAAGGCACGCTCGACTTGGGCACGTCTGGCTTAAAATTCAGGAGCTGGCTGAAGAGGAGAAGCGAGGCTCGGTGGCTGAAGAGCTCACTAAGATTAAGGCTGAGAATGCAAGGTTAAAGGCTCTGCTTTACAAGACCAACATCCACAACGCATCTCTCCAACTAGCAGTGTCCCGGCTTCAGAAAAGAAGTACCAACAGAGACGATGGAGCCAATGTCGTCAACTTTCGCCGGAACGATCGGAAGCGTCCCCGGTAGCGTTGGATATCATCCTCAGGACTGTTCGACTCTGAACAACACGACTCTTAGCAATCTTGGAAGGCTGATTCCTAGAGTTGGTCCGCTCTGCCTGGACAATGGCCTGATTTTTCAGGAGGCGATCCTCCCAGAAGTCCTTATGCTCTGGCAGGATGATGCAACACTTGCACCCCGCGCACAGCCCGGGCGACCGTAGGCCGAAGTTCGGCGAGGCGCGAACAGTGAGGAGGCTTGCTTGTGGGTTGCAACTGGAACGGTCAGGCAACATATCAATCAGGCAACTCGCGTAAGTCCCTGTCCATATCCGCAGGTCGGTGAGCTTCACGTATGCCACGGCCTTATCGATCAGCGTCTCTCCGTCCATCTCGGACAGTGCCTCGGTCATTGATTCGGCATGCTGCATGAGAAGCCGCTGCGCCGGTCCACCTCCGATTGGCTTGCCAAGCGTGATTTGAACGAGGAACCGAGAGGTCTCCATGACTCTCTCTCCTTCCAAGTTCTCGAGCAGGGCCGCATCGTTTCCAATGTACCCCTGATCCGTAATCTGCTCGCTCATGTGACGGAAGTGCGTCCGTAGCGCTGGCATTAGTTCCGGCTTGGATCGGAAGACATAGTGCGCAAAGGTGATCCTCCATCGCTGCGGGCGAAGGGATCTCACCTCGTAGATAGCTTGCGTCGTTTCGATGCCACGCTTCTTCGTGAGGGCTTCGACGGCGAACTCACGCTGCAGCAGAGAATTTCTGGAGGCTGTCATTCGGCCGATTCCATCGGGACCCGACGGAAGGGACTTGGCGTGGGAGAAGCTAAGCATCAGTGACTTACTACCCGATAGAGCTCGCCAAGGCTCCATTAGCCGCACCAGTACTTCGATGGATTTTATTACGATCGGCAGGTGATTTGTGCCCAACGGGCGCAGCCCGGCAGTCCACTCATGCCGCGTCGCTTCCCTTTTGGCGGAAATGCCACAAATGGAGAAAACTTCCATCAGTCCGTCTAGCGATGTCACTGACTTGACCACGCCGTGCTGTAGCGTCGGATCGTGGTCCAGGGAGAGGCCAATCAGCTCATGAGCTCGAATTCCAGTGCATCCCTGGAGCAAGATACTGCATGCGCTCTGAGTCATCAGTATTAGGCGTCTCAGGCTTTGAGTTCCGCTAATCCCGCGCTCGTCTCCAGCGTCATCAATCCGATCTATGGCGGTCAATGGCTCATGCCAGGAAATTAGTGTCCCTGGGATCGGACTCATCTGGAATTCCTCGATGTGCCGTTTGATCTGACGAAGACAGGCAATTCGTCTCGCGCCCGTGGCACTCCGTGCGTCGATGAGCATAGGGATGACCTCAGCCTGAAGTCTGATCACATCCTCAGAGCCGTGGTCAATCCACTCACATGCGTAAGAAAGGATTGGTACGGAGATCTCGTCCGGGACAGGCATCAATCCACCCGTTCGAGCAAGCCCAAGCGGCTCTGTCACGACGTCATAGGTCCTTCGTCCGTCAAACGGCGCTTCGGACGGTGCTTGTCCGCCTCTAGCGCGCAATCTGTCCGCGATCTCGTAGATCTGTGTAAGTGGGTGGATGAGTTTGTAGGCGGTCGCATGCGTCCACGCCCTGTCTCGACCGGTGTCATCTCCAGCGGTCATGTACTGCTCTTCGAGACCTTCGATATATTCCCAGCTTACCGCTGTCGAAATGTCAAAGAGGGAGTGGATTTTCCGCTGCCCCATGAACTTGACCAGCTCCCTCAAGCCCATGTAGGTGGCAGGGATAGACCCAACCGTCATGCGCACCGTGTCCTCGATGATGGCGGTCTTGAGGTAGCACTTCAGCTCGGCGAGGAGTGCTCTGTGTTTGTGGTCTGTGAGCAATTCTCCACGCGCCAGCGGGATTGCCCAGTCAACTGTGACAAACTCCTTCTGTTGGCCGACCGTGGTCTGGGCGAAGGTCCAGATATCACTGTCATAGTCCACTTGGAATGAAGGATGCAGAGTCTCTGCCTGTGCTTTTTCGAAATTTCTTAGTGCGGGCATGGCTTTCTCTCTAGAGTGGACGCGCTAGTGGCGTTAGCGCCCTAGCTATTCAAGTCCGGGCAGGGTCGTCAGCATGATCATCGCCGCTGATTGTTGATTCGCAGCTGTGCTCACTGCCGGAATCCATGAATCGCGGAGAGCAAGGTAGGCGTTCTCGAACTTTCGCCTCCAGATCTCGCTGCCAAGGTCTGCCCTGGCTTCTTCGTATAGCTCCTGCAGTTGAAGAAAGCGGGCGAGGGCATAGGCCTCGTTTGGGTCAGCCGCAGCGAGTGGGCACGCAGGGCAAGCACCATAGGCGGTGCAGAGCTTCCCATGGCGCTGCCCGGGTTGAGGACTTTGGAATGGATCTGCACAGCAGAAGCCCTGCGTTGCTGCCGTTTGATCGCGGTCACTCCGCGCGGATCGCGTGTCAATCTTTCCGTTTGAAGTCACCCAACGCTCCTGTGCCGTCAGGGCTCCTGCCAGCTGTTCCTTCTGCCGACGCTGCATCGTGGTTGTCTGGTAACTGTCTTGGCCAGTTGACAATAGCCGATGGCCTAGCATTGCTCGGAGCTCGAAGGCGTCGCCGTCGGTCAGCCCATCAACCGCTTCGGAGAACGCAAGCCTGTTTGCTTGGGAGCCAGAGTACTTAAGCCCCCTTCGTTTGCAGAACAATGTGATGTAACCGGTCACCCGCGTGGTCACGTCGTCGGTTCTGGCTGAGTAGGAATCGATGTGCATTCCTCGGCGCTTGTGCCGCCCGCCTTCGGAAACGGCGTGGAGGAAGAAGTCATTGGCAAGCTCACCAGCAGCGTAGTCTCTAATTCGTTTGGTCCAAGCAATCACGAAACTGATCAATCTTTCCGGCGCTAGCGGGTGATCGCTAGCGGGGAAGGCTGCTCGCTGTGTCGCGCCCTGAGCGGAAGTTCCTGCCCTGCGCTTAGAGGACTTGATCACCGTTCGCTTTTGTCCAAGCGGGTAGTGCTCCGATATGCCATCTAGGGTGAGTGTTCTAAGTGGCTGCTCGTTGAAGCCCGAGTGCATGGCTAGTACGAGAAAGAATGGGATCAGATCGCCGCCGATGGGGTGCGCTAGTCTCCTCAGACGGAAGTACTCGCTTTCGCTGATCTTTCCTACGCCTGGGAGCTTGTGAACCGCGGCTTGGCGAGGAAGATGACCGTCAAAGTTTGCCAAGATTTGAGCAATTGCCTCTGCCGGGTCGCTTAGCGATACAGCGTCGCCCTTTTTCTTCTGAGCGAGGGCACTGTGAACCCTATCTAGAAGCGGCCACACTTCGTCCATTGTCGATATGCATTCCTCGACAGCCGCCTTCATGACGTTGGCCCAAGCCGCACGGTCCAGCTCTTTGGGCTTGCTCTTCCGTGGCAGTCCTGCGAACGGCTTTGGCGGAATACGGATCACCTTCCACCGTGGATCCATCTCGTGCAGTGCAAGAACGACCTTCTTGAAGGTCCCGTAATAGTGGCGCTGGGTCTGCACCGAGAGAACTGTCGGGTGCGTGGTATCCCCACCTTTCAGATACGTTAGAAATGATTCGCCGAGATCCATCGGAGTGTCGTCTGGGCCGCTTATCTTTACCCCTTTTACGGTTAGGTACTGCACCAGGCCACTCACGATGTTGTTAGCTGAAGAGGATCTAGTCGTCTCCCTGCTGTTCTTGTTAGCTCGACAGAACGCCTCGGCGAAGAGCGGTGCCGCTGCACCTATGCCCTTCCAACGGCTGAGATTGACGATGTTGTCGCGCAGGTCTCCGGCGCGCCTGAACGCGACTTCTAGGCGACCCGCGCTCTCGCGGACATCCCATTTCTTTGTGTTGCCTACCTTTTCCTCAACTACTACGGCGTGCCGCAGTTGGGCGGACCTTCTTCCTGCCACGTAACGCTCCAATCCGTGTTCAATCTGATTTGATAGGTGAGTCGGTCACATGCGAGGATTAGTGCGTATGCCTTGGCCGCGGAGCCGTGCGCGCTCCAGCTCGTCAGGCCTCGACGCCGATTCGCATAAAGGGTTGACCTTCAAGGTGCAGCCTGATCGATTCCCTGGTTTCGCTCTCGAATGCGTTCGCGCTTCGCAGGTAGATGGACTCGGTCGTATCCCTGAGACTGTGTCCCAGTACTGACTGGACATACTTGATCGCATCCATGTCACCGTTTGCGCGCTTCTCCATGTACGTGTACAAGGCGAAGGTGTGTCGAAGGGCGTGAATGGTTATCCGCTCGCGCTGCGTGGATTCGTAGCGAGCCAGGTCAAGCTCTTTGGAAAGCCGTTTGAGCAGCCTGTCCTTGGCCTGGGCGAAATGCCGGTCGAAGATCTGCGGGGTTATCGGATTGCCCGCATGCTTGCGGTTGTTTGCGTTGAGGACGAAGAGGACGCCGTGATCCTCGAGCTTGTGGTACCCCAGTCGGAGGTCAATGAGGCGCTGCCGAACACCTTTTGCATAACGCTTCAGCGCCTCGAGTAGCCAAACTGGAACGGGAACGTTGCGCTTCTTGTTACCTTTCCCGACGACGGGGATAGCCACTGCACTGAAAGGATCGCGCCCTCTCGTATGAGTCTCAAGGACGGTCTGCGCTTTCAGATCGCATACTTCCGCCCGCCTCAGTCCTGCTTGATAGCAAAGCTCAGCCATCAGTCGCTGTGCGGTGGTAGCGAATGCTAGTTCAACGAGACCGTTCCGTTCGAGCAAAGGGTTGGGACCTAGTTCGTCAAGAATACCGACGACGGTCTCGGGATGGAGCGCAGTGATGAGTTCGTCAGCGTCGTTCAGCCCGGGAAGATCGACGCCAACGTCGAGAACTTGAACAGTTCCTCGCTTCGTCTGCTTGCTCAGCAGCGCTGGTGCCTTTCTCAGGTATCCCCGCTTTACGCAGAATGCGATCAGCTTGGTCAGGGTCGACCATCTTCGATGAATAGTCGCGGCGGCGAGCTTGTCCAGGGTCACCGCTGAGTCTAGGTCAGTCAAGGTGTCCGCATAGGATCTGAGGAGATCCTCATCTACGTCGGAAACGAGCTTTTTTCTTGCGTCAAGAAAGTGATGGAAGTCGGTGAGGTCCGCCGCGATAGCTGCTGTCGTGTTCTTGCTGCAGGCAAGCTTTGGCTTTGGACCGATCGTTAGATGGGCATCTGCTAAGAATTCAAATGCGGGCTGAACGATCGTTCCATCAGCCCTGCTGACCAAAAAGCAGAATCCCTCGGGTAAGGGTACGCCTCGCGTACCCGCGATTTCTGTCGCTTCCGGAGCGATCGCACGTGCGGTGCATATTTCGACGTCATAGGCCATGGCGCCGAAAGCTATCAGGTATACGAGAAGTTTTTTTTGCCGTGAGCCTTACGGTACTTTAACAACTGAAATGAGAATCATGCCTTCTTTTTACTTCCATTGATTCATTGATTTACGCGTGATCGTGACCCTACTGGTACGTTCGGTGTGAAGGAAGGCCCGCTCGCTGGTACGGGTGAAGTGCGCAATAGAGAGGTGGGTTCGCTCGTTGCCCAGGCTAGATTTGCCCCTTCAGTACCAACGTGCGTGTCCGCCTGGCGCGGCAATCGATAGCGCGCGGTCAATGGCTACCCAAGGCTGGCAGTGAGTTGACATCACCAATTGGGAGACGCCGCGGTTGCTACTGCGCGTCCTTTAGGGAAGCGTGTTGGCTGGGCGGTGGGTGCGCCTGGAGCTACCAATTCAATTGCTGCCGGAAAAAGTAGGGTTGCCGCAACGGCACTGCACCACTTCTGATTGCTGGCGACCTTTGGGTGGCCGTCTCCGGGTTCTCCGGGTTCTCCGGGTTCTCCGGGTTCTCCGGGTTCTCCGGGTTCTCCGGGTTCTCCGGGTTCTCCGGGTTCTCCGGGTTCTCCGGGTTCTCCGGGTTCTCCGGGGCGACGCTATCAGAGAATTTCTCGAGTGCTACCCGCGTGATGATCCCTAACTGTGCCGAATGTGAGAGAGGACGGCCGCTGCATGCGCGCTCTTTCAATGAGCCATCGAGACAACGCGCTGCTCAGCCATGACCGGCGATCATGTGGCCCTGGTTGGATGCACTCTGCAGTTCCATGATGCGATCGGTCAGGCGTTCAGCTGCGTTCTGCAACCCGTCATCGTCTGGCGAGTACGGAGAGCCGAACATCGGGATCTCGACCCACAGTCTCTCCTGCCCATCATGCACATATGGGCCATGGTCATCCAAGAGAAGGGCTTCACCCACGCGGGGGGAGACATAGGAAAGATCCTTTGTCCTTCCAGACCAATGGATGTATCGAAGTTCGACAAACCATGCCGGAACACTGCCTTCCCTAGCCAAGAGTCCGGCAATTCTTCTTGCAAGTGCCTCGGGAACCGTAGTGAACAGTACAAGTTCCTCGAACTGCGATCGGACATCCTCTAGGAACCGGTGAAGCCCAGGGCGAGGAATCTGACTGATTGCGTTGGAGATGAGCGTACCTTCGAGGTCCAGTGCCAGGATGGTTGGCTTCATTGGGAGTTCCTATCTAAGCTTCTAAGCCTGAGTAAACGCATCGGTAGGTACCTATCCATGGCGTGGGTCACATGGTACCGGTTCGGGCTACGCCCTTCTGAAACTTTGCCCAACCACTTCACTTCCGTTGGATTTCTTCTGAGACCTCTACGGCCCAACGCGAGGTGTGGATGATCCTGGTCTCCTGCAGCTGCTCTTGAAGGATCTGGCGTTTGGTGAGCTGAGACACCGCCTCCCACTCGTTCCTGAAGATGTAAGTGGCATTGCCTGACTCGGGACTCTCGAACACGTACCGATTCCTTCGCGTGAACCCAAAGACGATGTACTCACTGAAACCGCCTAGTCCGACTGCCATGAAGTCGGGCTCGTGACGAGTGATGGTCCGGATGCGCTGCTTAGCGACTGCGCGGTCGCTGTCGGTCAACTGCTTCAGATAGCTATCCAATACCTGCATTGCTCTATCGAACGGGAACTTCCCCGGCGGGAGAATGCGCCAGTTGATCTTCTCGACCCTCACCGGCACCGCAAGGTCCGGGTCAACGATTTCGAAGTGTTGGAAGCATTCCAGGTAGATGTTGAGGAGGTTTGCAATACTCTCTTCTGGCTCCGTCCGGTCAATGATCCTAGTAGCCATTGCGATACCACTGTCTGTATCTACAGCAGTGAGGAATTCACCAGGTGGTGCAACGTATTCCCTGGGATAGGTCTCATAGGATCTTGTCTGGGTACCGTGGTGAGTGCGTCCGTGCCAGTCCTTCCACGAGGTATTGATTGATCGAGACTTGGTGACCATCGGAAGGTCCTTTCGGATGACCTCTTTGCCTCGGGCATTGAATAACGTCGCGGGTCCTTCGGCGCTTGGCACAATGGAAGCGCCTGCGAGTGGAAGGCTGTCGAATCCCAGCATCGCCGCTTGGTGTTCTGTGATTGGACCGCTAAGAAGACGAAACTGTGGCAGCCGCTCAATCGTGCTTCGGTAGACTGATAAACCTCTCACTTGCTTGGGCATACGCTGGTCCTTTTCATGAGGAAGCGGGATAACCAAATATGTTTGGAGAGCCGTCTAAGCTCGCTGAGGAGGAGATGCTATTTCCTTTTCGGGGAGATGGTATCAGTACTCAGAAACCCAGGACGCCCTATCCCTGTAGGCGCCGCTCGGACTGCATCCATAGCTTTGTACTGATGCTAGCCACGTTTTCCCTTCGGCTAGAAAAGTTGCCCCTGTGGCGACTTTTCTTGGGGAGGTTGAAAAAGATGAGTGGCCAGCGCTGGCAGCCTAGTGAAACCGAGCTCACGATGCTTCTTTTCAAAGCGCTTCCGGATCAAGTCCGCTACAGGGCCAGTTCCGGACATCCTTGTGCCAAAGCTGGCGTCATATTCCTTTCCACCATGCATCTGTCGCATCAAGCTAAGCACATGCGCAGCGCGGTCCGGGAAGTGCAGCTCGAGCCATTCTCTCCAAATGTCCTTAATCTCGTTAGGTAGCCTGAGAAGCACGTAGCCTGCTGCCCGAGCGCCGTGTTCGTGAGCAGCCTCTAGGATGGCTTCTAGGTCATGGTCGGTGATCATGGGAATGACCGGTGCGATCAAAACCCCTACCGGTACTCCTGCCTCATGCAGCTGATGCATTGCTCGCAGCCTTGCGTGGGGAGCAGCAGCTCGTGGTTCCAGTTTTGCAGATAGCTTCCTGTCGAGCGTGGTGACCGAGAAGTAGACCGTAACCAACCGATCCTTGGCCATCGACGCCAGCAGTTCGGTGTCCCTGGTGATCAAGGCGCTCTTGGTGACAAAGCTCACCGGATGCTTTGCGTCGGCAAGCACCTCAAGGCATTGGCGTGTAATCTGGTAATTCCTTTCAACCGGCTGATAGCCGTCTGTGTTTATCCCCAGGGCAATCGGGGCGCACTTGTAGCTCGACTTGCTAATTTCTGCTCTGAGCCGCTCCGGGGCATTTGTCTTTGCAAACAGGCGCGTCTCGAAGTCTAAGCCTGGTGAGAGGCTCAAATAGGAGTGAGAAGGGCGAGCAAAACAGTAAACGCACCCATGCTCGCAGCCGCGGTACGGGTTTACCGACGCGCTAAACCCAACGTCAGGGGATGAGTTGTGGCTGATCACTGTGCGCGCTCGCTCTTCCTGCACCTGAGTTCTCAGCCGTGGCGCGTTTTCCATCTCCTGGTAGACCGATTCCCAGCCATCGTCGACTCCCACTGTTGCAGTGGTATCGAAACGGCTTGGGACACGCGATGCGGCCCCTCTACCTTTGAGGGGAACTTGGGCCTTTCGAGCATCCTGTTCCATGACAACAACTTGGGGTGGTTGGCTGTTAGTATTATTGCTAACCACAGGCGCCGCAACACCGTGAAATTCAGGTAGCTGTAGGCCATACGGTCATCTGGCGAAGAGGTTTTGCCCAAGCTTATCCACAGCTTCGGCTGGCAAGGCCTTTGTCAGCTGCGTTGGCCATGGAGCGCTTTGGCTTCCGCCAAAAAGATCTGCATCAATGCCCGCGATCGACGCGTTGCTGCAGGCAGTGGAATGCCCAACTGTGCGCAAAGCGAAGTCGCGTATGCCATCTGCGCACCCGTAGGCGGCTTGATGTCCCAATCCGTTAGTTGGGGAATGAGCTTTGAGAGCTCTTCTGCCAGGCGGCACTCAAAGCCTCTTGCTTGCCCTTCCTCTTCTTGCATTCGACGCACCTGCATTGCGACTTGCTCCCTGCCCATGGGAGAAAAGGGAAGCTCAAGAGTGAACTCCAGTTCCGGACATACGAGGTAAAAGTTCATGGGAGAGGCGATTAGTACTTATAAGTAGACTACCTTTAGAGGCGTAGTCTTTAAAGTACTAGAACCACAAGCTGCTTCGTATGGTCGAGCATACGAACCAAGCGAAACTTGCAGATGTGATCCGAGCGCATCGTATTGATCTGGGCGTCAGCCAAGAAGCCTTTGCTGACCACATCGAGATGCACCGCGCCTACTACAGCAAGATCGAACGTGGCGAAAAGAACCTCACTCTCGCTACCTTGGAGCGAGTGGCTAAAGGCATGGGTACGTCGATGTCGGCCCTGCTACGCGCCGCAGGGCTCTAACTCTCTTTGCAGACCACGAAGGTTGGCCAATACCTCCAGGATGGGCGTGTTGGCCGGCACTGCGCGGGGCTTGTGGCCAGAGCAATGTGTTTACCGATTCTCCCCTAAGTTGTTGATCTCTAGGTATTTATCTAGTGAACAATCAGGGGGTATTGATACCATGCTCGCAGCCGCGGTAGGGATTTACCGACTGGCTGAAGCCGACGTCCGGCGAGGTGTTGCGGGTGATGATGCTACGCGCGGTCTCGGCACGCACCTCGGTGCGGAGGCGCGGGGCAAGGAACTCCTCGCTCTCGTCCACCGCCCAGCCGTCGTCCACCGCCTCGCTGACGGTGCTTTCAAAGCGCCCGGCAAGGTGGGACGTGGAACCTCGGCCCTTGATCGCAATACCCATTGTGGCAGCGTACATCGTGGCCGTCTCAATGGCTGCGACGGCCGCCTGAAGGGTTCAGGGCGGTGCTGAGCCGAGCATGGGCTCGGCTCTACAGTTGATGCAGAGACCTTGTAGAGCCGAGCCTACGCTCGGCTGCAATGCATCAGAGCAGCGCCAGGTAGCCGCGCACCGTAGCATCCAGCCCTTCATACAGCGCCTCGCCGATCAGCGCGTGGCCGATCGACACCTCCAGCACGTCCGGCACGTGGGCCAGGAAATCGCGCAGGTTGTCCTGCGACAGATCGTGGCCGGCGTTCACGCCCAGGCCGACGGCCTGCGCACGGCGTGCAGCAGTGGCGAACAGCACCAGCATCGCGTCAGCATCGCCGGCCGCGTGGGCTTCGGCGTAGGGGCCGGTGTACAGCTCGATGCGATCGGCCCCGACTTCGGCCGCCTGCTCCAGCAGCGGGTTGCCCGCGTCGACAAACAGGCTGACGCGGCAACCCATCGCTTTCAGTTCGGCAATCAGCGGGCGCAGCCGCTCGGCATCCCGCTCGAAGTCGAAACCATGATCGGAGGTGATCTGGCCGTCCCCGTCAGGCACCAGGGTGGCCTGCGCCGGGCGGGTCTGCGCGCACAGCGGCAGCAGGCCGGGGTAACCCTCGCGCGGCGGCGCGAACGGGTTGCCTTCGATGTTGAACTCGACACCGCGCGCGCGGGTCAGTGTGGACAGCGCAAGCACGTCCTCGGCGGTGATATGGCGGCGGTCCGGTCGCGGATGCACGGTGATGCCATGCGCGCCGGCATCTAGGCAGGCCTGGGCGGCACGCACCACGTCCGGTTCGGCAGCGCCGCGCGAATTGCGCAGGACGGCGATCTTGTTGACGTTGACGCTGAGCTGGGTCATGGAACGGAACTACTTGGAAAGAGGGGATGGATCGTGATCGTTGTGGTCGTCACCGGGGCGGGCCTGGGCCCGCTCGCGCAGGCGGCGCAGTTCCTCGGCATCGACCAGGGTGGCAGGGTCGCGCTGCAGATCACCGAAGCGGGCCACGTAGCGGCCTCGTACCCAGGCCAGCAGGAAGGCGAGGGCGGCCAGCAGGCACAGAGTCATCAGCCCGGCGCTGGGGGTCTTCAGCGCGAAGGCGAAACAGCCCAGCGCCAGCAGCAGGTACAACCAGTACATAGTGGGGCTCCCCGGGTGATCGCCGCAGTGTAGCGCTGCGTCAGAGCAGCGGCGAGGCCAGCCGGGCGAAGGCCTCGGGCAGGCGGTGCAGCCACAACGAGCGGCCGGCCTGGTCGCGCACCCGCGTGGAACGGTCGAACTCACCCTGCAGCAGTTCGGCCAGGGAAGCCACCCGGTCACGGTCGCTGATCATCATCGACAGCTCGAAGTTCAGCCGGAAGCTGCGGTGATCGAAGTTGGCACTGCCAACGATGCAGACGCCGTCATCGGCGATGAAGGCCTTGGTATGCAGCATGCGCGGGCCGTACTCGTAGATCTTCACCCCGGCATGCAGCAGCTCGTCGAAGTAGGAGCGGGCGGCCTGGGTGACGAACCAGGAATCGCTCATCTTCGGTACCAGCAGGCGCACGTCCAGGCCGCCCAGCGCGGCCGAGGTCAACGCCATCCGCGCCGCTTCGCCCGGCACGAAGTAGGGCGTGACCAGCCAGACACGCTCATGCGCTTCCTGGATCGCCGCCACGTGCAGGCGATGGATCGTTTCCCAGCCCGAGTCCGGACCGGAGACCAGCACCTGGGCGTTGATCGCACCATCGCCGCGCAGCGGCATGTCGGCCGGCCACAGACGGGCGATGTCCATGCGCGAGGGATCCTGCCCACTTGCGTAGAGCCAGTCCTCGGCAAACACCAGCTGCAGGCTGCGCACCACGTGGCCGCGGATGCGCATGTGCAGGTCGCGGTAGGCATCCGCCCTGCGGCTTTCATCCTCGTCGTCGGTGATGTTGATGCCACCGGTGAAGGCGAGGCGCCCATCGACGATCACCAGCTTGCGGTGGGTACGCAGGTTCAACCACGGGCGCTTGAACGGCTTCAGCAGCTGCCGTGGGTGGAACCAGATCGCTTCGCCACCGGCGTCGAGCAGCGGCTGCAGGAAGCGGCGGGGCAGGGCGGAAGAGCCTACGGCATCGAGCAGCAGGCGCACCTGCACGCCGGCCTGTGCACGTTCCACCAGCGCGTCACGCAGGGCGGTTCCGGCATGGTCCGGGTTGAAGATGTAGTACTCCAGATGCACGTGGTCGCGTGCCTGTGCGACGGCCTCAAGCAGCGCCGCGTAGGTCGCCGCGCCGTCCACCAGCCAGGTCACTTCGGTGGCGCTGCTCGGCGCAAGCCCGGTCGTGGCCTGGGCGATCTTGGCCAGCTCGGTGCAGTCGGCGTCGGGTGGGCAGACGTCGCTGTAGTGCTCCATGCCCGACCGCGCGCGGCCACGGCGCAAACGCTGCCGCTTCACCTTCTGTGGGCCCAGCAGGTAGTAGATGAAGAGGCCCAGGTACGGCAGCAGCGCCAGCGACAGGATCCAGCTCAGCGTCGCCACCGGCTCGCGCTTCTGCAGCATGATCCAGCCCGCCAGCGCGAACAGGTACAGCAGGTAGGCTACCGCCAGGATCGTGCCGAGGTGGGCGATGCCGTCGAGCCAGTGGCGCAGGGAGTCGAAGAGGGCGAGCATCCGCCGATCATAGCGGCGCATGCCACCCGATGGGATCCAACCTCGACCCGTGTGCCAGGATGAGAACAAAAAAGACGCCCCTGTTTCCAGGGGCGTCTGCAGTCGCGTCATGACTGTTGTGTTGCGGTGTAGCGATTACTGCTGCACAAAACCGATCTTCTTCATCTGAGCGTTCTTCGCAGCGGCCAGAACCTTGGCCATCACGTCGTACTCGGAATCCGGGCTGGCGTCGATGCGCAGTTCCGGCTGGTTGGTCGGGTCACGCTGGACCTCCTGCTCCATCCGCTGCTGCAGCTCGCTGGTATTGATCGGGCTGTTGTTCCACGAGACCTGGTTGCTGGCGTCGATCTTCAGTTCGATCGGCGGCGGCGGTTCGACCAGCTGCGGCGGTGGGTTGAGCACGCGCTGCGGCAGGTCCACGGCGATCGGGTACGTCATGATCGGCGCGGTCACGATGAAGATGATCAGCAGAACCAGCATCACGTCCACGAGGGGCGTGACGTTGATGTCTGCCATGGGGCCCTTGCCACCACCACTACTGAATGCCATGGCTTATTGCCCCTTTTCTTTGGTCGCGACGAAGCCGACGTCAAGCATGCCCTGCTCCTGCGCGACCTTGGTCAGGTCGTTGATGACACGCATCTTGGTGGTGCGGTCACCACGCAGGTTCAGCGGCGGCTGCGGGGTCTGCTGGGCGGCGGTCGCCAAGCGCGACTCGAGAGTCTGCTTGTTGATTTCTTCGTCGTTCCAGTAGATCGAGCCGTCTTCCTTGACTGCCAGGGTGATCGGTCCGGAACGCTTTTCAGCATCTTCCGGCTTCTGGATCAGGTTGGCTTCCGGCAGATCCACCTTGACCTTGTGGGACATCAGGGGCGCCGTGATGATGAAGATGATCAGCAGCACCAGCATCACGTCCACGAGGGGCGTAACGTTGATGTCGGCCATGGGGCCGCCGCTGTTACCACTACTGAAAGCCATAACGGGCTCCGTCTAGATCTTGGTGACTACTTACGTTCGTCGCTGGGTGACGCGCGCCGCAATTAGCGGACGCGCGAGCCGGTGGCGAAGAAGTCGTGCAGGTCGTGCGCGAAGGTATCGAACTTGCTGATGGTCGCGCTGTTGATCTTGCTGAAGAAGTTGAAGGCGAACACGGCCGGGATCGCGACGAACAGACCGATCGCGGTCATGATCAGCGCTTCACCCACCGGGCCGGCAACGGCGTCGATCGAAGCGGAGCCGGTGGCACCGATCTTGATCAGCGCGCCGTAGATGCCCCACACGGTACCCAGCAGACCGACGAACGGAGCGGTTGCGCCGACGGTGGCCAGCAGGGTCATGCCCGACTGCAGCTTGTTGCTTTCGCGGGTCACGGCCTGACGCAGGGCGCGGTCGACGAACTCCGAACGGCTCAGGTTCTCACCCACGCCGCCGGTGGCGCCGCCTTCAGCGCGCTGGTGGTGGGCAGCCGCCTGGGCAGCGTCCAGGGCGATCTTCGAGAACGGCTCGGAAGCCGGCTGTTCTTCCATCGCACGGATGGCGTCCTGCGCGTTCGGGGTGTCCCAGAACAGGCTGACGACGCGATCGGCGGCGCTCTTCAGGCGGGTAGCACGGAAGATGTTGATGACGGTCCAGTACCAGGACATGGCCGACATGATGACCAGGGTCAGCAGCACGACCCAGGAAACCGCGAAATCACCCGGCTTGGTGGTCATTTCGTGGATCAGGTGCTCGAAGCCCATCTGCGACAGGGCGTTGGACGGATTGCCCCCGGCAGCAGCGGCGATGAAAATTTCCTGCAGCATGACGCTTACCTTTGTTGTGTGTGGTGATAAAGGGTGTAGCTAAGCTAAACAATCGAACCGGGAGCGGGGGTGGCCAGGCGGCCACCCGGGCGCATCAGTTCAGCGCAAAGTTGACCGGAACGCGAACGCGACCTGCCGTCTTCTTACCGCCTGCTTCAGCGGCGTTGAAGCGCCACTTGCGAGCCGCTTCCATCGCAGCACGGTCCAGGTCGCGGTTACGGCTGGACTTTTCCACCGTGACATTGGTGACGTTGCCGCTGGCATCGACATCAATGATCAGGATCACTTCGCCCTGGATACCCGCGCGGAAGGCTGCCGGCGGGTAGCGCGGCGGATTCATGGCCTTCGAGGAGATGTCCACGCTGGCCTCGATCGAGGTCGGCGGTGCCGGCGGCGCCGGAGGCGACGGCGGGGTGACGATGTCGTTCGGGCGCGGTTCCGGCACGTCCACGACCGGCGCCTGCGGCGGCGGCGGGACCGGCGACGGCTTCGGCGGCGACAGATTCTTCACCGGCGGCGGCGGAGTATCGGTCGGCGGCGGCGGCGGCGGCGGCGGGGGCGGCGGCGGCGGGGCGTCGACGATCGTCACCATGACGTTGCGCTCCTTCTCAGCCACGGCCTTGGGAGCCACGGCGGGGATCAGGAGCATCATGAACGCGGCCAGATGCAGGGCAATTACAAACGCGATGCCGACGATGCGAGGCCAGCTCAGCCCCTTGTCATCGGGTTGTTCGTACCGGTGAACGACTAGTTGTTCCGTCATGCGCCAAGAGCTCAATAGTGGGGCCGGGATGCCGGGGGCGGAATCCCTGATCAGCGGTGCATGACACCGCAGGAACCTCCAAGCTTATACCAATCCTGAGCGCCTGCGCATCAACTGTGCAGGCATTCAGGCGTTATTCCTACTTACTTCAGGTTGATGATTTTTTTGGCATCAGCCTGGTTCTTCACACCCTTCGCCAGCGCCTGCTGGGCGGCCTGCTTGGCCTCCGGGATGCGACCTTCGGCATGCAGGACGCGTGCCAGGTTCAGGTAGGTCTCACCGTCCTTGGACAGCGGGGCAGCCTTCTGCCACGCATCGATCGCCTGCGGCACCTGGTCGGAGTAGTAGTAGGACTGGGCCAGCGCCAGGTAGACCTGGTAATCCGGCTTCAGGATGCCCTTCTGCAACCCTTCGTTGATGACCGCGATGACGTCCTTTTCCTTGTGTTCGGTGTTGGCATAGATCGAGTACAGCTGCTTGTACTCGCGCTCTTCGGTGAGCTGGCCGCTGCTGCGCAGCTTGTCCATCACCGCGGCAGCCTTTTCCATCTGGTCGGCCTGCATGTACATGCTGGCCAGGTTCAGCTGGCCTTCTTGTCGTTCGGGTTCTTGGCGGCCAGCGCCTCGGCTTCCTTCACCGCTTCGCCGGACTGGCCGGCTTCGGCGAGGGCCGCCATCAGCAGCTGGTTCCAGTTGTCCTTCGGTTCGGTGGCACCGGCGATGGCCTGCTTGAGCACCGGGATCGCTTCCTGGTAGCGCTCCAGCTGGTACAGCGCCTGGCCCTTGGCGATCAGTTCTTCCGGCTTGGTCGACTTGCTCTCGGCGAAGTACTTGTCCAGGGTCGCCAGGCCTTCGGCGGTCTGGTCTTCCTGCAGCTGCAGCTGGCCCAGCATCAGCATCGACTGGAAGTGGCCGTTGTTGTCCAGGCCGTTGAACTGCAGGACCTGCTTCAGGTAGGCAACGGCAGCCGGCGTGTCGTCGGTCTGGTAGGCGGCCTGCGAGGCCAGCTGCGCGGCCAGCGACTTGTCGTACTCGTTCGCGGCGCTGTCAGCGAGGATCGCGTCGGCCTGCGTGCGCGTCTCCGGGAACTTTTCCTTGTTGTAGCTGTCGATCATCTTCTGCAGCTTGCTGCCCAGCTTGGCCGATGCCTTGACGGTCGGCTCCTCGCGGGTCGCGTTCGGGTACAGCGCTTCGGCCTTGGCCTGCTTGCCGCCGCGGTTGCCACGCTCGGAGGAACGCGAGGACTGCGCGAAGGCATCGGTGACCACGGCGCCGGTCAGGGCGGTCGCGACGAGGACGGAAAGCACAGCTTTGTGGTTACGGAAAATCATCGTTCACCTCGATCGAACCGCCGGTTAGCGGCAAAGTCGGACTGTCAGAAAAATCTGAGCCGCCAAACGTATCAGAAACAGATGGCGTGAGAAATCGTTTTATGTGCTGCAATACAGCATAGAAATGCGCACTCATCCGCACTTTGGCCGCAGCCCGGCCGCCTGCGCCTGCTGATAGACCGGCGTCAGAGCCGGTGCATCGCGTCGCAGTTCCTGGATCCGGTTGGCTGGGTCGGGGTGGGTGGACAGCCATTGTGGGCTGCGACCGCCACTGGCAGCCATCATGTTCTGCCACAGGTCGACCGCCTGCGCCGGGTTGAAGCCGGCCTGGGCCATCAGTCGCTGGCCGATCACGTCGGCCTCGCTTTCCTGGGTGCGTGAACCGGGCAGCAGGAAGGCGGTCTGCGCGCCCATGCCACCAAGCTGGTTGACGGTGCTGGCAGCGCCTTCGCCGTAGGCCGCGCCGGCCAGCGCACCGAGCACGGCCAGCCCGGTCTGCGCGCCCATCTGCCGGGTGATGCGCTCCTCGTGGTGGCGGGCGATGACGTGGCCGATTTCATGGCCGATTACGGCAGCCAGCTGATCCTGGTTCTTGGCGACGGTGAAGATGCCAGTGTTCACGCCGACCTTGCCGCCGGGCAGGGCGAAGGCGTTGGGCTCCTTGTCGACGAACACCGCCGTCTCCCACCGTACGCCACGGTATTGAGGCGGCAGCTGCGCGACCAGGGCATTGACCACGCACTGCACGTAACCGTTCTGGCGGCCGTCGGTGCTGATCTTTTCCTTCTGCTTGGTTTCGGCGAACGCCTGAGCGCCGAGCTGATCCAGCTGCGCCTGCGACACCCCGCCCACCATCTGCCGGCGGCCGGTAGGGGAGGTCGTGGTCGCGCAGGCGCTGACCAGGGTGGTGATGACAAGGGCCAGCAGCAGTTGTTTCATGGATCCACCCCCGTGTTCATATGCGCAGTGTGTAGCGTAGCGGCTTAATCTTTCGTCAAGCGGACACGGCGTTACGTTGCCCCGAAGAACACAAGTGCGGCAAGCGCCACACCGTTGTTCAGCGCGTGCGCGGCGATCGCGGCCCAGAGCGTACCGGTGCGCTGGTACAACCAGCAGAACGCAGCCCCCATGCCGCCATAGACCAGCCACAGCTGCGCAATCTCGGCCGGGCCGTTGGCGCTGGTGCCAGGGATTTCATGGATGAGGGCAAAAGCAAGGCTGCTCAGTACCACGCCCAGCCACGGACGCCCGGCTTTCCACAGGCGGCCAAACAGCACGCGGCGGAACAGCAGCTCCTCGTAGGCCGGTGCCAGTACCACCGCGAACAGCACCAGGAACAAGGGGAAGCGCGCGATCGCGCTCTGCATCAGCGCCAGGTTGGTGGGAACCGGCTCGATACCGAACTGCTTGGCCAGGAAGGCGATGCCATTGCTGCCGAGCACGATCAGGGTCGCCACCAGCAGGGTCCAGCCCCAGGTGGAGGGACGGCGCAGCGCCTGGCGCGACGCGTGGCGCTCGGCCGTGTTGGCCGGACGTCGCCAGAAGTACAGCAGCAGCGCGGCGCCGCCGGTGGCAAACAGCGCCATGAGAATCTGCGCAAGCGCGCCGGGCTGGCCCAGTGACGCCGCTACCGAACTGGCCTCGGGTGCGCCAGCGCCGGCCTGTGCGTTCGCGTAACCGACCACCACGCCACGGTACAGGCCCCACAGCAGGCCGCTGATCAGGCTCAGGCCGAACAGAGTGACGGCGGCGATGCCCAGGTCGATGAAGAACCCCGCCAACGGCGAAACGGCACGCGGCGCGGCAGAAGCCGGCGGAACCGGGGGCGGAGCGGAAACCGGGGCGGATGCGGACATCAGGTACCTGTGTTCAAGAGTCGAAGGCCGGCGCGCCTCCCCGCGCACCGGCCGTGTCCCGATTGTGTCAGATATCCAGGTTTGCGACCTTCAGCGCGTTGTCTTCGATGAAGTCGCGACGCGGTTCGACGACATCGCCCATCAGCGTGCTGAAGATCTGGTCAGCAGCGACAGCGTCTTCGATGCGCACCTGCAGCAGTCGACGGGTTTCCGGATTCACCGTGGTGTCCCACAGCTGCTCCGGATTCATTTCACCCAGGCCCTTGAATCGCTGGATCTGGCGGCCGCGCTTGGCCTCCTCGAGCAGCCAGTTCTGTGCCTTGGCAAAGCTGTCGACTTCGATCGACTTGGCACCGCGGGAAATGGTCGCGCCTTCGCGGACCAGACCGTGCAGCAGCTTCGATGCCTGGTGGATTGCGCGCAGTTCGCCGCTTTCGAAGGCCGACATCGGCAGCACCTGGATGTGCTGTTCGCCCATGTGGCGACGGGTCACCAGCACAGCGGCCGGGCGCTCGTCGTTGGCTTCCTGCAGTTCCAGCGTGAAACGCGGGCTGCCCAGGCTGCCCTGGTTGAGGCGCTTGGCCAGTGCATCCAGGCCCTCGCCTTCGCCGGCAGCGCGCAGGCTTTCCAGGTCCATCGGTACGAAATCGACCAGCGCTTCAAGCAGGTTGCGGTCGTAGCGGTGTGCGTTGCGCTCGATCGAATCCAGCGCGGCCGCGTAGGCCAGCAGCAGCTTCTCCAGCGCAAGGCCTTCGATGCCGGGCTCGCCGGTGGCCGGCACCAGTGCAGCGTTTTCCACTGCGCTGCTGGCCAGGTAGCTGTCCAGCGCCGGGTCATCCTTCAGGTACAGCTCCTGCTTGCCCTGCTTGATCTTGTACAGCGGCGGCAGGCCGATGTAGACGTAACCGCGCTCGATCAGCTCCGGCATCTGACGGTAGAAGAACGTCAGCAGCAGGGTGCGGATGTGGGCGCCGTCGACGTCGGCGTCGGTCATGATGATGATCTTGTGGTAACGCAGCTTGTCCGGGTTGTACTCGTCACGGCCGATGCCGGTGCCCAGCGCGGTGATCAGCGTACCGACCTGGTCGGAGGACAGCATGCGGTCGAAGCGCGCGCGTTCCACGTTGAGGATCTTGCCGCGCAGCGGCAGCACCGCCTGGTTCTTGCGGTTGCGGCCCTGCTTGGCCGAGCCACCTGCCGAGTCACCCTCGACGATGAACAGTTCGGACAGTGCCGGATCCTTTTCCTGGCAGTCGGCCAGCTTGCCCGGCAGGCCAGCGATATCCAGCGCACCCTTGCGGCGGGTCAGGTCGCGGGCCTTGCGCGCAGCTTCACGTGCACGGGCGGCATCGACGATCTTGCCGGCGATCGCCTTGGCTTCGTTCGGGTTTTCCTGCAGGAACTCTTCCAGGCGCGCACCGAAGGCATTTTCCACCGCCGGACGCACGTCGGAGCTGACCAGCTTTTCCTTGGTCTGGCTGGAGAAGCTCGGGTCCGGCACCTTCACCGACAGCACCGCGATCATGCCTTCGCGCATGTCGTCGCCGGTCAGGTTGATCTTGGCCTGCTTGGCGATGCCGTTCTGCTCGATGTAGTTGTTGAGCACCCGGGTCAACGCACCGCGGAAACCGGCCAGGTGGGTACCGCCGTCCTTCTGCGGAATGTTGTTGGTGAAGCAGTACATCGTCTCCTGATAGGAGTCGGTCCACTGCAGCGCCACGTCCACCACGATGCCGTTGTGCTCGCCGGTGACCGAGATGACGTTCGGGTGCAGCGGAGTCTTCAGCTGGGCCAGATGCTCCACGAAGCTGCGGATGCCGCCCTCGTAGTGGAAATCATCGCGACGGCCATCACCACGCTCGTCGGCAAGGACGATCTTGACGCCGGAGTTCAGGAACGACAGCTCGCGCAGGCGGCGGGCCAGGATGTCGTAGTGGAATTCCACGTTGTCGTGGAAGGCGACGGTGGACGGCCAGAAGCGCACGGTGGTGCCACGCTTGGTGGTGGCTTCCAGCTTGGCCAGCGCGGTCACGGCTGCGCCGTTGCTGAATTCCTGCTGGTAGTGGGAACCGTTCTGGAACACGTCCACCAGCAGCTTCTGCGACAGCGCGTTGACCACGCTGACGCCGACGCCGTGCAGGCCGCCCGAAACCTTGTAGCTGTTGTCGTCGAACTTGCCGCCCGCGTGCAGGACGGTCATGACCACTTCGGCCGCAGACACTTCGCGGCCGAGCTTGGCGCTCATCTGCTCGTGCTTGCCGGTCGGAATGCCGCGGCCGTTGTCGGACACCGAGACCGAGCCGTCGGCGTGGATCGTCACTGCAACATGGTCGGCGTGGCCGGCCAGCGCTTCGTCGATCGAGTTGTCGACGACCTCGAACACCATGTGGTGCAGACCGGTACCGTCATGCACGTCGCCGATGTACATGCCTGGACGCTTGCGGACAGCCTCCAGGCCTTCCAGGGCGGTAATGCTGTTGGCGTCGTAATTGCCGTTGTTTGCCGGGGTGTTCTGTTCGTCGCTCATTGCGCTTGCCGTAGGCTCCGCAGGTCGGCCACCGCTTGGGGCGATGCGCCGAGAATGAAAGGATTCCAACCCGAATTATACCAGCCGGGGTCGAGCGGCCCTGGTGTGCCCACTATGGCACAGCCACGATCTGTGCATGTTCCACGTGGAACCGGGCGATGTGGGTCAGTTCCTGCAGCGCCGCCGGGGTTTCGGTGGCGGTGATGAAGATCTGTGCCGGGCCATTGAGCAGGCGCTCCAATACCCGCGCCTGGTGGGTGCGATCCAGTTCCGAAGCCAGATCATCCAGCGCGATCACCGGCCATTCGCCGCGCTGTTCCGCATAGTCCTCGGCCTGTGCCAGCAGGCACGCCAATGCCGTCAGCTTGGCCTGGCCGCGGGACAGTGCATCACGCCCCGGAATGCTGTGGAAATCCACACTCCAGTCCGCCCGGTGCGGGCCGACCGAGGTATACCCGGCCTGCCGGTCACGTTCCCGGGCCAGAAGCAAGGCATCGGCCAAGGGGAGCTCATGCCGCCGCCATCCAGGACTCAGGTCCAGTCCGTGGATGCCCAGTTGCGGCGCCAGGCTGCCGGCCAAAGCCACAGTGCGCTGCTGCAGACGCTCCAGGTAGTGCTGGCGGCGGCTTGTCAGCGGTTCTCCGGCCTCGGCCAGCTCGTGATCCCAGGTATCGAGCATCCGCGACGGCCCGCCCTGCTTGAGCAGGGCGTTGCGCTGCTTCAGCGCCCGGGAGTAGCGGCGCCACAAGGACAGAAAATCCGGTTCCACGTGGAACAAGCCCCAATCGAGGAAGCGGCGGCGGGGTTCGCCACCACCACTGACCAGTGCATGGCTCCCGGGCTCGAACGTCACCACGGCCAGTGCTGCGCAGAGATTACCCAGCTGCGCGACATCTTCGCCGTCCAATCGCCCCTTCCAATCCTGGCCACTGTGGCGCAGCCCGGCTTTTCGGCGGTGCGGCGGGTGATTGGCACGCTGTTCGTCCCATTCCACGAAGATTTCCAGCGCTTCTTGGCCCTGACGCACCAGACCGTCGCGCACTCGACCACGGAAGCTGCGCCCATAGGCCATCAGGTGCAGGGCTTCGAGCACGCTGGTCTTGCCGGCACCGTTGTCGCCGGTCAGCAGGTTCAATCCCGGCTGGGGCGACAGGTCCACCGCACTGAAGCGACGCAGTTGATGCAAGGCGAGGCGGCGGATCTGCATGGGGCGCGAAAGACCATCCGCACGAGGCGGTAGAGGGGCAGGGAATCCATCAGCTTACTGCATCGGTCAAGCCGGGCGCGGGGCAGGCCGGTCGAGCCGAAGGTGCAGCTTCTGCACCCATCGATGGACGCGTTCCACGTGGAATGCGGGTGACGCGCCCGTTCCGGGCAGGAACTGCCCGAAATTTCTTCAAATCTGCGCGGGGTTCCAGAGTCCAGGCCCTCAGATTTCGCCGATTTCATGAGCACTGCAGGGCCATCGCGGGACACCTCGCGGGTGGTTCCGACGGATGACCCCGCCGATTCCTTCAAATCTGCGATCCGATGCCTTGGAGGGTTCCACAGATTTCAAGAAATCCAGGACGCTAGTTCCACACTGTCCACAGGAGGCATGTATGACTTATACACAAGGTGTGGGCAATCTGTGGATAAAAAAGCCCTTTTGCTCAGCGCTGAAAACTATCCACAGGTTCCCCCCCAGGCCGAGGGCCCTCTATACAGGGGGTTTCAGGCTCATAAATCCCTTTAAAAACAAACAGATAATACATTTCTCCACGAAATCTGGCTCTACCATCACCACCATGCTTTAGATTTATACCCAGATTTAGAAGCTAGGATTGCCCAAGTGTGCCCCCGAGCCGGCCAGTGGACAGTGCCGTTTGCAGAAGCGAAGGACCTCCTCCCGGGGAAGATGATCTGCTGCTTCCACCATTGAAGATCAGGACAACGAAGTGGGACATGCGAAGCGCTCGCTGCCAGAACCCAGATGGCATGGAGCCCGACGAGCACTGCAAGACGAATTCCCAACGTCCTGGATTCCGAGTTGCTTCAAGCAAGCGAGATCGAGTTGGTTTGGGGCCGAGCAGGGCACGTCCAGGATTTCTACGATCCGTTTCGACAATGCTCCACGTGGAACATAAAAAAACGCCCGGGAGGTCCCGGGCGCTTCTGGGTTCCACGTGAAACAGCGTTTCCGTCAGAGACGCAGCGGCATCACCACGTGTCGCGACTTCTCGCTGCTGGATTCACGCACCAGCGCCGAGGAGTTGGAGTCGCGTAGCTGGATGATCACTTCCTCGTCGCGCAGGGCGGAAAGGGCATCCAACAGGTAGTTCACGTTGAAGCCGATGGCCAGATCGCTGACCGTGGTGTCGGCCTCGATCTCTTCCTGAGCTTCTTCCTGTTCCGGGTTGTGCGCGCTGATCTTCAGGTTGCCCGGCGAGACTTCCACGCGAATGCCGCGGTACTTCTCGTTGGACAGGATCGCGGCGCGCTGCAGCGAGGCACGCAGTGCTTCACGATCCACCTTCACTTCGCGGTCGGCACCGATCGGGATCACCGCTTCGTAGTCCGGGAAACGGCCATCGATCAGCTTCGAAGTGAAGGTGACATCGTCGCGCTTGACGCGGACGTGGCTGCGGCCGACTTCCAGCTCGATCTCGCGATCGCCGCTTTCCAGCAGGCGCTGCAGCTCTGTCACGCCCTTGCGCGGCACGATGATCTGGCGCTTCGAACCGCTGGGCTTGGCCAGGTCGGTTTCGCAAAGGGCCAGACGGTGGCCGTCGGTGGCAACGGTGCGCAGTGCATCGCCACGCAAGTCGAACAGCAGACCGTTGAGGTAGTAGCGCACGTCCTGCTGGGCCATCGCGAACGCGGTGCGCTCGATCAGCTCCTTCAGGGTCGCTTCGCCGATGGCCACGCGCTCGGTGGCTTCCACTTCGTCCACCGACGGGAAGTCATTGGACGGCAGGGTGGCCAGGGTGAAGCGGCTGCGACCGGCCTGCACGGTGATCTTGTCACCGGTCTGCGAGACGGTAATCCGGCTGCCGTCGGGCAGGGCGCGGATGATCTCGAACAGCTTGCGGGCGGGAATGGTGGTTTCGCCGTCCTGGGCGTCTTCAACCGCGATCCGCGACACCATCTCCACTTCCAGGTCGGTACCGGTCAGCGACAGCTGGCCGTTCTGCACCTGGACCAGGAAATTGGCCAGAACCGGAAGGGTCTGGCGGCGTTCGACCACGTTGACGACCTGTGCCAACGGCTTGAGAAAGGCTTCGCGCTGCAGTGTGAAACGCATGTGGTTCCGTGCCCCTATGCTTTAAAAAATGTGGAATAAATCAAAAGCTTGGTGGTGCTGGTAGAGACAGAATCGCTGGAAAACAACGCTAAGTCTTTGTAAATAAAAGAATTTCAGACCTCGAAACTCTCTGTATTACCGACCCCCAAGGGGTGGGGAAAGCTGTGGATAAATTCGGAGCGATTTCAAACGCCATTTTTATCCACAACGTGTCCCGCGCTTGCTACCGGATTCTGCACCGTTTTGTGCGATGACGCCTCATCGGCATCCGTGCATCATTCGCTCAGCTTCCGGATCAGCTTGTCCCAGTCCTCGCGGAGCTTGCCGTCGGTTTCCATCAGGGTCCGGATCTGGCGGCAGGCATGCAGCACCGTGGTGTGATCGCGACCGGCAAAGGCGTCGCCGATCTCGGGCAGGCTGTGCTCGGTCAGTTCCTTGGTCAGGGCCATGGCGACCTGGCGGGGCCGGGCCAGCGAGCGGGTCCGACGCTTGGACAGCAGATCCTTGATCTGCAGCCCGTAGTAGTCGGCCACGGTTTTCTGGATGTTGGGAATGCTGATCGCCTGCTGCTGGGCGCGCAGCAGGTCGCGCAGGGTTTCCTGGGCGAATTCGGTGGTGATCGCGCGGCCGGTGAAATTGGCGCGGGCGGTCAGGGTATTCAGCGCACCCTCGAGGTCGCGCACGTTGGAGCGCATCTTCTTGGCGATCAGGAACGCAACATCATCGGGAATCTCGGCACCGCGTTCGCGTGCCTTGGCCAGCACGATCGCGGCGCGGGTCTCGAAGTCCGGCGGTTCGATCGCGACCGACAGGCCCCAGGCAAGCCGCGACTTCAGGCGCGCTTCCAGGCCCTCTACTTCGCGCGGATAGCGGTCACAGGTCAGGATGATCTGCTGCTTGCCATCGAACAACGCGTTGAAGGTGTGGAAGAACTCTTCCTGGGTGCGGTCCTTGCCGGCGAAGAACTGGATGTCATCGATCAGCAGCGCGTCGACCTGCTGGAACTGGCGCTTGAACTGATCCATGGTCTTTTCCTGCAGGGCCCGGATCATCGCGCTGAAGAACTGTTCAGAACGCAGGTACAGCACCTTCGCCCCCGGATTGGCCTGGCGCATGGCGTTGCCGGCAGCGAACATCAGGTGGGTCTTGCCCAGGCCGGTGCCTCCGTACAGCAGCAGCGGATTGTGCGCGCGGTCGCCCGGCTTCTGCGCTGCCTGGAAGGCGGCGGCCAGGCCCAGCTGGTTGCTGCGGCCTTCCACGAAGTTGGCGAACGTGTAGTGATTGTCCAGGTTGCCGGCGAAGGGCACCTGCGGTTCGCTGGACACATGCGCCGATGACGTGGAAACCGGCGCGTTCTGCGCCTCCACAGGGCGCGGGCGCGAGCCGATTTCAAGAAAAACGTCGCTGAAGCCGGCGAAATGCGCCAGCAGTTCGCGGATCCGGGCCAGATACAGCTCGCGGACCTGGTCGACGATGAAGGCATTCGGTGCATACAGCACCAGGCTGTCCACGCGCAGATCGGCCTGCAGCGGCTTCAACCAGGTATGAACGTCTTCCGGCGGGAACTCCGCTTCGAGGCGCTCGAGACTACGGGACCAAGCATCCATCAGCAATAATCGTCCGGTGGCCGGGGCATGGACGCGACAAGGCGCCCAAACACAGGCCGGAAAGGGGGGAAATGGATGGCTCAGACTACCACCGAGCGCCCGCCTTCGGAATGCTTGTCCCCTACTTA